>CAIXNB010000065.1 GCA_903920695.1 uncultured beta proteobacterium
GCCACGCAGCAAGTCGGCCTTCATGTCTTCAGGGTGCTCCAGCCCCACGGCCATGCGGATCAGGCCTTGGCCTATGCCGGCGGCTTGGCGCTGGGCTTCGGCCAGTTTGCCGTGCGAGGTGCTGGCCGGGTGCGTGAGCAGGGTTTTGGTGTCGCCCAGGTTGGTGCACAGCGACAGGGTTTGCAAACTGTCCAGCACATGAAAGGCGCGTTCACGCGCTTGCTCGGGCGAGCTGGCTTTTGCTTCAAACGACAGCACGGCGCCACCCAGGCCCGACATTTGGCGCATGGCCAGTTCGTGCTGCGGGTGGCTGGGCAAGCCGGGGTAAAACACGCGGCCCACCTGGGGCTGTTGCTCCAGCCACTGGGCCAGTTCCAGCGCGCGGGCGCTTTGGGCGCGCATGCGAATGTCCAGCGTTTCCATGCCCTTGAGCACGACCCAGGCGTTAAAGGGCGACAGCACCATGCCGCTGTTTTTCTGCACGGGCAAAAACTTTTCCAGCACCAACTGTTCGCTGGCGCACAGGGCACCGGCCATGACGCGGCCCTGCCCGTCCAGGTACTTGGTGCCGGAGTGCATGACGATGTCTGCACCCAGCGCCACCGGGCGCTGCAAGATGGGCGTGGCAAAGCAGTTGTCCACGGCCAGCAGCGCGCCGGCCTGGTGTGCCATCTCGGCCAGCGCCGCAATGTCGCAGACCTCGGTCAGCGGGTTGGTCGGTGTCTCGGCAAACAGCAAGCGGGTATTGGGGCGCAGCGCCGCTTTCCAGGCCGACAGATCGGTCTGCGGCACAAAGCTCGACTCGACGCCGAAGCGCGCCAGGTCGGTCCCGATCAGCTTGATGGTGGAGCCGAACATCGACCGCGAACAGACGATGTGGTCGCCACTCTTGAGCAGCGCCATGCACATCATCAGGATGGCGGCCATGCCCGAAGACGTTGAAATCGCCGCCTCGCTGCCCTCCAACGCCGCCAAGCGCTGCTCAAAGCTGGCCACCGTGGGGTTGCCGTAGCGCCCGTAGGTAAAGCCCTCCTCGTCACCATTAAAGCGCGCCGCCGCCGTTGCAGCCGAAGGCTGCACATAGCCGCTGGTGAGGTACAGGGCTTCCGAGTTTTCGCCGTACTGGCTACGCGCCGCGGCGGCACGCACCGCCAGCGTTTCAGGATGCAGGGTTTCGGGCAAATGCTTGTGGGTCATGTTCATTCTTCGTGATTCGGAAGCGCCAGGCGCGAGTTGTCTTCGGCCGATTCGTCGACCACCACGCGGTTTGCATTGAGCCGGGCGATGTCATCCGCCGTGATGTCGCCGGTGACGTAAACGCCGTCAAAACACGAAGCATCAAAGCCCTTGATCTCGGGATTGAGCGAGCCGATGGCCTTCTTCATGCCGTCAACGTCCTGGTAAATCAGCGCGTCGCAGCCAATGAGTTGGCGGATCTGCTCGACCGTGCGGTTGTGCGCCACCAGTTCGTCCGAGGTCGGCATATCGATGCCATACACATTGGGATAGCGCACCGGCGGCGCGGCGCTGGCCATATAGACCTTGCGTGCGCCGGCGTCGCGCGCCATCTGCACGATCTCGCGGCTGGTGGTGCCGCGCACGATCGAATCATCCACCAGCAGCACGTTGCGGCCCTTGAATTCGCTGGCGATCACGTTGAGCTTCTGGCGCACCGATTTCTTGCGCACTGACTGCCCCGGCATGATGAAGGTGCGCCCAACGTAGCGGTTCTTGACAAAGCCTTCGCGGTACGGCAGCCCGAGCAGTTGTGCCAGTTGCGCGGCGCTCGGTCGGCTCGATTCCGGGATCGGAATGACGACATCGATCTCGTTGGGCGGCACGGTGGAGATCACGCGCTTGGCCAAGGTTGCGCCCAGGTTCAGGCGCGCCTGGTAGACCGAAATGCCATCCATCACCGAATCGGGTCGGGCCAGGTAGACGTACTCAAAGATACAGGGATTGAGGACCGGGTGCTCCGCACATTGCTGCGCATACAGCTTGCCATTGAGGTCGATAAAGACGGCTTCGCCCGGTGCGATATTGCGCTCAAACTTGTTCGATGTGCCTTCCAGCGCCACCGATTCGCTGGCCACCAGCACCGTGCCCGCGCCGCGCCCGAGGCACAGCGGACGGATGCCGAACGGGTCCCGAAACGCCAGCACGCCATGACCGGCAATCATGGCGATCACCGCATAGGACCCCTTGATGCGGCGGTGCACGCGGCGCACCGCCTCGAACACATCGTGCGGCTGCAGCGGCAGGCCGCGTGTGGTTTTTTCGATCTCGTGGGCCAGCACGTTGAGCAGAACTTCGGAATCGCTCTCGGTGTTGATGTGGCGGTGGTCGGTGCTGAACAACTCGGCTTTAAGCGCCTGCGCGTTGGTGAGGTTGCCGTTGTGCACCAGCACGATGCCAAACGGCGCGTTGACGTAGAACGGCTGCGCCTCTTCCTCGCTGTAGGCATTGCCAGCGGTCGGGTAGCGCACCTGACCGAGTCCGCAGTTGCCCGGCAGCGAACGCATGTTGCGCGTGCGAAAGACGTCACGCACCATGCCCTTGGCCTTGTGCATGAAGAACTTGCACTCCTGCTGCGTCACGATACCGGCGGCATCCTGACCGCGATGCTGCAACAGCAGCAGCGCGTCATAGATAAGTTGATTAACGGGTGCGCTGCTGACAACGCCGACGATTCCACACATTATGGTAAGTACCTTCCAAACTCTTGCGGCAACACCGGCTTCAGGGCGGTCAGTGCTTGGCGGGCATAGGCCGCTCCAACCGACTCCTGCCACCATTGACCCGTTCTAAGCGGTGTCATACCGATGACCAGCGTTGCCGACAACAAAAACAACAGGCCGCGCAGCAGACCAAATAGCGCGCCCAAGACACGATCAACCGGCTGCAGGCCGACTGCCGAAAAAAACTTCTTGACCAGCGCGGCCAGCAAACCGCCCGCAAACACCGACAGCACAAAAATCAACGCAAAGGCGACCACATAGCGCAGCGTCGCGTTGGCCTCACTCATCGGCAGCCGCTGCGCCAGATCGTCCGCCAGCCAGCGCGCCAGGATGAAGGCCGCAACCCAACTCAGCACCGAAATCACCTCATACACCAGACCGCGCCAGGCACCGAGCGCCAGCGAAACCAGCAACATCAGCAGAATGATCCAGTCAAGCGCGGCCATGGGAACGGGTTTGCAGCCGCACTTTCTAGAGGCTCAGCGTGGCAGCAGGCAGGCCAAGCTTCTTGATCTTCGCGACCGCCTTGTCGGCCTCGGCCTTGGTGGCGAAAGGGCCGACGCGCACGCGCGTCTTGCGCCCATCCTTGGTCTCTGCGACCTGGGTATAGGTCTTCAGACCGGCATGCTCAAGTTTCAAACGAACCTCATGCGCCCGCGTCGCGTCAGAAAACGCGCCCACCTGCACCACCAAGCGGCCGGCATTGGCATCGACCTTCTTCGCCACGTCCTTGCCTTCCAGCAAGGCCTTGGCCTGGCTGCCCTCATCGACCTTGACGGGTGCAGCCACTGCCTTCTCAGGCGCCTTCTCGACTGGTTTTGACTCTGCCTTGGCAAGCGCCTTTGACGCTGCCGGGGCCACCGGCGCCAAAGCCGGAACAAGCTGTTCTTCCACCTTGGCTGCAGCCGCTGGCGGCGCCACTGGCACTGGCAGCACGGCCGGGGTCGACGCGGTGACTGGTGCTGCGGGCGCGGCCACTGGTTCGGGAATGCTCAGGGATTTGGCTTTGTTGCGGTCCGGAATCTCGATTGGGATATCAACCGAGATCGGGCGCGGCTGCTTGTCAAACAAAATCGGAAATCCGATCACGCCAATCAGCACCAGCACCGCAGCCCCGATCAAACGGTGCTTGGCGCGCTTGCGCATCGCTTCGATACTCTCCGGTTGGGCGGGTGCGCCCGATGGCTCGTCGCCACCTTTGCGGAACTTGAAAAAAGCCATTATGTGCAGACTCAGGGGTTCAAAGATTGGGCGTGTGTTTCGCGTTCAAACGCGGCACACCGTCTTTCAAAATGCCGCCTACCGTATAGAACGACCCAAAGGCGATGATTCTATCAGCGGGGTCTGCCGCGGCGATGGCCGCCTGCAAGGCCTGCAGCGGGTCGGCGTGGGTCGTGGCGCTGACGCTGCGGCGCTTCTTCAGGCTCTGCCACTGCGCCAGCAGCAGGCTGGCCGGCGCAGCCCGCGGCGTTGGCAAATCGGTGAAATACCACTTATCGACCACCGGGTTGACACGTTCGAGGATCAAGCGGATGTCCTTATCGGCCATGGCACCAAACACGGCGTGCGTGGTCGGGAAGTAGCCCATGACATCGAGATTGGCCACCAGCGCCGCCACCGCGTGCGGGTTGTGCGCCACATCGAGCACCAGCGCCGGCTGCCCGGCAATAACCTGAAAGCGCCCGGGCAACTCGACCAGCGCCAGCCCGCTGCGCACCGCCTGCGCCGCCACCGGCAGGCGCTCGCGCAGGGCCGTGAGCGCGGCCAGCACACCAGCGGCGTTAAGCAGCTGATTGGCGCCGCGCAGCGCCGGGTAGGCCAGCCCACTGTAGCGCCGGCCGCGCCCGGCCCAACTCCACTGCAGCTTGTCACCCGAGACCTTGAAGTCATGGCCGAAGCGCCAAATATCGGCATCAATGGCCTTGGCGTGATCGAGCACGCTTTGCGGCGGCATCGGGTCGCCAACGATCACGGGGCGGCCAGTGCGCATAATGCCGGCCTTCTCGCGGCCGATGGCCTCGCGGTCGGGTCCCAGAAAATCCATGTGGTCAAGGTCGATGCTGGTGATCAGCGCGCAATCGGGCTCAATGATGTTGACGGCGTCGAGCCGGCCGCCCAGGCCCACCTCCAGAATCACCACGTCCAGACCTGAATGCGCCATCACGTCAAGCATGGCCAGCGTGGAAAACTCGAAATAGGTCAGCGAGATAGGGAGTTCCTGCTGGCAGCGCGCCTGTTCCACGCGAGCGAAGGCTGGCACCAGTGCGCTCGCCGACACCGGTTCGCCGTTCAGGCGCAGCCGTTCCTCAAAATGCACCAGATGCGGCGAACTGTAGAGACCGGTGCGGTAGCCGGCTTGGCGCAGGATGGACTCCAACATAGCGCAGGTCGAGCCCTTGCCGTTGGTACCGGCCACAGTGAACACCGGACAGGTGAAGCCAAGCCCCATGCGCTGCGCCACGCTCTTGACGCGCTCCAGGCCCATGTCGATGGCCTTCGGGTGCAGTTGCTCACAGTGCGTCAGCCACTGGTCCAGGGTTTGCGGGTCGGTCTTCATAGGCACCGCCATTGTCGCCGAGTACGCATGACCCGCGCCGCAGTGGTGTGGCTCGCCTAAAATCACCGATTACCCAATACTGCACCGCAAACAACATGGCCACCATTCTCCAAAACCTCCCCGTCGGACAGAAAGTCGGCATCGCCTTCTCCGGCGGACTGGACACCAGCGCCGCACTGCACTGGATGAAGTTAAAGGGCGCCCTGCCCTACGCCTACACCGCCAACCTGGGCCAGCCCGACGAAACCGACTACGACGAGATCCCGCGCAAGGCCATGCAATACGGCGCCGAGCTGGCGCGCCTGATCGATTGCCGCAGCCAGTTGGCGGCCGAGGGTATTGCCGCGCTGCAAAGCGGTGCCTTCCACATTTCCACCGCCGGCGTGACCTACTTCAACACGACGCCGCTGGGCCGTGCCGTCACCGGCACCATGCTGGTGGCCGCGATGAAGGAGGACGAGGTCAACATCTGGGGCGACGGCAGCACTTTCAAGGGCAATGACATCGAACGCTTCTATCGCTACGGCTTGCTGACCAACCCGTCCCTGAAGATCTACAAGCCCTGGCTCGATCAGTTGTTCATCGACGAACTCGGTGGCCGTGCCGAGATGTCGGCCTTCATGACCAAGGCCGGCTTTGGCTACAAGATGTCGGCCGAGAAAGCCTATTCAACCGACTCCAACATGCTCGGCGCCACGCACGAGGCGAAAGACCTGGAGCACTTGAGCACCGGCATGAAGATCGTCAACCCGATCATGGGCGTGGCGTTCTGGAAGGACGAAGTCGAAGTCAAACGCGAAGAAGTGACGGTGCGCTTTGAAGAAGGGCGACCCGTCGCGCTCAACGGCCTTGCCTACCCGGATCTGGTGACACTGATCCTCGAAGCGAATCGCATCGGTGGCCGCCACGGCCTGGGCATGAGCGACCAGATCGAGAACCGCATCATCGAAGCCAAGAGCCGCGGCATCTACGAGGCCCCGGGCCTGGCCCTGCTCTTCATCGCCTACGAGCGCCTAGTCACCGGCATCCACAACGAGGACACGATTGAGCAGTACCGCGATAACGGGCGCAAGCTCGGCCGCCTGCTGTACCAGGGCCGCTGGTTCGACCCGCAGGCCATCATGCTGCGCGAGACCGCGCAGCGCTGGGTGGCGCGCGCCGTCACCGGTGAAGTGACGCTGGAACTGCGCCGCGGCAACGACTATTCGATCGTCAACACGACATCACCCAACCTGACCTATGCGGCCGAGCGCCTGAGTATGGAAAAGGTGGAAGACGCGCCGTTCTCGCCAGCCGACCGCATCGGCCAGCTCACCATGCGCAACCTCGACATCGTCGATACCCGCGCCAAACTCGGCATCTATGCCCAGGCCGGGCTGCTGTCGCTGGGCCAGGATGGCGACTTCCTGAAGCTGGGCGACGCCGGCACCAAGTAAAGCCGTGGCGCTCGCTACGAGCAAGCCGACTTCGATCCATTCAACAAGAAATTCCAAATTATGAGCTCACTCAATTTCATCGGCGGCGAAAAAGGCGGCGTCGGCAAGTCCGTCGTGGCCCGCGTTCTGGCCCAGTACTTTATCGACAAGAGTCTGCCCTTTACCGGTTTCGATACCGATCGCTCGCATACCACCTTCACCCGCTTCTACCAGGACTTTGCATCCCCGGTCGTCGTCGACAGCTACGAAAGCCTGGACGCGATTGCCATGGCATTTGAAGAAGTCCAAGAGGGCCCCAGGCAAAGCGTCATCGTGGACCTGGCGGCACAAACGGCGGCGCCGGTGGCGCGCTGGATTGGCGATTCAGACCTGTTCAGTGTCATGGCCGAGCTCGGTGTCACGGTCAATTTCTGGCATATCGCAGACGCCGGCAAAGACTCGGTCGACCTGCTTGATCGCCTGATCGAAACCTATGGCGCGGGTCCCAACTACTTCGTGCTCAAAAACCACGGACGCGGCACCGACTTCTCGCAGCTCGAACAATCAGACGCACTGAAAAAGGCGGTACAGGTCGGCGCTCGCGTCCTCAATCTAGGCCTGTTGCAGGAAGCCAGCATGCGCAAGATCGACCGCCAGAATGCCAGCTTCTGGGCCGCCTTGAACCGCCCATCGGGCGCCGACGCACTGGGCTTGCTGGAGCGCCAACGCGTCAAGAATTGGCTCAAGAAAACCTACGAGACCTTTGACAGCGTGTCACTCTGATCATCACTGCGGTCGCCCCACGCATCGCGGGGGCGCGCTGGGCGCGCCAAAGCTCACGCTGGGCCAGGGTCGTGACTTCCCCAATCTTGGCGAATGATGCGTGTCGCCTGCATCGACAAGGCGTAGGAGCAACACGGAAGCGTTGACCGAACTCCCGCAGCGGGGGATACTGATCAGAAGTGGCTCTGTTCGCAATAAGTATTGATTTTGTTGCGTTTTTTGGATTTTCAGAGGAGAATTGCGCATGCGCGTTTCTCA
>CAIXNB010000066.1 GCA_903920695.1 uncultured beta proteobacterium
CTCGGTGGGTCAGCTTTCGGTGAGCACAGGTGGGTCAGGAATCTTGAGCGCCAAAGAATTGGGTTTTCATCTCGAAGGAGATGCGAATACGGGCGAATAGTGACACACAAATGGCCGCTTTCTAGCGCCCGGCCAGGATGAGCTTGTCCCCACTTCTAGGGACAGACAAATATCCCGTCCTTGCTTAAGGTCAAGTACATCCAAAGTTTTTCAAACAAAAACGCATTTAGCAGCATCAATAGAACAAAACCCGGACACCCAAAACCTCATATGTTCCCGATTACAAAATCAAACGTTGCCCCAGCGATACATTCTAAAAGTAAGCTGGCGTTGGTTAAACCCCCTCGGTTGACTGCGATACGGCTTGCGTCGGTCCGCGCCGCTTCACGCCTCGTATGGGTATTGCCGTTTTGCTTTGCCCCACTCCTGGCATCAGCCCAGCAAGCGCCGCTCGTCACGCCGCGTGATCTTCGGCCAGAAACACCCACTAGACCACCTGCACAATTGCCGCAATCGGCCCCTGCAGAAGTCCCCCCCAATGCGGCAGAACTATTTGTGCGAATCGGCGATGTCACTGTTAAAGACGGATTTCCTGAGTTCACGACCGGCACTGAAGCGCTGCTGCCACAGGTTCGAGCCCAACGCGTCTCCGTCGCCAATCTCTACAAGTTGGCCGAATCCATTGAAATGCTTTATCGCGAAGCGGGCTTTGCATTGGTGCGTGTACTTTTGCCGCCGCAGTCGCTTAATGACGGCGACACCCTGCAGTTGATCGTTCTGGACGGGTTCGTTGAGCGAATCGACGCCAGCGCTATAGATGAGCGCTCACGCAGCCGCGTATTGACGGTGATGCAGCGTTTGGTCGGTCAGCGCCGAGTGAGTCGTGATGCACTAGAGCGAGTGCTGACCATTGCGGGGCGAGCACCTGGTTTGGAATTGCGCAGCACCATGGGGCCAGGCGCTGAACCCGGCGGCGTTGTGTTGGTGCTTGAGGGTAATTTCACACGCGCCAGTGGATCGGTTTCCGCAGACGACCGCCTCTCAAACGCATTGGGCCCGTGGCAAACCACGTTGCAAGTCACTCTAAACGAGCCTGTTGGCGTTGGCATGCAAGCATATGCCAACGTTTCTGGCGGGCAGGACTGGGGTGTAACGTTTCAGGGCAATGCGCCGAGACGCGTGACCGGTGGCGGGTTCATCATTCCGCTAGGTAGCAATGGCCTGTCAATCAACCCCGAATATACGACTTCGATTAGCCAGCCTGCACCCCAACCCGGCGCGCCCCAAACGCTGAGTAAATTCGAGCGCTACACCCTGCGCCTAATTTACCCGCTGATCCTCAATCGCCAGGAAGAACTGACGATGACCGGAACGCTGGAAGCCATCAATCAAACCGATACCTTGCCCCAGTTTGAGGTGACAGCCGCCGATGGCTCTAGCCAGGGTGCGTATGTCCTCGACGAGGATCGACTGCACGTAGCGCGGGTGGGCGCGACTTGGACCAAGTCATTTGAGTCATCAAGTCGCGTCAACGTCGGCGCCACTCTTTCTGGTGGACTGTCTGGCATGGGTGGCCGCACCAAGGCAGATGTGGCCAGCAGTGGTATCGCAATGTCGCGCACAGATGCAGATCCGGCCTTCGTCAAACTTGAAGCCAATGTGGCATACGAGCAGCAACTCCCCATAGACGTGCAGTCCAAAACATCACTGCGCGTGCAAAAAGCGCTTAAAGGTGTGCTGCCAGGTAGCGAGTTATTCAGCCTTGACGGTGAAGATGCACTGTCAACATTTGTTTCGGGTTCGATTTCTGATGACAGCGGCTGGATGTTGCGTCAAGAGTTCATGCGGCCTGTGACTTGGCAGGCTGGCGCAGAGAGCGTGAATCTGGTGCCCTATGTCTTTGGCGCGGCAGGCAAGACGACCACCCAACTCGCCACAGGAACAGCGCAAGGACTTAGCAAAGCGTTCGGCTTTGGCCTGCGTATGCAGTGGAATAAAGTGAACTTGTCGATGGAGTATGGGCGCCACGAGTCCGATCCGTCTGTATTCAACGACAACCAGCTATTTTTAAAAGGCCAGGTGCAGTTTTGAACCACCACTACCGCATTGTCTGGAGCCAGAGCTCCAATACCTGGATTGCCGTTTCCGAGATTTCCAAAGGACACGGTAAATCTACCTCGGCGAGAAAACGCGTTGTCAGTGCACTCGCATTGCTGGGACTTTCGGCGCTCTCAATGGCCTCGTCAGCCCTTGATTTGCCGACTGGTGCGCAGGTGACTGCGGGTGCTGCCTCGATACAAATGCCTGCGAAGGGTTCCCTGCTAGTAAACCAGAGCACCCAGCGGGCCGTGATCAAGTGGAATGATTTCAGCATCGGTCAGGGCAAGCAAGTCACTTTTGCTCAGCCCAATGCAGGCGCTGCGACCCTGAATATCGTGACTGGCAATAGCGCCTCCTCAATCGCCGGAACGCTCACGTCCAATGGCTCGGTTTATCTGATCAATCAGAACGGCATTGCCATCACACCGACGGGTCTGGTGGATACGCGCGCGGGCTTCATTGCCTCGACGCTACGCATGGATGAGAACGCGTTCATGGGCGGCAAGTACCTGTTCAGTGGCAAAGGCGGTGCCGTTGTTAATCGCGGCCAGATCATGACGGGCCCCGGCGGCACGGCGGGACTGCTGGGTAGCACGGTTGCCAACGAAGGGCTGATCAGTGCCACGCTGGGCAAAGTGGCGCTTGGCTCGGGCGAGGCGGCTACGCTCGATTTCAGCGGTGATGGCTTTTTGCAGGTGATGCTGCCGACCAGCGCGGTGGCTGCCGATGGCCAAGCCTTAGTGACGAACAGCGGTGTGATTCAGGCCGATGGTGGCATGGTCATGCTGAAGGCGGCCACCGTAAGGCAGGCTTTGCGTGAAGCCGTGAACATGCCAGGTGAAATCCGCGCCCGCAGTGTCGCCGGCAAGAACGGCGCCATTGTGCTCGAAGGGGGCCCGGGTGGCACGGTGCGTGTCTCAGGCGCTTTGAGCGCTGATGGTGAAACCATGGGCGGGCGGATTGATGTGACGGGCGCCACCGTCACACTTGAAGGCGCATCACTCAGCGCCACAGGCACCAAGCGTGGTGGCTTGGTACGCGTGGGGGGCGCTTTTCAAGGCGGTCGAGAGCAGTCAGCCGACTCCGAGAACGCTGCACTTTTTGCAGGACGCTTTGGCAATACGCCTGCCATCATCAACGCCACAACGACCAGCATTGACGCCGCCAGCAACATCAATGTGTCCGCCACCGGCCCTGCGGGAACGGGCGGCACCGCCATTGTTTGGAGCGACAACAGCACGGTGATGCAAGGCGCCATCTCGGCGCGTGGCGTCGTCTCCGGTGGCTCGGTGGAGGTGTCTGCCAAGTCAACCGTGCAATCGGTTGCGCTGAAGCGTATTGATCTGGGCAAGGGCGGCAACCTTTTGATTGATCCGCAAGACATCGTGATCGACTCATTCGGGACAGATACTGCCGCGAACTATAGCTATGCGCCGTCCGGCTCAATAACCCATCTGTTGGATGCAGATGTCACGGCCTTGCTCAGCGCCGGTACCACGGTCAACCTGCAGGCCAGCCAGGACATTAACTGGCTGGGTAACGCCTATGTGACACGAACGTCCACAACGTCAGGCGGGAATCTGAATCTGTCGGCCGGGCGTTCGGTGACACTCAACGGCAACTTCACCACGGCAGATGGCAATTGGACCATCGTGGCCAACGACACGGCCGCGCATGGCGTGGTCGATGTTGAAAGAGGTGCTGGCGCCGCGTCCATCGTTTTACGGAGCGCCAACTTTATTAACAGCAACGGCAACCTGTCTCTAACCCTCTCCGACGGCGCGGGTAATACGAACCGCGAAGTTGATGGCATCTGGCTCAGCAAGTTCAACGGCAACGGCCTGACCGCAGTAATTTCGCCCACGGCAATTAGCGCTGCGAAAATATACCTGACGGACGAGATACATGTCTACGACACCATCAGCTTGACTGGCAATCTACACAGTTGGATGGATTGGGATGCGTCTTTTAGTGGACAACACGTCACCTGGACCAATGAGAAAACCGGCGGTACTTTCACTGGCGTAGGAGGAATTAAGTTCATTGAAAATGGCGTGATCACGCGCTTGGGTAATTTTTCAGGCAACGATGCCGTGCGACTTGAACTCGATAGCCAGCCGGGCCTGACGCGGGTGTATGGTGACAGCGACCCTAATATGACCAACTTGACAACGCCCTTGTTGCGTGTCGCCGCGCATTCCAGCAGCACCACGGCGGCCGATTTCTTAAGTGATATTTTGGGCACCGGTTCGTTGGCACTCAGCGGGCCTGGTGTGTTGGCGTCGGCAGGCAATAACAACTTGTCACTGTCAGCCACCAGCAGCGCGGCCTTGGCCAGCGGGCTAACCGGCAGCTATTTTGTTGACCTTAGTGCATCATCTATTCCGCTCACTATTACCCAACGCAGGGTGACGTCTAACGTATCGAATGGCGCCTACACCTACGGATCGCCAGATGCTGTGGCCAGCCTGAACGGCCTGGTCAATGGCGACATGCTGACTCCGCTGGCCACGCTCAATGGAGCCGCCAACGTCACCATGGACAACAACGGCATGGGCTTTGGTTTCAATCCAAAGGTTAACGCGGGTGCCTCAAGCTTCAGCTTGACCGGCCTTTCCGGCGCCAAGGCCAGCAATTATTTTTTGGACTTGAGCACAGGCGCTGTCAGTGGCACATTGAGCATCGCGCCGAAGGCGCTCAACTACACCGTTCCGAACGGCGAGCAAGTCTACGGCTCGGCAGGCACCATGCCCATTGCCTCACTCAGTAGGGTCCTCGCGGGCGATGATGTTGCTCCTTTGGTAGCGCTCTCAGCGGCTGGACAGACGGCCAGCCTAAATGCAAAAACGCCGGCATCGACCTACGCGGCAGACGTGGTCAGCTTGACCGGCGCAGCAGCAGGTAACTACACCATTGCAGCGGGGGGTAACGCCTCGGGTGTCTATACGGTGAGTCCAAAGCAGATCAGCGCAAATTATGTTGACATCGCCAGTACGTATGGGGACATGGCCAACCTGTCCGCAGGCGTCTCTTTGCCCGGTGTACTGTCGGGCGACATGGTCGTGCCTGACGTGCGCAATGCCTCGTTGGACTACCGAACGCCTGCGGGAGACTACATGTGGAGGATAAGTGGTTTGCTTGGTGCCAGCAGCAGCAATTACAGATGGATCAACGAATCTGATCTTGGCAAGCTGACCATCAACAAAAAAATAATTTCTTACGCTGGCAGTGACACCAGTCAGGTCTATGGGCAGGCCTCATTGCCGTCGCCATGGTTCCTCGGGGTACTCAGTGCGGACCTCACCGATGTCACCGCGTCCCAGGTCATTTCCTACCCGTCATCCTATGCGCCAACCGGCAGCGGCAATCTGCCGGTTGGCAGCTATCAGGTCAATCTGGGCACCATCATAGGTGCCAGGGCGGCAAACTACTCCCTAGATCGCTCAGTCAGCACCCCGCAGCGTGTCACCGTCACACCCAAGCCAGTGGGCGTCGCCAGTATGGACTCGCTTTTCAGCACGTATGGAACCCAGGCAGACATGTCTTTAGCCAATCCATCGCTCAGCGGCATTCTGCCTGGAGACATCGTCACCGGGCAAACGTATGCCTATGACCAATTGAGAGGCGGCAACGTTGATGCGCACACTCCCGTTGGCACTTACAACGTGGCACTGAACGCATTGAGCGGGGCAGATTCAGCCAACTACATGGTGGCAAATAGTCGTCAAAACGTATCCTCGCTCACTATTAATCCCAAAAACGTGACCGTGCAGTTAACCAACCCAAGTAGCACTTACGTCTATGGCGACACGGTGAACTTTGGTGGAACAATTGACGGTTTGGTGCCCGGCGATGTCGTGAGCCCAGTGTTGACAAATATAAATACCGACGGTTTACCTGCTATGGGCACCTACCTAAACGTCGGAAGTTACAGCAGGATAGCCACAGCACTGGATGGGCCTAACGCATGGAATTATCGATTAATCAATAGTCAGGCTAATTTCAATATTACCCCTCGTCAACTAGCCTACACCATCCCGACGATGACCACGATATATGGCACCTTGGTGCCGGATAACAGGGGATCTATTTCATTCAGCAACCTGGTAGGTCAGGACCAAGTGGGGGTGGAAAAAATCGGATACGACTACGTCAATAGCGCCAGCTTGACGGGTTACTTCCCTGGCAATACCGTTATGACTGAGCGCAGTCCGGCTGGCTACTACATGATGTCGGTCACAGGCCTGACTGGCGATGCCTCGAATTACATGTTGCCGCCGCCCAGTCCAAGCAGCATTTCCGCTTTGTTGACGGTCCTGCCAAAAACCATCACTTCCAACATGGGCATTGTGAATTCGGTTTACGGGACCCCTGTTGCGCTTGGCCTGGGAAAATTGGATGGTGTGTTGGCAGGGGACATAGTGAACCCTGGACCGACGACTCTGGCTGACGGCACGGTGCCAAACTTCCTTACCAATGCGGGAAGTTATAGCCTGCACACCCAGAATATATCGGGTGCCCAAGCTGCTAACTACACGTTAATTGATAGTAGTGGTGCACTTACGATCGCACCCAAGGTCATCGACTCGTATATAAACTTCAGTTGGAATGGACAACGGGTTTTCGAAACTAACCCATTAATTTATGGTACGTACTACCGCCCTACAGGGATGATGAGCGCCAGCGAAGTATCCACATACGGGATAAATGCCACAGTCAATCTAACAGGCGTGCTATTGGGCCAAGACGTCAAACAGGCTGTGCAAACGGCCCCTGACATTCCTTTTTCAAAATCAGGCTCGTATCAAGTTGGGACGTATAACTGGTATCGCAGCGCGCAGCTGACGGGTGCCGACGCGTCGAATTATGTGTTATCGAACAAAGGCCTTGATATCAGCACGTTGACCATCTTGCCTAAACCTATTTCTGGCAACGCCATCGTCATGGATGGGGGGCAAGCGGTCAGTACCGCTGTGTATGGAAGTACGGCTGGACTCAGCGTGGTTGCCGAAGGAAACCACGATATTGTGACAACGCCATTTGGAAAAGACGATGCAGTTTTATTCCCCTATTTTGCAACACCGTACTTCGTTATAGGGGATCGACAGAACGCAGGAACCTACAAAACAGGGGTGGATTTGATTGGAAGCAATGCTGGCAACTATGCAGTCGGCACCGCCAGCAACAGCTTTGAGGTGACTCGTAAACCGATCACTATCGACATCCCAAACAACGCGTCGGTTACCTATGGATCGACTGCTTTACCTTGGGTGTACTCGGGCTTGCTGCCTGGCGACACCGTCTTGGCAGTTTCTTTTTTGTGCAGCCAATACAAATGCGGCACCGCAGCTGATGCCTCTACGTCGCTGCCATTTCGCACACCCGTGGGCTACTACTATGCGACTCTTACGGACATGGTTGGGGTGAGTGCTGCCAATTACCAATGGACGGATGCTTTACTTTATGGAAATCGAAATTTTACTTTCACCATCCAGCCCTTCCAGCTGACATGGAGTCAAGGTGCAGGTAACCCGACTATCACCTACGGCGATAAGTTGCCCGCTATTGATAAGAACTCGTTGTCTGGGATATTGCCAGGCGATGTCGTCACAATCGGTGAACCGATCGCGACACCGATCAGCGTCGCCGTTGGCGGGGCGGGTGTCAGGCACGGGGTCGACACGCTACCGGATGCTGGCACGTATACCTATGGTGGAGTGGCGGCTGCTGGAAGCAACTACCTGCTTCCCACAGACGGCAAGCTGACTGTCGCCCCTAAACCACTCACCTACGCCATTACCGATGCTTCGGGTCAGTATGGTAACTACAAGGCCTGCAACACCACCACCTGCGACCCATGGATTCCGGGGATTGACCTCGGTCAGATCATTGTTCCTGGTGCTTTGGTGGGCGACCGACTCAGTGGAACGATCGGCTTGCTGGATTTACAGGGCAAAAAAGTCTCGCTCGACGACAAAACGCCCATAGGCAATTATTTTCAAGTCTTGACGGGCCTGACAGGGGCCTCTGCGCCCAACTACGTGATGGCTTCTTCGGGCAGCGTGCCCGGCGTGTTGAACATCACACCGATGTGGGTCAGTTACGCGACCAGCAGTGCCGTGTTCGTGGGTAGCTCTGGTTTTGGCTTGGTTGGCACGCCCGGTGTTGCCACCTTGCGCGGCCCGAACGGAACCCCCATCAATGGTGATGACGTGACGGGCAATGTCGCTATGGTGGCTGCCAATGGCCGTTTTGTGAAGGACGCTGCCGTCGAGTTTCAAAACCTGTCATTCTCGCGCTTTACATTTCCCGTTGTGGGGCTTGCGGGAAAAGACGCTGGGAATTACCGAATATTGCCCAATGACCATTCATCAGAAGCTACCTATGGAAAAAATGACATCGGAACGCTGGATGTCTATGCCGACACTACCCTGAACATGAATTTAGGGGCCTATATAGCCCCAGATGCCGCGACTGCCAACACACAGCTGATACCTGCACTACCAGCCTATGCGCCCAATCCAATCGACATCGCGAAAGAGGCTGTTTCTGGCCTGAGCGCCAGCCAATCTGTCACTGCGAACACCGCCACTGGAACACAAACCAATGTGGGTGACGCCGAACTCTCTGCCAACGCAACAGCGAGCGCTTCGGCTTTGGCCCAATATGGAATAACGGGCGTCAAATTGGTTGCGTCGGCTAACGCTGGCGTAGAGGTCAGGATGGATTTTAGCCCGGGCTATGCCAGCGCTCAAGCAATGACCGAAGCACTAGTCTCAGCCAAGTTAAATCCAACAGGATTGACAGTATTGGCCAATGCGGGTGCATCAGCGCAGGCGGAGGTTGGTTACGATTCATCAACCGACGCTGGCAAAGTCAACCTCGCTACAACAGCAACAGCGAGTGCGGGCGCCTCCGGCACGGCCAATGCAGGCTACAGCAATGGTCAAGTTGGAACCACGACAAGCGGCTCCGTAGGTGCAGGCGTCTCGGTGAGCGGGACAGCAGGCCTCTCTGGCGATACCGGAAGTCTGCAGTCAACGGCATCGGTGATATCGCCCGGATCGTTGGGTGGCTCAGGTGGCGGAAGTGCTGGCTATTCAGACGGCAGATTGCGCATCAGTATGGAGTTTGGGGCAGATATTGGGATAGGCGGATTTAAATTGAAGTTAGATGCCGCTATCGACCCGAACGTTGTGGCTGACTTTGTCACTGGGGATCTTAAAGATGCTGCGGTTGCTATTGGAGGCGAGATAGGTTGCACTTTCGGGTGGGGGGGGTGTTCATCCCC
>CAIXNB010000067.1 GCA_903920695.1 uncultured beta proteobacterium
ATCACAGCCTGCTGACCTTCCTGCACGATGAAAAAACCGGTTCCAAGCCAGATCAGCACCACCACGCCCAGAATCAGGCCGATGCCAATGCCGGTGCTCTTCATGTCGGGTTGGAAGCCGCCACCCGTTCCACCACCACCAAAGCCGCGCCCGGCGTTCTTGACGCCACCAAACAAACCGCCCAGACGGCGGCTGAAGTCGCGCCACATCTCTTCGAGATCGGGCGGACCCTGGTTCTGTCCACGCCGCGGGTCACGGTCATTTCCACCCTTGGCCGGGCCCTGAGGTGCATCGCCCTCGGGCGGCTCCGACTGCGCCTTGCTGCCGTCAGCCGGCTTGTCGTCGCTGCGACCCCAGCGCGGGTCATTCAGGTTGAACATGCCCCTGATCCGCCCCGGGACATCAGCCCAGCGAAAGATGCGTAAATGAAGTTTCATCTCGTCTTCTCTTGTGTATGGTTACCCGATTGTGCCCAATCAAGAACCGTCATTCCCAAGTTGCGGGGAATAGTCCCCTTCCTGCAGCGGCGGCATGGCGCCAGCAACAATGCTCGCCAGACGCTGGCGCAGCAGGTCCAACCCCTCGCCCTGCGCGGCACTCAGAAAAATCCGCGGCGTCTTCACCCCGAACAGGTCATAACTGTCTTCCAGTTGCAGGGGGTGTGAACCGATTTCAAGGGCGTCGAGCTTGTTAAAAACCAGCACCTGGGGAATATCGGCGGCTCCGATCTCGCGCAGCACGCGCTGCACTTCGGCAATCTGTTCGAGAAAATTGGGACTGGCGGCGTCCACCACATGCAGCAGCAGGTCGGCATCGACCGCCTCCTGCAGCGTGGCCTGGAAAGCGTCGATCAGACCGTGCGGCAGATCGCGGATAAAGCCGACGGTGTCAGACAGCGAGACCGAGCGCCCCGCCTCGCCCAGATAGAGCTGGCGCGTGGTGGTGTCCAGCGTGGCAAACAACTGATCGGCGGCATAGGCGCGGGCTTTCACCAGTGCATTGAAAAGCGTCGTCTTACCGGCGTTGGTGTAGCCGACCAGGGAGATGTTGAAGGCGTCGCGCCGTTCGCGCTGGCGCCGCTGCGTCTGACGCTGGCGCTTGACCTTGACCAGGCGTTCCTTGATCTTCTTGATGTTGTCGTTGATCATGCGGCGATCCAGTTCGATCTGGGTTTCACCCGGGCCGCCACGCATGCCGATACCGCCGCTCTGACGCTCCAGGTGCGACCAGCGCCGCACCAGGCGTGTGCTCAAGTATTGCAGGCGCGCCAGTTCGACCTGAAGTTTGCCTTCATGGCTGCGCGCGCGCTGGCCAAATATCTCAAGAATCAGAAGCGTGCGGTCGTTAACCGGCAACTCCAGGTGGCGTTCCAGGTTACGCTGCTGCGCCGGGCTCAGGCTTTGATCGAACAGGATCTCGACGGCGCCGAGTTGCGCCGCCAACAACTTGATTTCATCAGCCTTGCCGCTGCCAACGAAGAGTGCGGCATCAGGTGCCCTGCGCTTGCAGGTCAACCGCGCCACCGGTGTCAAACCGGCGGTCTGTGCGAGCAAACCAAGTTCTTCGAGTTTGCCGTCGAAATTGGGTAAACCAAAGTCAACCCCAACCAATATGGTCGGGGCCAACGCCGAATCAGGCGGCTGCAGGTTCGTCACCCTCGCCGCTGGCGAAATTCACGGCACGTCCAGGCACGATGGTGGAAATCGCGTGCTTGTAAACCATTTGGGTGACCGTATTGCGCAGCAGCACGACATACTGGTCAAATGATTCAATCTGCCCTTGCAGTTTGATCCCGTTGACGAGATAGATGGAGACCGGTACATGTTCCCGACGCAGCGCGTTGAGAAAAGGGTCCTGGAGCAACTGACCTTTGTTGTTCACGATATTCTCCGTGTTCAAGAAATTGATAAGGGGCTGACGATACCACAGCCAAACGCCTTCCCGCGCCGCGCCCGCTTAAAGCCCCGAAAAAGTTGGCAATAACCATGCCCGCCAGCAAGGCACGACGCGGTCCCTCGCTTCACGAAGCGGCTTTGTCGGCGTAAGGATTGGCGGAGGTCTTGAACTCGATGCGCATGGGCGTACCCACGAGGTCGAATTCCTTGCGAAAACGCCCTTCCAGGAAGCGCTTGTAGGCGTCGCTCACGTGTTCCAGCGAATTGCCGTGAATGATGATCACCGGCGGATTCATGCCGCCCTGGTGCGCGTAACGCAGTTTCGGCCGGTACATGCCGGCGCGCTTGGGGCTCTGGAACTGCACTGCCTCGAGCAGCAAGCGCGTCAGCACCGGCGTCGACATCTTGCAGTTGGCAGCCCGGTAGGCCTGAGCGATCGAGGCCCACACCGGTCCCAGACCCTGGCGTTTGGTGGCCGAGATCAGGTGCAAGGCGGCGAACTTCAGAAACGGCAATCGCGTTTCGATCGAGCGTTTCACCAACTCGCGCTGGTAGTCATCGACCGCATCCCATTTGTTGACCGCCAACACCACGGCACGGCCATTCTCCAGAATGAAGCCCGCTATGTGGGCGTCCTGATCGGTCACGCCCTGCGTGGCGTCGATCAGCAGCAACACGACGTTGGACGACTCAATGGCCTGCAGCGTCTTGACGACCGAAAACTTCTCGATCGCCTCGAACACTTTGCCACGCCGGCGCAATCCCGCCGTATCGACCAGTTCGAACTTCTGGCCATTGCGCTCAAAAGGAACGGAGATCGCATCGCGCGTCGTCCCGGGCAGGTCGAAAGCGACGAGCCGCTCTTCACCAAGCCAGGTGTTGATCAGCGTGGACTTGCCGACATTCGGACGCCCCGCCACGGCCAGCTTGATGACGCCGGGTTCAGTCTCCTGCTGTGCCTCCCCAATGTCGTCGAGATGCAGTGGCGCGAGCGCCAGTTCGATCAGCGTCTGGATGCCCTGGCCGTGGGCAGCAGATACCGCATGCACCTGGCCCAGACCGAGCTCGAAGAACTCAACCAACTGCGCTCCGGCCAACATGCCTTCGGCCTTGTTCGCTGCCAGCACACAGGGTTTTCCCAAGCGGCGCAGGTATTTGGCAATATCGTAGTCCTGCGCCGAGATGCCTTCGCGCGCATCGACCACAAAAATCACGACATCGGCTTCGGCCACGGCCTGGCGCGTCTGCTTGGCCATCTCCTTGAAGATGCCGCTGACCGCGTCGGGCTCAAAGCCGCCGGTGTCAATCACGATGAACTCGTGCTTACCCAGTCTGCCGTTGCCGTAATGACGGTCCCGCGTCAAACCGGCGAAATCGGCAACGATGGCGTCGCGCGACTTGGTCAGCCGGTTGAAGAGCGTGGATTTTCCGACATTCGGACGGCCAACCAAGGCCAACACAGGTTTCATTTCGAGGCGCCCGACCGTTACTCCGGCTTAAAGCCGAAAATGCCACCGTTGCGGGTAAGCACAACCACGGTCCCGCCAGCCAGCACCGGTGCTGCCACGATAGCCGAACCGTCGGTCGCCATGCGTGTCAACGGCTTGCCGTCATCCCTTGACAACCAATGCACGAGACCACTCTGGTCGCCGATCGCGACCGAACGGCCCACGGCCAGCGGCGCGCTCAAGCCGCGAAAACGCAGAATCTCAGAAGTCCAGGCGCGTTCGCCATCGGCACGACGCCAAGCTACGACCTTGCCGTCGCCCTCGGTACCGAAGACATATTTGTCATCCCCATGGACGCCGACCGCGCCGCTGGCCGGCTTGGTCCAGAGCAGCGTGCCACGGCCAGCGTCGACACAGCCAACATTGGCTTGAAAGGCGCGTGCGCAGACCACATTGCCATCACGTGCGACGCGGCCCACCAGGTCAACCAGGCGTTCGATGTCGTTGGTGCCACGCGGCGCCGCAATCGGCGCATCCCACTTGACCGCACCATTGGCGGGATTGAGGCCAACCATGCGCCCACCCATGCCGACAACCACGGTTTCGCCCACCGCCAGCAAAACCCCGGCCTGGCGCAGCACCAGTGCTTCACCCGGGCGTTGCTGGTTCCAGAGCTTGCGCCCGGAACCGCCGTCGAAGGCCGTAACCGAACGGTCGGCTGTCAGCAGGAAGACCCGCCCGCCCGCCACCAGCGGCGCGGTAAAGCTGGGCGCCGGCAGTTTTTGGCGCCAGACTTCACGCCCGGCATCGAGCGCAATCAATTCGTTCTCGCGCGTGACAACGGCGGCCAGACGGCCGTCGCTACCGACACCGGCCGCGAGTCGTCCGACGCTGGCACTTTGCCACAGCGAGGCCCCGCTGCGGGCGTCAAACGACTGCAACACGCCATCGGAGCTGGCCAGCGTCACGTTGTCGCCGTTGACCTTGACTTCGAGCGGGAATTCGACCGCGCCGATGCGGGCGCTCCAGGCCAGACGCACGCCGAGCAAGGCCGCGTTCGGTGCCAGTTCGGTCGGCTTGGGTTTCTCCGGGCCACTGGAACAGGCGGCCGCCAGCGCCGCGACCAGCAAAACCGCAGCCAGGCGGCCGACCGCTGTCAAAGAATAAATAGGCTTCACTTTTTACCTTCCGGCGCCACCGCACCCTTGGGGTCAACTCCCAGCGAGTTCAGCTTGACCTCCACCAGACGGCGGTATTCGGTGCGCTCATCAAAACGCTTGTAGGCCTTCCCGTACTCGGTCACGGCCTCGCTCTTCTTGCCCTGGAGCAGCAAGATGTCGCCTTTGCGATCTGCCACCAGCGCCTCGAAATCGGCCGGGAATGCGCCCCCGAGCTGTTTCAGTGCCTCGTCAAAAGCTTTGCCATCCATCAGAATGCCGGCCAGTCTGAGCTTGGCAATAGCCTGATAACCGGGGTCAGACGACTTGTCAGCTACCCAGATCAATGCGGCCTTGGCAGCATCGGGCTTGCCCGTCGCGTAATACTGTTTGGCCACCAGTAGACCGGCTTGCTGCGCGTAGGTAGTGGAGCCAAACTTGTCCTTGATGTCACCAAAAACGCGGTCCACCTTGGCCGCGTCGGCCGACTTGACAACACGCTCGACTTCGTCATACATGGCCGCAGCCTGCTGCGCCTGACTGCGCTGCCAGTACTGGTAGAAATTCCAGCCGGCGTAAGCACCCAGCACCACGATCAACACCCAGGTGATCATGTTGCCGTATTGCTTCCAATAGTGCTTGAGCTGGTCGAGTTGCTCTTGTTCTTCGAGATCGAGTTGATTTGCCATGAAGTTCTTTGCTTTGTTCAGTTGCACACGACGCCCAGGCGCCATTCGGCTGCCATTTAAGTCCGTGATTGTAGGGTGGACGCCCACTTGACAATGTCGGACAGTGATTCGCGCCTCTGCGCGGCGCCACCCTCACGCAAGGCTTTGACCGTCACCGCATTTTCAGCCAGCTCGTCGCTGCCGAAAACCAGGGCATAGGCGGCACCACTGGCATCGGCTTTCTTGAACTGTGTCTTCATGCTGTCGGCCCCGGCGGTCACCGCAGCATGCATTTGCACACTGACGCCGGCGCCGCGCAGGGTTTGCACCGCCTGCATGGCGCGCGGCAACGCCACAGCATCAGGAATCACGGCATAGGCATTGGGTACCGGTGCAGCCGGCGTCTCGCCCTGCTGCTTGATGAGTTCGAGCACGCGCTCAAGCCCCATGCCCCAGCCAACCGCCGGGGTTGGCTTGCCGCCGAGCAGCGCGAACAGGCCGTCGTAACGCCCGCCGCCGCACAGCGTGCCTTGCGCACCCAACTCGTCGGTCACGAATTCAAACACGGTGTGGCTGTAGTAATCGAGACCGCGCACCAGACGTGGATTGACGCTCCAGTTGACCCCGCAAGCCGACAGCAAAGTCTTGACGGTATCGAAATGCTGCAGCGAATCCGGGCCCAGGTAATCGAGCAACTGCGGCGCTTGCTGCACCAGCGCCTGCATGGCTGGATTCTTGGTGTCCAGAATGCGCAGTGGGTTCATGTGCAGGCGGCGCTGCGAGTCGGCATCGAGCAGTTCCAGATGCTGTTCAAAATAGGCAATCAGGGCGCTGCGATGGGCACGGCGTTCCGCTGCCACACCCAGGCTGTTGAGCTCGACGCGCACATTACGCAGGCCGAAAGCGGCAAACAGTTCGTGTACCAGCAGCATCAACTCGGCATCGACCTCGGGGCCGGCAAAGCCAAGCGCTTCGGCACCAAGCTGGTAGAACTGCCGGTAGCGGCCGCGCTGGGGACGCTCGTGGCGGAACATCGGACCCATGTAGTAAAGGCGCTTGCCGCCGTCGTACGTGAGGTTGTGCTGGATCGCCGCGCGCACCACGCCCGGCGTGTTTTCCGGGCGCAGCGTCAACTCCTCGCCATTGAGCTTGTCGGCAAAGGAGTACATCTCCTTCTCAACGATGTCGGTGGTCTCGCCGGTGCCACGCACGAACAGCGCGGTCGGCTCGACGATGGGCGTGCGGATGTTGCGGTAGGCGTAGCGTCCCATCAGGCTGCGCACCTGGTCTTCGAGCCATTCCCAGCGCGCCGAGTCCGGCGGCAGAATATCGTTCATGCCTTTAACGGCCGTCAGCTTCTCCGCCTTGGAGTCAATTTCTTTTTCAGTCATGGCTTCATTCACAGCGCCGTGGCAGCGCCCTGCCTGCCAAAACGTGTTGCAACATAGTTTTCGACAATCTTCTGGAATTCATGTGCGATGCCCTCGCCGCGCAAGGTCATGCGTTTTTCACCGTCGATGAAGACTGGCGCTGCCGGTGCTTCGCCGGTACCAGGCAGGCTGATGCCGATGTCGGCCTGCTTGCTCTCGCCCGGTCCATTAACGATGCAGCCCATCACGGCAACCTTGAGTTTCTCGACGCCCGGGTACTTCTCGCGCCAGACTGGCATTTGTGCACGCAGGAAATCTTCAATCTGTTTCGTCAGTTCCTGAAACACGGTGCTGGTGGTGCGACCGCAGCCGGGGCAGGCCGTGACGCTGGGCACGAAGGAGCGCAGTTCCAGCGCCTGCAGAATTTCGCAAGCAATCAGCACTTCCTGGGTTCTGGACTCACCGGGCTGCGGTGTCAGCGAGACACGGATCGTGTCGCCAATGCCTTCCTGCAACAGGATGGCGAGTGCGGCCGTCGAAGCGACTGCACCCTTGGTGCCCATGCCGGCCTCGGTCAGGCCCAGATGCAGCGGGTAATCGCAGCGACGCGCCAGCTCACGGTAGACCGAGACCAGGTCCTGCACACCGCTGACCTTGCACGACAGCAGCACCTGATCGCGGCTCATACCCATCTCGACGGCGCGCTCGGCCGATCCGATGGCCGAGGCGATCAGAGCCTCGTACATCACCGGCTTGGCGCCCCAGGGCTGGGCGCGTCGGCTGTTTTCGTCCATCAGGCTGGCGAGCAGTTCCTGGTCCAGACTGCCCCAGTTGACACCGATGCGCACCGGCTTGTCCCAGCGCAGCGCGGCCTCTATCATGAGCGCGAACTGCTTGTCGTGCTTATCGCCCTTGCCAACATTGCCCGGATTGATACGGTACTTGGACAGCGCTTGCGCGCAGGCCGGAATATCGGTCAACAGACGGTGGCCGTTGTAATGAAAGTCGCCGATCAGCGGCACATCAATGCCCATGCGATCAAGTTGCTCGCGGATATAGGGCACGGCCTGCGCCGCCTCCGGCGTGTTGACGGTCAGGCGCACCAGTTCGGAGCCGGCCAGTGCCAGTTCCTTGACCTGGATTGCTGTGCCAATGGCATCGGCCGTGTCGGTATTGGTCATGGACTGCACGCGCACCGGCGCGTCGCCGCCGACTGTAACCAGTCGCTGGCCCCAGACCACGCGCGCCTGGCGTGAACGCCGCGCCTTGGCCACCGCGGATTCAATCTCAATCATGGAACTCACTGTTTCACCTCAAAACGTGCGACCTTGTCCTTGGTCACCGGTGTCAGATCAAATGGTTTGCCATGCAACTGCACCTCGGTGACATCGGCATGCCCGATTACCACGGACAGTGGCATGACACTGGAGACGCCTACCATCTCGCCCTCAGTCAGCATCTTGCGCAACTGGACCACGCCAGCGCCGTCAACCACCTCGACCCAGGATGCGCCATGCGCCTTGAAGACGAGGGTGCCGGAGGTCGCGCCAGAACCAGCCACCGTCACAGGCGGGGCGCTGTCCGATGCCGGTAGCTCCGGCGCGGCCAAGCTGGCAGACTCTTCAATGCGGGGGGCCACAGCCACAGCTACAGCCACGGGCGCAGGCGCAGGCGCGAGCGCGGCCTTTTCGGGTGCGGGAACTGATGCGCGACCTGAAAAGACAAAAAACGCCCAAATCAGCGCGCCAATCAGCAGCGCGAAGCCGATCAGCACCCTTGGTTTCGAAAACTGATCCCAGAACAGGGAGCCTGAACTGCTGGCGTTGGAGCGAAACGCCACATTGATACCGGACTCATCGGTCTTGAGGTGCGGCGAATCGGTCTGCGGCAATCGCGCCAGCACCGGCAGCGGATCAAGGTTCAGGTTACGGCAGACGCTGGCGGCCAGGGCACGGGCAAAAACAATATCGGGCAACAGGTCGAAGCGATCCGTTTCCAGCGCCTCAAGCTTCTTGACCGGCACCCGCAGCGTCGCTGCCAGCGCATCAATGTGCAGGCCGGCCGCTTCACGCGCGGCCCGCAGCATGGCGCCGCCCGAGGTCGGTGCCATGGCATCCGGGGCCGGGCGCGACGCCGGGTCAAGGGGCAGCGCATTCTCATTCATCAAATGCTCCTCGCTGGTAGGCATCGGCCTGGGTTGAGCGCGGAAAACGCTTCTGCAACTGGGTGCCTAACTGTTGCATGGCCGCGCGATTTTCCATGCGCCGCTCGACCTTGACGCCGAGCCAGAGCGACTCTTCATTCGCCAGCTCGCTGTTATTCAGTCGCCGCACATAGAACTGGGCCCGGGCATAGTCAGCGCGCTGGAACAGCAGCGTTGCCAGGTTGTAGGCGGTGACCGGATTGCCAGCGTCGAGCTCGTAGGACTTGAGCAGGCTTTGCTCGCCGTCGGCACGCAGTCCGGCCCTGACCTGGCACAGCCCCTGCGCGCGCCAGGTCTTGGCCCGTTCCCGGTATTGCGGCATGGCCAAGGCCTGCTCAAAAAGTTGTTGCGCCAGCGGGTAGCGTGCCTCCTGGCAGTAGAGCCAGCCCAGGTTGTGCATCACGGTGGCATCCTGCGGCTCGATCACCAAGGCCTTTTTAAAGCTCTCCTCGGCGAAACGGAAATCATTGAGTCGCAGATAAATCAGGCCACGCAGGTTATAGGCAGCCGAGTAACTGGGGTCGGCAGCAAGTGACTGCTTGAGTTCATCCAGGGCCACTGTCGTTTGCCCCTGCTCGAAATAAGCGCTCGCCAGTTCGAGCCGGATGCGGGCCCGCTTGCGCACGGTCGGCTCGTCTGAATCGGTGACGATTTCAGCGCCACTGCCATCCGGTCCGGTACCCGAGCGGGAAGCACAGCCTGACACGCCGGCCAAAGCGGAAATCAGCAGACAGGCGCAGAACAGCCATTGCCTGCAAGGCCAGCCTGCTGCCGCACTGGTATTCATGCCTCAATTCTCCGTAACTGGGGTTGTGACCGTCGCTACCGGCTGGATGGTCCAGCTGCGTTGGCGCGCGATGCGCTCGCCAACGCGCGTGCGGTCCTTGATGTCACCCGCGAGCTGACCGCAGGCAGCGTCAATGTCCTCGCCGCGTGTCTTGCGAATGGTCGTCACGATACCCGCATCCGACAGGATTTTGGCGAAAGCCTGCACCTGCTTTGGCGCCGAGCAACGCAAACCGGACGCCGGAAACGGGTTGAAAGGAATCAGGTTAAATTTGCACCAGGCAGCGCCACCGCCGTAGCGCCGCACCAGTGCCACCAGTTGCTGCGCATGCTCGGGCTGATCGTTCACGCCCTCCAGCATGCAGTACTCGAAGGTGATGAAATCGCGCGGCGCAAAGGCTAGGTAGCGCTTGCAGGCGTGCATCAATTCGTCAAGCGGGTATTTCTTGTTGAGCGGCACGAGGTCATCGCGCAACGCGTCTGTCGGCGCGTGCAGCGACACCGCCAGCGCCACCGGGCACTGCTCGGCCAGCAGGTCCATCTTGGGCACGATGCCGGACGTGGACACGGTGACGCGCCGGCGCGACAGGCCGTAGCCATGGTCGTCGAGCATGACGCGCAGCGCCGGAATCACTTCGCCATAGTTCTGCAGCGGCTCGCCCATGCCCATCATTACAACGTTAGAGATCACGCGCTCATCACGTTGCAGGTGCTTGCGCAGAAAGTGCTCGGCAAACCAGAGCTGTGCGACGATTTCACCCGTCGTGAGATTGCGGCTGAAGCCCTGATGACCAGTCGAACAGAAACGGCAGCCGATGGCGCAGCCGGCCTGCGAGGACACGCAGAGCGTGCCGCGATCGTCCTCGGGAATGAACACGGTCTCAATCGCGTTGCCGCCACCGACGTCAAACAGCCACTTGATGGTACCGTCCGCCGAGATGTGCTGTGAGATCACGGGCGGCGCCTGCACCTGCGCCACGCCCCTCAGCTTCTCGCGCAAGGACTTGGCAAGATCGCTCATGTCGTCGAAACGGGACGCGCCTTTTTGATGGATCCAACGAAACAACTGGACCGCGCGGTAGCGCTTTTCACCGAGACCCTCACAAAAGAGGGCCAAGCCATCGAGGTCGTAATTGAGCAGATTGGCCGTCATCGGATCGACGCGGCCACCGGCCGCTCCAGACACGCTGCGCCCGCCCGCAAGGGCTGCGCAACGCAACGGAGCGATAGGGCCATGCTTTAGCGCGAGCAGATGTTCATGCCGGGGAAGAAAAACGCAATCTCCACGGCAGCGGTTTCAGCGGCGTCGGAACCATGCACGGCATTGGCGTCAATGCTGTCGGCAAAGCTGGCGCGGATGGTGCCAGGCGCTGCCTTCTTCGGATCGGTCGCACCCATCAGGTCACGGTTTTTCAGAATGGCGTTCTCGCCTTCAAGCGCCTGCACCATGACCGGACCGGAGATCATGAATTCGACCAGATCCTTGAAGAAAGGACGCTCTTTGTGCACGCCGTAGAAAGCCTCGGCCTCACGGCGCGACAAATGCATCATGCGGGCGGCGACCACTTTCAGGCCGGCAGCTTCAAAGCGTGCATAGATTTGGCCGATCACGTTCTTGGCAACGGCGTCGGGCTTGATGATGGAAAGGGTACGTTCGATAGTCATGGGTTATTCCTGAGCTTGATGTAATGCTTTTGCCCGGTGGACAAAGTGTTGAATTTTAGCCTGTTCAGGCGCTTCAGCGGTCGCGTCCGCCGCGGCGCTGTCCGCCGCCCGATCCGCCGCCGCGACGCTGCCCCTGCTCCTGGCGCTGGCGCGTGAAACTGTCGGCGCCAATGTAGCCAAAAGCGGTCTTCATGGGGTCCGGCTGCGCGGCGCCGCTCGGCCGATCACCGCTCTCGCTGCGGTTTCTGCGACCTTGACCGGCATTGTTGGCGCCACCAGCAGCGCCGCTGCGCGGACCGTTGCCGGCAATGCGTGGCCCATTGCCAGAGCTACGCGGACCCGCACCGCGTACGCCTCGGCGCCGATTGCGTGAAGCCGTGTCCTGCTCGGAAGCAGGTCGGCGTCCCGCTTCAGCACCGGGCGCGCCTGATTCGTCGCTGCGCTCGCGCGAGTTGCGGTTACCAGCAACCTGCATCAAGGCGCGGATATCAGCCTCGTCGAGTTCCATCCAGGCACCGCGTTTGAGACCACGTGGCAAGAGCATGGCGCCGTAACGAATCCGGATCAGGCGGCTGACGGCGTGGCCGACGGCCTCGAACATGCGGCGCACCTCGCGGTTGCGCCCTTCCGAAATCGTGACCCGGTACCAGCAGTTCGAGCCTTCGCCACCGCCCTCTTCAATCGAGCCAAACTGGGCTACGCCATCATCGAGCTTGACGCCTTCGAGCAGCTTCTGCTTTTCTTCCTTGTTCAGGGCGCCGAGCACGCGCACCGCATATTCACGCTCCAAGCCGAAGCGTGGGTGCATCAGGTTGTTGGCCAGTTCGCCGGAACTGGTGAACAGCAACAGACCTTCGGTGTTCAGATCGAGCCGACCGACCGACTGCCACTTGCCCTGGAACAGTTTGGGCAGCCGGCGAAACACGGTTGGGCGGTTCTGCGGATCGTCGTGCGTCACGACCTCGCCGACCGGTTTGTGATAGGCAATGACGCGGGCCGGCGGCGCATCTATGCGGAACTTGATCGGTTTGCCGTTGACCTTGACGTGGTCGCCAAACTGGATGCGCTGACCAATGTGAGCCGGTTCATTGTTGACCGTGATGCGGCCTTCCATGATCAACTGCTCCATCTCGAGCCGTGAGCCCATGCCGGCTTGCGCCAGCACCTTGTGCAGCTTGGGTGCCTCGGCAACCGGCGCCAGCACGCGCTTGAGCGGCAGCGCAACCGGGCCTTCTTCCTCGGCGTCGAATTGCCCGGACACCACAGCGTCAAAGAGATTGGCCGAGGGCGTTGCAGGCGGTTTCTGCGCATCCGCCGCCGGCAGCGCCACGGCGGCGACGGCGTCGACCTGTGGCGGCGGCGCCACTGGCACAGGATCTGCCTCCAATGGGCCGGCGGTCTCGGCGTTGTTCTCGGTCATGCTTGTGTTCCCGTCAAAGAAAATTGTTCATCCAATAGCGGCTCGTCAGTGCGCGACAACTGCAGTTCACGCGTCTGCATCACGCTGGCCTGCTGCTCGGCGCTCTCCATCAGCGGCAACTGGTCAAGCGAGGCCAGTCCCAGATCGTCCAGAAAATGCCGGGTCGTCGCGAACAGCGCAGGGCGCCCGACCGTATCACGGTGGCCGATGACCTCGATCCAGCCGCGGTCCTCGAGTTGCTTGATCAGCAGCGAATTGACCGTCACACCGCGAATGCTCTCAATATCACCGCGTGTGACCGGTTGCCGATACGCGATGATGGCCAGCGTTTCCAGCGTGGCACGGGTATAGCGCGGGGGCTTCTCCGGATGCAAGCGGTCCAAAAACGGCCGCATTTCCGGCCGGCTCTGAAAACGCCAGCCGGTCGCCACCTTGATCAGTTCGACGCCGCGCTCGGCCCAGTCCTGCTGGAGTTCCTGCAACAAATCCTCGATCATCGCCACACCCAGGCTGTCGTCAAACAGTACGCTCATGTCGCGTACCTGCAAGGGCTGCTGCGAGCAAATCAAAGCGGTTTCTAGTACGCGCTTGGCATCCGCCGTATTCATGGTCCTGCAATTTCCGGGAAGGGCACCTTCAAGGTGCGTAATCAGTATGATTCACTGGGTCGCGGCAGGCAGATTGACAAATCCGCTGCGCCTATCCCCGACGGCCGGCCAGGGAACTGGTTTTTGGACCAGTGGCAAAATTATAACTGAGCGGCCACTCACGCAGGGCCTGCTCAAGATCGATCGGCAGGGCCGCTTCGAAACACAGCGGCTGGCGCGTCACCGGATGGGTCAAAGCAAGCCGGAACGCATGCAACGCCTGGCGCTGCATGCCAGCCGCGAGACGACCACCATAGACTTCATCAGCCACCAGCGGATGCCCGATGGAAGCCATGTGCACGCGGATCTGGTGCGTGCGACCGGTATGCAGGGTGCAGTGCACCAGGCAGCCCTGATCACAACTGGCCAGCAGTTCGATATCGGTGCTGGCCTTTTTGCCCGGGTTCTTGGTCGGATCCACCACGGCCATGCGCAGCCGGTTGCGCGGATCGCGTCCCACCGGCGCATTGACCTCACGGCGCACCGGGCCCAGCCAGGGGCCATGCGCCAACGCCAGATACTGGCGGCTGACCTCGCGCGCCGCGATGGCCTGCACCAGGGCATCCATGACGCCACGTGTGCGCGCCACCACCATCAGGCCACTGGTGTCCTTGTCGAGCCGGTGCACGATGCCGGCGCGCGGCAGACTCATGGCTTTGGCATCATGGGCCAGCAAGCCGTTGAGCAAGGTGCCACTCCAGTTACCAGGCGCCGGGTGTACCACCAGACCAGCCGGCTTATTGACCACCAGCAGGTGTTCATCCTCGTAGGCCAGTTCCAGTGCCATCACCTCAGGCTTGAAGGCCTGGCTCTGCGGCGTCGGCCGCAATTCAATCGTCCCACTGTCACCGGCCTTGACACGCAGCGACGCCTTGCGCAGCGCCAAACCATTGAGCACGACGGCCCCGCAATCGATCAACTGCTGCAAATAGCTGCGTGAAAATTCAGGCACCAGCTCGACCAGCGCCAGATCAAGGCGCAGCCCATGCTGCGGCGCGCCCATCAGCAAGGCGCGCAGTTCGAGCTCGGGACCGGTATCGGTCCGGTCCTCGAACTCATCGCTTTCCGGTGCGCTCGATATAATCGGCTTGGAATTTTTCAAGAAAGTTGTCCCTCAATGCTTCGAACCAAATTATCGGTTGTCTATGCCTGCTTGCTGGCCGGTGCGACCCTGTGGCTGACGGGCTGTTCGACCACCCCGGAGGACAAGGCAGCGAACTGGAACGCCAGCAAGCTCTACAGCGAAGCCAAGGATGAGATGAGTTCGGGCGCTTACGACAAAGCCATCGGGCTGCTTGAAAAACTCGAAGGTCGCGCCGCCGGTACGCCTTTGGCGCAGCAGGCCCAGCTCGACAAGGCTTACGCACAATACAAATCGGCCGAACCAGCGCAGGCTGTCGCCACGCTGGACCGCTTCATGAAGTTGCACCCGGCCAGTCCGGCACTGGACTACGCCCTGTACCTCAAGGGCCTGGTCAATTTCAATGACGATCTGGGCATGCTGTCCTACATTACGCGCCAGGATCTGGCCGAGCGTGACCAGAAGGCGGCCAAGGAATCCTTCGAGGCATTCAAGGAGTTGGTGTCACGCTTCCCGGATTCGCGCTACGCGCCGGACGCCAGCCAGCGCATGACTTACATTGTCAATTCGCTGGCCGGCTACGAAATGCATGTGGCGCGCTACTACTATGGGCGTAGCGCCTACGTTGCGGCGATCAACCGCGCGCAACTGGCGGTGGCTGATTACCCGGGGGTGCCGGCGGTCGAAGAGGCGCTCTACATCATCGTCAAGTCCTACGAAGCACTTGGCATCGCACCGCTGCGCGACGATGCGCTGCGCGTCCTCGAAAAGAATTACCCCAAATCCGAGTACCTGAGCCGCGGCTTCAAAGCGGGCTCGGAGCCGTGGTGGAAGTTCTGGTAAGCGCTGCCAGCGCCGCGCCAAACTCCGCTTCGCTCGTCATTCGTCGCATCGGCGGCAAAGCCGCCACCAGCCGTCGGCCGTAGCCCATGCGCGCCAGTCGCGTATCGCAAACCACCAAAATGCCACGATCAGATTCGCGCCGGATCAAACGCCCAGCGCCCTGCTTGAGAGCAATCGCTGCCTCCGGCATAAAGTAATCATTGAAGACACTGCGGCCAGCGGCTTCCAACCGATTGGCACGCGCCTGCACCAAAGGATCATTGGGCGGCGGAAACGGCAGCTTGTCGATGACTACCAGTTGCAGCGCCTCGCCCGGCACATCGACGCCCTCCCAAAACGAAGCCGAAGCCACCAGCACGCAACCGGCGCCGCCGTCCTGCGTGCCACGGCGAAAGCGTTCCATCAACTGGTGCTTGGGCTGTTCGCCCTGCACCAGAATTGTTAATTGCCCGGCCTCATCAAACTGGCGCTGCAAGGCCTCGCTGATGGCACGCAGGGCGCGCAGCGTCGTCGTCAGAACCAGCGTGCGCCCACCCAGCGCCAATGCGGCGCCGGCGACCAGTTCGGCGACCTGCAGGCTATGCGCAGCATCAGCAGGCTTGGACAAATGCAGCGGCACGTAGAGGGCCGCCTGCAGCGCGTAATCAAACGGACTGTCGACGCGCAAGATCTCGGCATCGCCCAGGCCGCAGGGTTCGGTAAACCAGCGCAGACTGGCCTCGGCACCCAGGGTTGCCGAAGTGAAGATCAGGGCCGGCCGCGCTGCCTCGCCTTCGCCCGCGTTGATCAGCCGCGCGCGGACCGTGTCTGCAATGTCCAACGGCGACTCGACCAGGCGCAGCTGCGTTCCAACGTCGAGCCAGCGCACCGACTCCGGCGCACAAGGCGCGGCAAAGAAATCAAGCTGCGCCAGAAAACCGATGACCCGTTCGCCCAGCCGCACCAGATCGGGCTCGGCTTCGCTGACGCTGGCCAGCGCCTCCTGCACACGCTGGCAAACCGCTTGCAGCGCCGCCAGCGCTTCCTGCCAGTCAGCCGGGTTGATCTGCTCCGGCGCGGCACCGACCCAGCGCAGCTTGGCACCGGGCGGCATGCGCCCCACGACCAGGCGCAGATCGCGCGCCGCGCGCTCGGTCTCACTGGCCAGCGACTGCCAGTCACACAGCCCACGCGCGTGCTGCAGCCCGCCAGTCAGCAGGTCTCGGGCAAAGTCAAGCACCTGCCCGCTTGTCAATTGCCGCCCCAGAAACTGGACGCCGGTTTCATTGAGCTGATGCGCCTCATCGAAGATCATGGTCTGCACCGCTGGCAGCAGTTCGGCGATACCCGATTCGCGGATCGCCAGGTCAGCGAAAAACAAATGGTGGTTGATGACGACGACATCGGCCACCAGCGCCTCGCGCCGGGCCTGGTTGACATGACAGCTGCGCAGGCGCGGGCATTGTGCGCCCAGACAATTCTCGCGCGACGAGGTGACCAGCGGGATCAACGGTGAGCGCTCATCCAGACCGGGTAGGCCCGCCAGGTCGCCGCTGCTGCTGAGCAACGCCCATTGCTCGATGCGCGCGAGCGAACGCAACAGCACAGGATCGGTGAAATGTGCCTGTTGTCGTGCTTCTTCGAGCCGGTGCAGACACAGATAACTGGCACGCCCCTTGAGCAAAGCGCTGCGCAAGGGCAGGCCCAGCACCTTGAGCAGGCGCGGCAAATCGCGCGCAAACAACTGGTCCTGCAAGGTCTTGGTCGCGGTCGAAATCAGCACCCGCGTACCGCTGAGCAAGGCGGGCACCAGGTAGGCGAAGGTCTTGCCGATGCCAGTGCCGGCCTCGACCACCAGTGCCCCGCCCGCCTCGATGGTGCGCGCCACGGCTTCGGCCATATCGGTCTGCCCCGACCTGGGCTGGAATTCCTCGACCATGCGTGACAACAGTCCCCCTGGCGCGAAGGTCTCGCGCACATGGTCTTGCAGGCTCATGCGTCAGGCAGGCTGGTCCGGGTCGAGCTGGCGCTCCAGGCGCGCAATCTCGTCGCGCAGACCCAGGCGTTTCTTCTTGAGTCGTCGCATCAACAACTCGTCCAGAGGATTTTCGTCGCTGGCGCGATCAATCATGGCATCGAGATCGCCGTGCTCGATACGCAAGTCGATCAGCCGACGTTGAGGTGAGTTCAGGTTGGAGTCCACGGCATCATCAGGTAATTGGTCATTGATTCGACCCAGGCAGTTCGATCCCTGGGCTGGCTTGATAATACGACCAAAACTACATTCTTGGGGATCTTCTCTTTTCCACGGCACGACATGAGCAAAGGCTACCGAATCAACGCATCAACCGGCATCCACAAGGGTGACCGTGACTACCAGCAGGACCAGGTGCTCCTGCTCAGCCACGCACGCGTGAGCGGCTGTGTGCTGGCGGTGGTTGCCGACGGCATGGGTGGGCGCAGTGGTGGCCGCAAGGCGTCCGATCAGGTCATGATGACGGCGCGGCAGCTGTTTGAACGCTATTCGCCCGACACCGATGACGCCACCTCCACCTTGGTGCAGCTGGTGCAGGAAGCGCACACCGTGATCCGCTTGACTGCCATCTCAGCCGAACAGGACCCGCACAGCACGATCGCGGCCTTCCTGATCAACGCGGGCGGCGATTGCCACTGGGCGCACTCAGGCGACTCGCGCATCTACCACTACCACGGCAACAAGCTGATCAAGCGCACGCTCGATCATTCCTTTGTGCAGACGCTGGTTGATCGCGGCGAGATCACCGAAGAGCAGGCCAATGTCCATCCGAAGTCCAATATTCTGATGGGCTGCCTGGGGTCGGACAGCGAGCCGCCGGTGGCCACACATTTCATCCCGCGCATGCGCCCTGGTGACACGCTGATGGCCTGCAGCGATGGCGTCTGGCATTACTTCACCAGCGCTGAAATCGGCGAGGTCCTGTCGTCCCTGTCAGCGCGCGAGGCGACCGAATTCCTGATCGAGAAAGCCAGACTGCGCGGCCAGGGCGGTGGCGATAACCTGTCGCTGGTGGTGCTCAAATTCGAGCCGCTGGGCTAGGAATCTGTCATTGCGGGCACTGACCCGCAATCCATGCAGCGCGTACCAATGGATCCCGGATCAGGTCCGGGATGACATCCGGGGGACCGATGTCACGTCAAACGCGTATCAACCAGGCGGCGCTCCAGCGCAAGAAATTGGGCTGACTGCATTTCATTGAGGCGTGAAACCGTTCGCGGGAACTCGTGGGCCAGCGGACCTTCGGTGTACAGCTGTTCCGGCGCGACGGCGGCCGACAGAATCAGCGTGACGCGCCGGTCGTACAGCACATCAACCAGCCAGGTGAAACGACGCGCTTCGGACGCCATCAGCGCCGACATCTGTGGCACATCACTGAGCAGCACGGTGTGGAACTGCGTCGCAATCTCGAGGTAGTCGTTCTGTGAACGCGCGCCGCCGCACAGGGTCTTGAAATCAAACCAGACCAGGCCGGCGGCCCTGCGCCGGGCACGCAGCTTGCGCGCCTCGATGTGCAGCACCGGGTCTTCATCGTGTGTCGCCGTCAGCCGGGTGAAGGCGTCCAGCATCGCGGCTTCGGCCGCTGCACCAAGCGGCATATGGTAAATCCGCAGTTGCGCCAGCGTGCGATGGCGGTAGTCGGTACCGTTGTCGACATTGACAACATCTAAGCTTGAATTGAGCAAGGCAATCGCCGGCAGGATGCGGTCGCGGTGCAGGCCATCCGGATAGAGATCAGCCGGTTTGAAGTTCGAGGTCGCCACGAGTCCGACGCCGTTCGTCGACAGGGCCAGCAACAAGCGGTGCAGGATCATGGCATCCGTGATGTCGGCAACATGAAACTCGTCGAAGCAGATCAGGCGGTACTTCTTCGCCATGCGAACAGCCAGCGTATCGAGCGGGTTGACCGTCCCTTGCAGGCCGGCCAGTTCACGGTGCACCTCACGCATGAATTCGTGAAAGTGCAGCCGCACCTTGCGCTTCAAGGGCACGGCCGCGAAGAAGCAATCCATCAGAAAACTCTTGCCGCGCCCGACGCCGCCGTACAGGTAGACGCCGCGCGGAATGCTGGGCCGGTTGATCAGTTTCTTCAGCGCACTGGAGCGCCTGTGCTTGAAAGCCGCCCACTGCGCAGCGCAGTCGTCGAGCACCGCGACCGCGCGCAGTTGCGCCGGGTCGGAGCTATAGCCGCGCAGCGCCAACTCGGCTTCGTAGGCCTGTCTGACGCTCACTGGCTTCAGAAGTTGAGCGTGCGTTTGTCCACCGCCAGCGCCGCTTCCTTGGTCGCTTCGCTGAGCGACGGATGGGCGTGGCAGATGCGCGCGATGTCTTCGCTGCTGGCGCGGAACGCCATCGCCACCACGCACTCGGCAATCAATTCGCTCGCCATCGGGCCGACGATATGCACGCCGAGGATTTCATCCGTCGTCGCATCGGCCAGCATCTTGACCATGCCGGTGGTATCACCCAGCGCACGGGCGCGGCCATTGGCCAGAAACGGAAAGCTGCCGGCGCGGTAGGCGCGGCCAGCGGCCTTGAGCTGCTGTTCGGTCTGACCGACCCAGGCGATCTCGGGGTTGGTGTAGATGACCCAGGGGATGGTGTTGAAATTGACATGACCGTGCTGGCCTGCCATGCGCTCGGCGACGGCAACGCCCTCCTCCTCGGCCTTGTGCGCCAGCATCGGGCCATGCACCACATCACCGACGGCCCAGACGCCGCTCAGGTTGCTGCGGCACTCGGCGTCGACCTCGATGGCGCCGCGCGCGTCGAGCTTCAAGCCTACCGCGTCCGCGTTCAAACCCACCGTGTTGGGCGAGCGGCCAATCGAGATGATCAGTTTGTCGACATCGAGTGTCTGCGCCTCGCCCTTGGCATTGGTCCAGGCGACATTGACGCCCTTCTTGCCGACCTTGATCGCACCTACGGTCACACCGAGTTCGATCTTCAGGCCCTGTTTGACGAAGGCTTTGTGCGCCTCCTTGGCGATCTGCTGATCCACGGCTCCGAGGAACTCCGGCAAGGCTTCGAGAATCGTGACTTCGGCACCGAGGCGACGCCAGACCGAACCCATCTCCAGGCCGATGACGCCCGAGCCGATCAGACCGAGCTTTTTCGGCACGGTACCCATGCGCAGCGCGCCGTCGTTGGAGAGCACCAGTTGCTCATCGAACGGCGTGCCCGGCAGAGGCCGTGCCGTGGAACCGGTAGCGACCACGATCTGCTTGCCGACCAGTATTTCTTCCGCCGCGCCGCTGACCTTGATCTCGTAGCCGCCGTCCACGGCCTTGACGAAAGCGCCGCGACCGTGAAAGAACGTGATCTTGTTCTTCTTGAACAGGTACAGGATGCCGTCGTTGTTCTGCTTGACCACGCTGTCCTTGCGCGCGACCATCTTCGCCACGTCCATACGCACATCCGAGACCGCAATGCCATGCTCGGCAAAGTGATGATTGGCCTGGTCGAAATGCTCGGAAGACTGCAGCAACGCCTTGCTCGGGATGCAGCCGACGTTGGTGCAGGTGCCACCCGGTGCCGGGCCACCCGCCGCGTTCTTCCACTCATCGACACAGGCCACGCGCATGCCCAGTTGCGCCGCACGAATGGCGGCGATATAGCCGCCAGGACCGGCGCCGATGACGATTACGTCGAATTGTTGGCTCATGATTTTCTCAATAGGTTGAAGTCAGGGCGCGAAGAGGCGCCAGCATGTCCATATCGTCGCAGCAAGCCCCCAAATTGTCATTGCGGGCCCGGACCCGCAATCCATGCTTCGTGTGGCAATGGATCCCGGGTCGAGCCCGGGATGACAACAGCGGGTCGGGATGACAACAACAGGGACCGCATCTCTCAGATATCAAAAAGAAGGCGCGCCGGATCTTCCAGGGCTTCCTTCATCGCAACCAGGCCCAGCACGGCTTCGCGGCCGTCGATGATGCGGTGGTCGTAGCTCATGGCGAGGTAGTTCATCGGGCGGATCACAATCTGGCCGTTTTCCACCACAGCGCGGTCCTTGGTGGCGTGCACGCCCAGAATGGCCGACTGCGGCGGGTTGATGATCGGGGTCGACAGCATGGAGCCAAAGGTGCCGCCATTGCTGATGGAAAAGGTGCCACCCGTCATTTCCTCGATGCTGAGCTTGCCGTCGCGCGCCTTGGCGCCGTACTCGGCAATCTTCTTCTCGATGTCGGCAAAGCTCATTTGATCGGCGTTGCGCAGGATTGGCACGACCAGGCCACGCGGCGAACCGACGGCGATGCCGATGTCGAAGAAGCCGTGATAGACGATGTCGTTGCCATCAACCGAGGCGTTGAGCATCGGGAACTTCTTGAGCGCGTGCACCGCTGCCTTGACGAAGAAGCTCATGAAGCCGATCTTGACACCATGCTCTTTCTCGAACTTGTCCTGGAAGCGCTTGCGCATTTCCATCACCGGCGCCATGTTGACCTCGTTGAAGGTGGTCAGGATTGCGTTGGTGGACTGCGACTGCAGCAATCGCTCGGCCACGCGCGCGCGCAGGCGGCTCATCGGCACGCGCTGCTCGGGGCGCTCACCGAGCGACACCGTCGGTGCTGCCACCGGCGGCAGGAAAGTGGTCGCCGCCTTGGGCGGCATGGTGGCCACAGCCACCGCCTTGGGTGCTGCTGCTGAAGCAAGCGCCGCCAGCACATCGCCCTTGATGACGCGGCCGTCCTTGCCGCTGCCAGCGACCGAGCCTGCGGCCAGGTTGTTGTCAGCCATCAGCTTGGCAGCAGAGGGCATTGCCACGCCGGCCATGCTGGCAGCCGCTGGCGCTGCGCTTGCCACGGCCGGTACCGCTGCAGCAGCCGTTGCCGCCACAGCGCCGGCCTTGCCTTCGGTATCGATGCGGGCAATCAACTGCTCGGCGGCCACCGTGCTGCCGTCGGGCATCACCAGTTCAAGCAGCACGCCGGCAGCGGGCGCCGGAACTTCGAGCACCACCTTGTCGGTCTCGACCTCGATCAGGATCTCGTCGATAGCGACAAAGTCGCCGACCTTCTTCTTCCACTGCAGCAAGGTGGCCTCGGCCACGGATTCGGACAACTGCGGAACTTTCACTTCTACGATAGACATATCAATACCTCTTGTTTCTGAGCCGGACAGCGCTGCGGCACCGTCCCAAAGCGACTACTTGGACAGCACCGTGCCCTTGAGCTTGGCGAACGCGCCCTCGACCAGGCCCTTTTGCTGCTCCTGGTGCAGATGCGCGTAGCCGACGGCAGGCGAGGCCGAGGCCGCGCGACCGGAGTAGCCGAGCTTCTGCCCCTCGGTCATGTTCTCGAAGATGTAGTGCTGCACGAAGAACCAGGCGCCCTGGTTCTGCGGCTCGTCCTGGCACCAGACCACCTCGCTCAGGTTCGGGTAACGCTTGAGTTCGGCGGCAAAGGCCTTGTGCGGGAACGGGTAGAGCTGCTCGACACGCAGGATGGCGACGTCATCAAAGCCCTTCTCTTCACGCTTCTTGACCAGGTCGTAGTAGACCTTGCCGGAACAGGCCAGCACGCGCTTGACCTTGTCCGCTTTCTTGTTGACCTCAGCCTTGCTCTCGGGAATTACGGTCTGGAATGTGCCCTTGGTGAACTCCGACAAGGGCGAGGCTGCGTCCTTGGCGCGCAGCAGCGACTTCGGTGTCATGATGATCAGCGGCTTGCGCAGCTTGCGCACCATCTGGCGGCGCAGCAGGTGGAAGATCTGGCTCGCCGTGGTCGGCTGCACCACCTGCATGTTGGTGTCGGCGCTGAGCTGCATGAAGCGCTCCAGACGCGCTGAACTGTGCTCCGGTCCCTGACCTTCGTAGCCATGCGGCAGCATCAGCGTGATGCCGTTGACGCGGCCCCACTTCACTTCACCGGAGGCGATGAACTGATCGATCACTACCTGCGCGCCGTTGGCGAAATCGCCAAACTGCGCTTCCCAGATCACCAATGTGTTCGGGTCGTTCGAGGCATAGCCATATTCGAAGCCAAGCACCGCCTCTTCCGACAGAATCGAGTCGATCACGACGAACGGCGCCTGGCCGTCGGCGACGTTTTGGAGCGGCGTGTAAATGCCCTCGTCGAACTTCTCGCGGTTCTGGTCGTGCAGCACGGCATGGCGGTGCGTGAAAGTGCCACGGCCGCAGTCCTCGCCGCTCAGGCGCACCGGGTAGCCACCGGCCACGAGCGAGGCAAACGCCATGTGCTCGCCCATGCCCCAGTCCACCGGGACTTCGCCGCGGCCCATGGCAGCGCGGTCGGCGTAGACCTTCTTCACCAGCGGATGCGGCGTGAAGGTATCGGGCAGGGTCGTGAGACGGGTGGACAGCCGTTTCCACTCGGCCAGGGGGATGCCGGTCTCGCCGGCATCGGTCCACTTATTGCCGATGAAAGGCGTCCAGTCGACCGCGTACTTGCTCTTGAAGTTGGTCAGCACCGGGTCGAAGGTGTTGCGGCCAGCGTCGAGCGCGGCGCGCGTGGCTTTGACCATGTCGTCGCCGAGCGTGGCGCCCAGCCCCTGCGCCGCAAGCCGGTCAGCGTAGAGCTTGCGCGTGCCCGGATGCTGCGCGATCTTCTTGTACATCAGCGGCTGCGTAAGCGCCGGCGTGTCCTGCTCGTTGTGGCCGAGCTTGCGGAAGCACACGATGTCAACCACCACGTCCTTCTGGAATTCCATGCGGTATTCGAGGGCGAGCTGAGTTGCCAGCACCACGGCCTCGGGATCGTCACCGTTGACGTGCAGCACCGGCGCCTTGATCATCTTGACGATGTCGGAACAGTAGAGCGAGGAACGCGTGTCGCGTGGGTCGCTGGTGGTGAAACCGATCTGGTTGTTGATCACGATGTGCACCGTGCCGCCGGTGCAGTAGCCACGCGTCTCGGCCAGCGCCAGCGTTTCCATGACCACGCCCTGGCCGGCAAAGGCGGCGTCGCCGTGCACCAGGATCGGCAGCACCTGCAAGCCCCTGGGGTCGGCGCGGCGATCCATGCGCGCGCGCACCGAACCTTCGACCACCGGATCGACAATTTCAAGGTGCGAGGGGTTGAAGGCCAGGCTCAGGTGCACCGGGCCACCGGGCGTGGAGACGTCCGAGCTGAAGCCCTGGTGGTACTTGACGTCGCCACTGGGCAGGTCTTCGGGCGCCGTGTGCTCGAACTCGGCGAACAGGTCGGCCGGCATCTTGCCCAGCGAATTGACCAGCACGTTGAGGCGACCGCGATGCGCCATGCCGATCACGATTTCCTGCAGGCCGATGGCGCCACCGCCCTGTATCAGTTCGTCCATCGAGGCGATGAAGCTCTCGCCGCCTTCAAGCGAGAAGCGCTTTTGGCCGACAAACTTGGTGTGCAGAAAGCGCTCCAGGCCTTCGGCCGCCGTGAGACGGTCCAGGATATGCTTCTTCTTCTCGATGCTGAAATCAGGTTTGGAGCGGATGCTTTCCAGTTTTTGCTGCCACCAGCGCTTCTGGTTCTGCTCGGTGATGTACATGTACTCGGCGCCGATGGTGCCGCAGTAGGTTTCGCGCAGCGCATTCATCATCTCGCGCAGGCTCATCGTGTCCTTGCCGAAGAAGGTGTTGCTGGTGTTGAACACGGCTTCCTGGTCGGCGTCGCTGAAACCGTAAAACGAGGGCTCCAGCTCGGGGATCTTGTCGCGCTCGGTGCGTTTCAGGGGATCCAGATCGGCCCAGCGCGCGCCCACCGTGCGATAGGCCGCTATCAGTTGCTGCGCCGCCGTACGCTTGCGCCCCATTTCGGCGTCGGCATTGGCCACCACCACCTTGGTGCCGCCCTGCTTGGCGCGCGCCGCAAAGGCATTGATAACCGGGAGGTGCGGCACATCCTTGGCACTGCTGCCGTCGGCTGCCGGCACATTCTGCAAGGCGTCGAAATAATCGCGCCAGGTGTCGGGCACGCTGCCGGGATGGGCCAGGTAGTTTTCGTACATCTCCTCGACGTACGGGGCGTTTCCGCCAAAAAGATAGGTGTTGGCCTGATAAGCCTGATAGACCGATGAAGACGGACTATCCCCTTGGGATTTCGTTTCACTCATACTGCGCTGACCTTCGTTTCCCTTGGGGAAACATGAGCTGGTTAAAGCTGTTGTTGATTAACCTTCCGCGTCCCGGCTGAACCGTTTGGCGGATGCGACTCTGGCGGTGGAAGGGCCTGATAACAGACCCCATTGTCCCATCAGTGGGAATACCCTTCGATTAAACGGTGCCTTTGGGCAGTTGAATAGGGGTAGGGAACGGTTCCCGCCGTCCCCTCCCTCCGAACCCGGTGTGCAGTTTTCCCGCGACGGGCTCTCCAG
>CAIXNB010000068.1 GCA_903920695.1 uncultured beta proteobacterium
CTGCCCAAAAGCAGATGATGACGCTGCCGTTTTACAACAGCTTTTTTCAGACCACCAATGTGCCGGCGGTGCAACTGGCCACCAAATTGGCGTCTCTCGCACCAAAAGTGGGAGAGCGCAGTTTTCAGCACGTTTTCTACTCATCGAGCGGTAGCGAAAGCAACGACTCCAACGTCCGCATGGTGCGCCGCTACTGGGATCTGCTCGGGCAGCCGCAACGCAAGGTCATCATCAGCCGGCTCAACGCCTACCATGGCAGCACCATGGCCGGCGCCTCATTGGGTGGCATGAGCGGCATGCACGCTCAGGGCGATCTGCCGATTCCAAACATCACGCACATCGGGCAGCCCTATTATTTTGAGAACGGTCTGCCGGGTGAAAGTGTCGATGATTTTGGCTTGCGCGCAGCGCGCTGGCTCGAGGAAAAAATTCTCGAGCTCGGCGCTGACAAGGTGGCAGCCTTCATCGCCGAACCGGTGCAGGGTGCCGGCGGCGTCATCATTCCACCGGCCACCTACTGGCCCGAGATCCAGCGCATCGTCGACAAGTACGGCATCCTGCTGATCAGCGACGAAGTGATCTGTGCCTTCGGGCGCCTGGGCACCTGGTTTGGCTACGAGAAGTTCGGCTACAAACCCGATCTGGTCACCTTTGCCAAAGCCGTCACCAGTGGCTATGTGCCTCTGGGCGGCGTGCTGGTAGGGGACCGAGTCGCCAAGGTGCTGATCGAGAAGGGCGGGGAATTCAACCACGGCTACACCTACAGCGGACATCCGGTGGCCTGTGCGGTGGCCCTGGCCAATCTGCAGATCATGGAGCGTGAGCAGTTGCCGCACCGTGTGCGTGATGACGTCGGCCCCTATCTGGCGCAGCGTTTTGTCGAAATTGGTGCACACCCGTTGGTCGGCATGGCTGAAACCTGTGGCTTCATGGCCGGTTTGGTGCTGGTCAAGAACAAGGAGCGCATGGAACGTTTTGCAGAGGAATTGTCGGTGGGTATGATTTGTCGCGGGTATTGTTTCAGCAACGGCTTGATCATGCGCGCGGTGGGCGACCGCATGATCATTGCGCCGCCGCTGACGATGACCCGCGCCCAGATTGACGAAATGGTGACGCTGATTCTGCGCTGTCTTGATCTAACTTATCAGGACGTTAAGGAAAAAGGCTGGCTGGCATAGGGATTGCATGGATAGAAGACCCCGGTTTCGGGGTTTACCATTGAGCTTCGGGCAGGTTCGATCGATTACTTCAGGAGAATGAATTGGGCAATTCAACATTAGGCAAAAGATTGATTGGCAAACTGATGACGGGTCTAGCGCTGGCCGGCTCGCTGACCTTTGCCTCCACTTCGGCGCTGGCGCAGGAAGAAAAGGTTCTCAATATCTACAACTGGTCGGACTACATCGCCGAAGACACGATCCAGAATTTCGAGAAAGAAACCGGTATCAAGGTGCGCTACGACACCTTCGACAACAACGAAATCCTGCATGCCAAACTGGTAGCCGGCAAGACTGGCTATGACATCGTCGTGCCTTCGTCGGGTTGGGCCCGGCTGCAGATGGAAGGCGGACTACTGCGCAAACTGGACAAGGCGCAATTGCCAAACCTGAAGAACCTCGATCCGGACATCCAGGCGCAGATTGCCAGTCTCGACCCCGGCAATCAGTACCTGGTTAACTGGTTGTGGGGCTACACCACCATCGGCATCAACACCGCCAAGGTCAAGGCGGCGCTCGGCAACGAGCCGATGCCCGCAAATGTCTGGGAGCTTTTCTTCAACCCGAAATACGTCAGCAAAATGAAGAGCTGTGGCGTGTCGGTGCTCGACAGCGCCTCTGAAGTGCTACCGGCGGCACTGCATTACCTGGGCAAGGACCCGTTCAGCAAGAACGCGGCCGATTACCAGGAGGCCAGCACGCTGCTCAAATCCGTGCGCCCCTACATTACGCTGTTCAGTTCGTCGGGCTACATCAACGACATGGCTGGTGGTTCGATCTGTCTGGCGCTGGGATGGAATGGCGACATCAACATCGCCCGCCAACGCGCCATTGAAGGCAAGACCGGCCAGGACATCGTGGCCCTGATTCCGAAAAACGGCGGCTTGCTGTTCTTTGACATGATGGCGATGCCAGCCGATGCTCCGCATCCGAAAAACGCCCAGACCTTCATCAATTACATCATGCGGCCCGAAGTGCATGCGTCATTGACCAACAAGGTGTTCTATGCGAATCCGAACAAGGAGTCGCGCAAGTTCATCAAGCCCGAAGTGGCGCACAACCCGTCGGTGTTCCCGACCTCGGCTGAAATGGCGACGATGGTGCCACCCAAGGCCCTGAACAATGACATCCGGCGCCAGATCACCCGTGTCTACACGGCATTCAAGACCGGCTTCTGATCACCATTTCCTGATTGAGTGAGGGTTCCCAGGTGGCAACTGCCTCGAATTCCAAGCCTGTGCCTGTGAAAACGGGTACCGCGCCGTTCTTGCAGATCAAGCGCATCGTCAAGCAATTTGACGATGTGTTTGCGGTCGACGATGTCACGCTGGACATCCAGCAGGGCGAGATCTTTGCACTGCTCGGTTCTTCCGGCTGCGGCAAATCGACTTTGCTGCGCATGCTGGCGGGGTTTGAGGTCCCAACTTCGGGACAAATCATGCTGGCGGGGCAGGACATTGTGGGCTTGGCACCGTACGAACGGCCGATCAACATGATGTTCCAGAGCTACGCACTGTTCCCGCACCTGAGCGTCTGGGACAACGTCGCCTTCGGTCTGCGCCGCGATGGTTTGCCAAAGGACGAAATCGACACACGCGTGACGCAGATGCTCGATCTGGTGCAACTCAAAGCCTACGCCAAGCGCAAGCCGCACCAGCTCTCGGGCGGCCAGCAGCAGCGTGTGGCGCTGGCTCGCAGCCTGGCCAAACGGCCCAAACTGCTGCTGCTCGACGAACCGCTGGGCGCGCTGGACGCCAAGCTGCGCGAGCGCACGCAACTTGAATTGGTCGACATCATCGAGCAGGTCGGTGTCACCTGTGTCATGGTCACGCACGACCAGGAAGAGGCGATGGTCATGGCCACGCGCATCGGTGTCATGAGCGAGGGAAAAATCCTGCAGATCGGTCGACCCTCTGACATTTATGAGACGCCAAATTGCCGCTTCGTCGCCGACTTCATCGGTAGCGTCAACCTGTTCAAGGGTACGGTCGAGGTGGATGAAGCCGATCACGTCGTCATCGGCTCGCCCGAGTGCAAACACTACGTGAGTCACGGCATCACCGGCACCAGTGGCATGGCGGTGCATGTGGCGGTGCGGCCGGAAAAGATCAGTATTCAGACCTTGCCACCGGGTGACGACGAGCGTGACTCGCCAGAAGAAATCGGCATGAACATGGCGCAAGGTGTCATCAAGGACCTGGCCTACTTGGGCAGTCTCACGACCTACCACGTTGCGTTGGACGGCGGCAAGACCGTGGTCAAGGTGACGCATACCAATGCGGCACGCCGCGACGCCACGCAACTGACCTGGGGCGACCGTGTCTATGTCTGGTGGTGCGGCAGTGATGTCGTTGTTTTGACGAGTTGAGAGCGCCATGAACGCGTCTGTCAAATCCGTTTCCTACCTGCAGCAGCAAATCACCGGCGCCTGGGGGCGCAACCTGGTGATCGCATTGCCCCTGACGTTCCTGCTGATCTTCTTTCTTTTGCCATTCCTGGTGGTGCTCAAGATCAGCGTGTCGGAAATGGACAACGTGGTATTCAAGGACTTGCTGGTCTGGTCTGACGGACTGCTGCAACTCAGAATCAAGCTCAGTAACTACATTTTTATCGCGCAGGACGATCTTTATTTCCAGACCTACCTGAGCTCCTTGAAGTTTGCCGCAATCACCACCGTGCTGTGCCTGCTGATTGCCTATCCCTTTGCCTACTTCATGGCGCGTAGCCCGGCCGACCGGCGACCAGCCTTGCTGATGCTGGTCATGCTGCCGTTCTGGACTTCGTTCCTGCTGCGCGTCTACGCCTGGAAGATGCTGCTGGCCGACAGTGGCGTTTTCAACAACCTTGCCCTGGCAACCGGCTTGCTGAGCGAACCGGTGAAGATGATGAACACCCCGTTTTCGCTGGTGCTGGGCATGGTCTACACCTATGTGCCGTTCATGATCCTGCCCTTGTATGCCAACCTGGTCAAGATGGATTTGCGCTTGCTTGAAGCCGCGCTTGACCTCGGCGCGACACCGTGGCAGGCATTCTGGCGCATCACCGTGCCACTGTCCAAGAGCGGTGTGATTGCCGGCTCCATGCTGGTGTTCATTCCCTGCGTCGGCGAGTTCGTGATCCCTGAACTCTTGGGCGGGCCGCAAACCCTGATGATCGGCCGCGTGTTGTGGGACGAATTCTTCAGCAACAACGACTGGCCGATGGCGGCAACAGTCGCTGTCGTCATGGTCCTGCTCATCATCGTGCCTCTGGCGCTGTTCAACAAGTACCAGGCGGAAAGCACGGCCGGAGGGCGCGCATGAAGCTCAATGCCGGTCGTATCACCTCGCGGGTCTGGATGACCACGGTCTTTGTCTTTCTGTACATGCCGATCGTGACGCTGATTGTGCTGAGTTTCAATGCCAGCCCGATGGTCACGAGTTGGGGCGGCTGGTCCTTGCGTTGGTACTACGCCCTGGTCAAGGATGTCGAGATCATCGCCGGATTTCGGCTGTCGCTGGAAATCGCCTTCCTGACCGCCTGTGCCTCGGTGGTTCTAGGCACTCTGGCGGCGCTGGCGCTGAACCGGTTCAAGCGCTTCCCAGGTCGCACCTTGTTTGCCGGCATGGTGAATTCACCGCTGGTGATGCCGGAAGTCATCATCGGTTTGTCCCTGCTGCTGATGCTGGTGTCGGTGCAACGCGCCTTTGGCTTTCCGGACCGTGGCCTGATGACCATCTGGTTCGGCCACACCCTGCTCGGCATGGCCTACGCCACAGTGGTGGTGCAGTCGCGCCTGCAGGAGATGAGCCCGCAACTCGAAGAGGCGGCGCAGGATCTGGGTTGCCGCCCCTGGCAGGTCTTTTTTCTGGTCACGCTGCCGCTTATTTCACAAGCCATCGGCTCAGCCTGGTTGCTGACGTTTACCTTGTCGCTTGACGATGTCGTGCTGTCGGCATTCCTGTCCGGCCCCGGTTCCACCACCATGCCGATCACCATCTTCAGTCGCGCCCGTCTGGGCCTGAGTCCCAGTGTCAACACGGTGGCGACCTTGACCGTGGCGGTTGTCAGTGTTGGTGTGGTGCTTGCGAGCATCTGGCTTTCTCGCTCTGAGCGCAGGCGTGCGCAAGAGATGTCTGCGGCGTTTCGGGGTGTTGCGTCCTGATTTTTTTGAATCATTCTTTTTTGGAGTAAAAATGAGAAACAAACTGTCTTTGCTGGCTGTTGCCATGGCTGCAATCTTCCCGATGGCACAAAGCGCTCATGCCCAAAGCAATGCCGAGTTGAAGCAGGAAATCGAATTGCTCAAAAAGCAGTTGCAGGTTCTCATGCAAAAAGTCGATGCCGCCAGCGCCGCACCAGCGGCACAAGCGACGATCGATCCGCAGGATTTCAACCGCATCAAGATCAAGGCCGAATCGACCGAGGACAATTTTGAGGCATCCGGTCTGAAGGGCTTCAAGATCAGCGGCGTGGTCGATCCAACCTACATTTACAGCCGCAACCAGGATCGCTCGGGCTTTATCTTTCTGAACAACTTTGACGGCCGCGACGGCGAGTCCCCCTACGCGTTCGACAACGGCAATTTCGGCCAGGCCATGCTCGACATCCAGAAGGAAACCGAGGGCGGCAACAAATGGCGTTTGACGCTGGCGCCGCACAAATCGGCCAGTTCAGCCTACAACATCGGCTCGATTGTTCACGAGGCCTCGGTTTCTATTCCGCTGATTGATGCCACGACACGGCTGATCGCCGGCCAGATGCCGGATTGGTCGGGTTACGAATACCTGCCGGCCAATCAGCAACCGCTGATCACGCATAACATGCTGTTTGATTTCACCATCCCGAGTTTCTACAGCGGCGCCGGCATGGAAATCACACGCGGACAATGGATTAGCAAGTTCCTCATCGGCAATATGAACCAGGTGGCCCGTGGACCTGGCGACAAGGATCCGTCGATCAACTACCGGGTTGACTACAGCAAGGGCGAGTTCAGCGGCTTTGGTTTTGCCGGCACACATACTTTCGGCGCCAATGCGCTCAACCTCTTTGAAGTCGATGGCTATTTCACGCGTGGTGACTGGACCTTCCAGGGTCAGGTTGGCGTTGGCCGCTGGGCCGGCCAGGGCGCAAACCAATTGAATGGCCCGACCGACGCGCAATGGTGGGGCGTGTCGGGTCTGGCGGGCTATAAGTTGACGCCGCGCCTGCAAGCGGTTGCGCGAGCCGACTTCATCAACAACTCGAAGAATGGCGGCGGTGTCTTTGGTTATGCAAACGGTTCAGCGACGACGGCCACTGACCCGATTGCCTTCGATTCTCGCAATGGTTTTGGCGCGTCGCAAGAGGACATCGGCAATTACTTGCTTGGCAATAGCACAGAGCTGACCGGTGCCAATCGCTATGCACTGTCGCTCGGGCTGAACTACCTGGTGAACCCGACGACCACCTGGAAACTTGAACTGCGCTACGACGGCGCGAACAAGGACGTGTTCGAAAACTTGAGGGGCGATTCCAACGGCTTATTCCGCAACAACAATATCCTGCTGGGTACGGCCGTCGTCGTTTCCTTCTAATTGATGAGGGCGGTTCGACCGCCTAGCCTGAAATACCCGCGGGGTCGGCAGCAATGCCGCCCCGTTTTCCATTTGGGGCGGCTTCTGGGGCCACTTTCATCCATAGTCAGAAAGCCAATTGAGTACCTTATGACAAGCACAAACACAACCCTCTTTCCCAAGTTTGATGGCCGTGCCCTGATCAACGGCAAGCGCACGGCCGCCTTGGGTGGCGAAACCTTTGAATGCATTTCACCGGTCGACGGCGCCACGCTGACCACCGTTGCGCGCTGCGCCGAAGCCGATATCAACGCGGCGGTGGTCGCGGCGCGCGCCGCCTTCGAAGACAAGCGCTGGCGCGGTCTGGCGCCGGCCCAGCGCAAGCGCATCATGATCCGTTTCGCCGATCTGTTGCAGGAACACGGAGAAGAACTGGCGCTGACCGAAACACTGGACATGGGCAAGCCGATCAAGTACGCGCGCGGTCTCGATGTCAACAGCGCCGCCAACTGCATTCGCTGGTATGGCGAGGCGGTCGACAAGGTCTATGACGAAATCGCACCGACGCCGAGCACCGCGCTGGCCCTGGTCACAAAAGAACCGGTTGGTGTTGTCGGCGTCATCGTGCCCTGGAATTACCCGATGATCATGGCGGCCTGGAAGATCGCGCCAGCGCTGGCGGTGGGCAACTCGGTCGTCCTCAAACCCAGTGAGAAATCACCGTTGACTGCCTTGCGCATGGCCGATCTGGCGCTGGAAGCCGGCATTCCAGCCGGTGTCTTCAACGTGGTGACGGGTTACGGTGCGGAAGCCGGCTCGCCGCTGGCGCTGCACATGGACGTCGATTGCATTGCGTTCACGGGATCGACCCGGGTCGGCAAACAGATCCACGTCATGGCCGGGCAAAGCAACCTCAAGCGCGCCTGGACCGAGCTCGGTGGCAAATCGCCCAATATCGTGTTTGCCGATTGCCCAGACCTGGACCGTGCCGTGGAAGCGGCGATTGGCAGTATCTTCTTCAACCAGGGCGAAAGCTGCAACGCGCCGTCGCGTTTGTTCGTTGAAGCCAGCATCAAGGAAAAGTTCCTGGCAAAGGCGCTGGCCCTAGTGCCTGACTACGCGCCAGGCAATCCGCTCGATCCAGCCACCGTCATGGGCGCGATCGTCGATCAGACGCAAATGAACACGGTGCTGCGCTACATCGAAAGCGGTAAGCGCGAGGGCGCGAAACTGCTGGCCGGTGGCGCGCAAGCCCGGATTGAGAGTGGTGGCTGCTATGTTGAGCCAACGATCTTCGACGGCGTCAGCAACGACATGACGATTGCACGCGAAGAGATCTTTGGCCCGGTGCTGTCGGTGCTGTCGTTCACCGATGTCGCGGATGTGGTGCGCCAGGCCAATGCGACCGTTTACGGCCTGCACGCGGCGGTCTGGACACGCGACATCAACAAGGCCCACGGCGTTGCGCGCGCGCTGCGTGCCGGCACCGTGCACGTGAACCAATACGATGAGGATGACATCACGGTGCCTTTCGGCGGTTTCAAGCAAAGCGGGGTCGGGCGTGACAAATCCTTGCACGCCTTTGACAAATACCAGGAGGTTAAAACCACCTGGATCCGGATCGACAGCCCGGTCTGACCGCAGAACAATTTGGCACCGCGCCGCGCGCCCGCTGCAGCGACCCGCCTGAGAAAGTACCCGATGACGATTGAATCCACCGTTGAGGCCCTGGCTGCGCAAGGCATTCACAGTGTGCTGACGCAGTTTGCCGATATGCATGGCGTGGCCAAAGGCAAACTGGTTCCCCTGCAAAACCTGCGCGAGTGGGTTGAGATTGGCGCTGGCTTTGCCGGGCCGAGCATTTGGGGCACGGGCCTGCCGCGCTTTGGCAAACGAAGCGAATACTACGCAAGGGTGCAACTCGAATCGCTGCGGCCATTGCCTTTCATGCCGGGCGTGGCGCATGCGGTATGCGACGGATTCGCCGGTGCTGAGCCGCTCGAGACCTGCTCGCGCCAGTTGCTCAAACGCCAGTTGCAGCGTCTGAAGCAACGGGGTTGGACACTATGGGTCGGCATCGAGCCTGAGTTCTTCCTGTTGCGCCAAGACGAGAAAGGGCACTGGGTCGGGGCTGACCCGCTGGACCAACTCGACAAGCCTTCCTACGACATCAAGTCGATTCATCGCAACCGCGGTTTTCTCGAAGACATGCGGCAGACCTTGATCGAGTTGGGTTTCGAGTTGCAACAGATCGATCATGAAGACGCCTGCGGGCAATACGAGATCAATTACCGCTTTGACGATGCCCTGGCGGCCGCGGACCGTTACATGCTTTTCAAGATGACCGCTCACGCGATAGCGCAAAGGCACGGCATGACCTTCAGTTGTATGCCCAAGCCATTTGCTGCGTCACCGGGCAGCGGCCTGCATTTTCATTTGAGCATCACGGATGGCAATGGCAACGCGGTTTTTGCGGATGAAGCGGATGCACTTCAATTGAGTGCGTCGGCCTATCAATTTGTTGCAGGCTTGCTTGAACACGCCGATGCATTGGCTGCAGTGTGCGCGCCAACCGTCAACAGTTACAAGCGACTCGCCTGCAGCCACAGTGCATCGGGCACAACCTGGTCGCCGGTCTGGAAGAGTTTCGGTGACAACAACCGCACCTGTCTCGTGCGGACCGTGGCCGGGCGAATCGAATGGCGCCTGCCTGACCCATCTTGCAACGTCTACGCGGCCATTGCAGCCACGCTGGCTGCGGGTCTGGACGGCATCGACCGCGCGTTAACGCCGCCGGATGCATGCGATGCCGACCTGTATCTGCAACTGGCGGCGGGTGCGCCCATGCCAGCCCGATTGCCACGTGACCTGCAAGCTGCGGTTGAGGCCTTGGCCGTGGACCATGCCTTGACCCGTCAGTTGGGGGAATCATTTTTTGCGGAGTTCATTCGACTCAAAAGGCAGGAATGCGACGACTACAGCCAGCAAGTGAGCGAATGGGAGATGGAGCGTTACGCTGATGGGTTTTGATGTTTCACCATGCGATATCTTCGTTCATTCTATAAAAAACACGTTTGCTGCACCGCGTCATTTTTTCTCAGGCTGAAGGATTGCTTTTCATATTATGGGTTAAGCCAGTTAAGTCCTTGATTTGATTGAACTAAATTATGTCTTATATAAGACATAAGAGCTAGGCCTAAGTCTTATACAAGACCTAGAATTAGCCGCATCGGCACCGGACTTGCCAAGCAACCGGTGCAGACAGTTTCAACCAACCTTAGGAGTGATTTACATGTCGCAAACCGTCACAGAGCAATTGAGCCGCGAACAGCAAATCGCCGCATTGGAAAAGGATTGGGCTACCAATCCCCGTTGGAAAGGGATCAAACGTGGTTACAGCGCGGCCGATGTCGTTCGCCTGCGCGGCTCGTTCCCGATTGAGCACACGCTGGCCCGTCGTGGCGCGGAAAAACTCTGGCATCTGGTGAACACAGAGCCTTACGTCAACTGTCTGGGGGCACTGACTGGTGGTCAGGCCATGCAGCAGGTCAAGGCCGGCGTCAAGGCGATATACCTGTCTGGCTGGCAAGTCGCTGCCGACAACAACACTTCGGCGTCCATGTACCCTGACCAATCCCTGTACGCGGTGGACTCGGTGCCGAAGATGGTGGAGCGCATCAACAACACCTTCCGCCGTGCCGATGAAATTCAGCATTCCAAAGGCATTGACGCGGGTGACGCCGGCTACATCGATAATTTCGCGCCGATCGTGGCCGACGCGGAAGCCGGTTTCGGCGGCGTGCTCAATGCGTTTGAGTTGATGAAGAACATGATCAAGAACGGCGCTGCCGGCGTGCATTGGGAAGACCAACTGGCATCGGTCAAGAAGTGCGGTCACATGGGTGGCAAGGTGCTGGTGCCCACGGCGGAAGCCTGCCAGAAACTGATTGCAGCCCGCATGGCCGCCGACGTCTGCGGCGTGCCAACCCTGGTGATCGCCCGTACCGACGCCGAAGCCGCCGATCTGCTGACCAGCGACTATGACGAGAACGACAAACCCTTCCTGACCGGCGAGCGCACGGCCGAAGGCTTCTACAAGACCAACAAGGGCCTGGATCAGGCGATCAGCCGTGCGGTGGCCTATGCCGAATACGCCGACCTGGTATGGTGCGAGACGGGCACGCCGGATCTGGAATTCGCGCGCAAGTTTGCCGAAGCCGTGCGTGCCAAGCATCCCGGCAAACTGCTGGCCTACAACTGCTCGCCTTCCTTCAACTGGAAGAAGAACCTGGACGATGCCACCATTGCGAAGTTCCAGAAGGACCTCGGCGCCATGGGCTACAAGTACCAGTTCATCACGCTAGCTGGCATCCATTCGATGTGGTTCAACATGTTCGACCTGGCGCAGGACTACGTCAAACGCGGCATGACAGCCTACGTTGAGAAGGTGCAAGAGCCTGAGTTCGCCGCACGTGATCGTGGCTACACCTTCGTCTCCCATCAACAGGAAGTCGGTACCGGCTACTTTGATGAGGTCACCACGACCATTCAAGGCGGCAAGTCGAGCGTCACCGCATTGACTGGCTCTACCGAAGAAGAGCAGTTTCACTGATCGAATTGACCGGGTCGGGCAGCGTAAAATCACGCTGTTCCGGCTTACAGTCATCAAAGCGCGGCCTGACCGCGCTTTTTCATTTTTAGATCATGATTCAAATCACACTTCCTGACGGCTCGAAACGCGACTATCCCGGGCCTGTGACCGTGGCCGATGTGGCTGCTTCGATTGGTGCTGGTCTGGCCAAGGCGGCGCTGGCGGGCAAGATTGACGGCAAGGTGGTCGACACCAGTTACACCATTGCAGCCGACAGCAGCCTGTCCATCGTCACGGCCAAGGATGCCGATGGACTTGAGGTCATCCGTCATTCCACCGCCCACTTGCTGGCCTACGCCGTCAAGGAACTGTTCCCGGACGCGCAGGTGACGATCGGCCCGGTCATCGAGCATGGTTTTTTCTATGATTTCTCGTACAAGCGACCCTTTACCCCGGAGGATTTGATTGCGATCGAACGCAAGATGGTCGAACTTGCGACAAAAGACGAACCGGTAACGCGGCGCGTACTGCCGCGTGACGAGGCCGTGACCTACTTCAAGAGCCTGGGCGAACATTACAAGGCCGAGATCATCGCCTGCATTCCGGCTGATCAGGACGTCTCCCTGTACCGCGAAGGCAAGTTCGAAGACCTGTGCCGCGGGCCCCACGTGCCCAGCACCGGCAAGCTCAAGTTCTTCAAACTGATGAAACTCGCAGGTGCCTACTGGCGCGGCGACCATCGCAATGAAATGCTGCAGCGAATCTACGGCACGGCCTGGGCCACGAAAGACGAATTGCAGCAGCACCTGACCATGCTGGAGGAAGCAGAGAAGCGCGATCACCGCAAACTCGGGCGTGATCTTGATCTATTCCACCTAGACGACCATGCCCCGGGCCTGGTCTTTTGGCACCCCAAGGGCTGGTCGTTATGGCAGGAAGTCGAGAAGTACATGCGCCGGGTCTACCGCGACAATGGCTATCAGGAGGTCAAGGGGCCGCAGATCCTCGACAAATCCCTGTGGGAAAAAACCGGCCACTGGGACAAGTATCGCGAGAACATGTTCACAACCGAGTCGGAAAAGCGCGAGTACGCACTCAAACCGATGAATTGCCCAGGGCATATCCTGATCTTCAAGCAGGGCATCAAGAGTTACCGTGATCTGCCGCTGCGCTATGGCGAGTTCGGGCAATGCCATCGCAACGAGCCCTCGGGCGGCCTGCACGGGATCATGCGGGTGCGTGGCTTCACGCAGGACGATGGCCATATCTTTTGTACCGAAGACCAGATTCTGCAGGAATGTGTTGATTACACGACCCTGTTGCAAAAGGTCTACAAAGACTTCGGCTTCAAGAACATCATTTACAAGATCGCCACTCGACCGGAAAAACGGATCGGCTCTGACGAAAGCTGGGACAAGGCTGAACACGCATTGATGGAAAGCCTGCGCGCCTCCGGTTGCGAGTTTGAGATCACGGCCGGCGAAGGTGCTTTTTATGGACCCAAGATTGAATACACCCTGAAAGACGCCATCGGTCGTCAGTGGCAGTGCGGCACCATGCAGGTGGACTTTTTCATGACCGAGCGTCTGGACGCCGAATATGTCGGTGAGGATGGCGCGCGGCACCGACCCGTGCTACTGCACCGCGCGATCGTGGGCAGTCTGGAACGTTTTATCGGAATTTTGATCGAGGAAAGTGCCGGTGCGCTGCCGACCTGGCTGGCGCCAGTTCAGTTGGCGGTCCTCAATATCACGGACGCACAAGCGGATTACTGTCGTGAAATAGTCGAAAAGCTCAAGAAAGCACTGCCAAATCAAGAGCTTAGGATCGTGTCCGATCTGCGCAATGAGAAAATTACGTATAAAATACGCGAGCATTCAATGCAAAAGCTGCCATACATCCTTGTCGCGGGCGACAAAGAGAAGGCAGCTGGTACCGTTGCAGTGCGCGCCCGGGGTGGTCTAGACCTCGGTGTGATGTCCCTCAATGCATTCGTGCAAAAAATTGCCGCCGACATCACTGACAAGTCTGTTGTCTGAGCTGGTATCAAGCGAGATTGCAGTTTGCCCCGCGTGCACAAAGCGGTTGTCGCTACCGTGTGGTAGCAGAACTTGTGAAGGAATAAGCCATCGCTACTGAATTTCGTGATCGCCGTCACCGCGAAGAACGCAAACATCGCCTGAACCGGGAAATCATGGCCCCGGAAGTTCGTCTCTCCGGAGTCGAGAATGAGCCACTTGGCGTGGTCAGTCTGATGGAAGCGCTGCGGATGGCAGGCGACCTGGATGTTGATCTGGTTGAAATTTCTGCCACGGCGGTTCCGCCGGTCTGTCGTTTGATGGATTACGGAAAGTTCAAGTACCAGGAGCAGAAGAAGGCAGCGGAAGCCAAGGCCAAGCAAACGGTCATCGAGATCAAGGAAATCAAATTCCGACCCGGTACCGATGACGGCGATTACAACATCAAGATGCGCAATATCCGGCGCTTTTTGGCCGAAGGTGACAAGTGTAAAATCACGCTCCGGTTCCGCGGTCGCGAAATAACGCACCAGGAAATCGGTATGGCATTGCTTAACCGCATCCGTGCGGAACTCGGTGACTTGATCCTGATCGAGCAGTTTCCCAAGCTGGAAGGGCGCCAGATGATCATGATGATTGCGCCGGGCAAGAAGAAGATCGCGGCAAAGCCAGTGGTCGACACAACGTCCACCGCGACATCGTAAAGATTTTGGGGTGCAGGGGCAATACCCCGTGCACTGCAAGAACGGTGATCGGTTCATTCTGATCACCAAAAAGTGGCTCGGGGCCAACAAGGCTGCAAACAGTTTGCAGACGCCTCACGAGCACAATGAAGAAGGAGCATGAATATGCCCAAAATGAAGACCAAAAGCGCGGCGAAAAAACGCTTCCGCGTCCGTCCAGGTGGCACCGTCAAACGCGGTCAAGCCTTCAAACGTCACATTCTGACCAAGAAGACCACCAAAAATAAACGTCACTTGCGTGGTTCAACATCCGTTCATGAGACCGATATGGGTCGCATGTCACAGATGCTGCCAGGCCGTGGTATTTAATTAACGACGAACAAGGAGTAATCACATGCCTCGCGTCAAACGTGGTGTAACGGCTCGCGCCCGCCATAAAAAAGTCTTAGCCCTTGCAAAAGGTTTCCGTGGTCGCCGCGGTAATGTCTTCCGGGTCGCCAAAGAAGCAGTCATGAAGGCAGGGCAATATGCCTACCGTGACCGCCGTACCAAGAAGCGTGTTTTCCGCCAGTTGTGGATTGCCCGTATCAATGCCGCTGCCCGTCAGTGCGGTATGACCTACAGCCAGTTTGCCAATGGTCTGAAGAAAGCGAATATCGAGATCGACCGCAAGGTGTTGTCTGATATCGCAGTCCACGACATGGCTGCGTTTGCAGGTATTGTGGAACAGGTCAAGGCCAAGCTGGCCGCTTGAGTTCACGCCGATTCGCTGACCCGAATTTTTTCAAGACAGACCGCCGTCGCCAAACGCGAAGGCTCTGTTTCAAATCAAACGGAGCGGCGTTGATGTACTGAAGAGAAGGGCTAGAGCTTGAAAAGGCACTAGCCCTTTTTCAATGAAATTGCAGTTTCAAGAGAACCGACCTGCATCGAGCTTGTGTCGGAGCGACAAGAGAACATATGAACGACTTGAACACCGTTGTTGAAAGCGCCAAGGCTGCTTTCGCGCAGGCCACGACACCGGCCGACCTGGAAAACGCGAAGGCCTTGTTTCTGGGGAAGTCGGGGCGCATCACGGAACTGATGAAGGGCATGGCCGCCCTCCCGGTGGAACAGAAGAAGTCACTAGGCGCGGCAATCAACCTGGCCAAACAGGCCATCGAAGCGGCCCTGAATGCACGCCGGCAAGCCCTGGCCGATGCGCAATTGCAGGCGCAGCTTCAAGCTGAGGCGCTCGATGTGACCCTACCAGGGCGCCAACGCGGGCAGGGCGGTTTGCACCCGGTGTCGATCACGCTGGAACGCATCGAGGCGATTTTTGGTTCCATGGGTTTCGAAGTGGCACAAGGCCCGGAGATCGAGACCGATTGGTTCAACTTCACTGCATTGAACACGCCCGAGGATCACCCGGCGCGTTCCATGCACGATACCTTTTACGTTGAGGGCGGCACAGCCACCGCGCCCAACCTGTTGCGTACCCATACCAGCCCGATTCAGATCCGCCATGCAGTTCAGCATGTCAAGAAACACCGTGACGCACTGGGTGCTGGCAGTGACGGCCTGTTCTCTGGCACCATGCCCGAGATTCGCGTCATAGCTCCCGGGCGCACCTATCGCGTCGATAGCGACGCCACCCATTCGCCGATGTTTCACCAGTGCGAAGGCCTGTGGATCGGCGAGAACGTCAGCTTCAAGGATCTGAAATTCGTCTTCACCGATTTCTGCCGAATATTCTTCGAATCGAACGACTTGATGTTGCGCTTTCGGCCGAGCTTCTTCCCCTTCACCGAGCCGAGTGCTGAAATCGACATCCAGTTCCAGAGTGGTCCGCTCGCCGGGCGTTGGCTGGAAGTGGCCGGCTCAGGGCAGGTGCATCCGAATGTGGTCAGCAACATGGGACTGGACCCGGAGAAGTTCATCGGTTTTGCCTTTGGCATGGGCCCGGACCGTCTGACCATGCTGCGCTATGGCGTCAGCGACCTGCGCCTGTTTTTTGACAGCGACATCCGCTTTCTCTCGCAATTCCAATAAAAGTACCTGTCGCGACGGCCTGCAGCACCCTGGCTGCACGCGCTGTCGCCAACTGATTGAAGACCATGCAATTTCCTGAATCCTGGCTGCGCGAATTCTGCAACCCACCGCTAACGACCCAGCAACTGGCCGAAACTCTCACGATGGCTGGACTGGAAGTTGAAGAACTCACGTCCGTGGCCCCGCCGTTCACCAAGATTGTTGTCGGTGAAATCAGGGAAGCGGTACAACACCCGAATGCCGATCGTCTGCGTGTCTGTCAGGTCGATGTGGGTCAAGCTACCTTGCTCAACATTGTGTGCGGCGCACCCAATGCACGTGTCGGCATCAAGGTGCCGGTGGCGCTGGTCGGTGCCGAGTTGCCGCCCGGAGAAGACGGCAAACCGTTCCTGATCAAGGTCGGCAAACTGCGCGGCGTCGAAAGCCAGGGCATGCTCTGTTCCGCACGCGAGTTGCAGTTGTCGACCGACCATGCAGGGTTGCTTGAACTCGCCGCGGACGCGCTGCTCGGTCAAGATATCCGCCAGCACCTGTACCTCGATGACACCTTGTTCACGCTCAAACTCACGCCCAATCTGGCGCATTGCCTGAGCGTGTTCGGCGTCGCGCGAGAAGTCTCGGCGCTGACGGGTTCACCCTTGTTGGAACCCGCTTTTCCATCAGTCAAAGTTGACAGCGCAGAGACATTGCCGGTGAAGGTCGAGGCCCCTGATCTGTGCGGTCGTTTCTCTGGCCGCATTGTGCGCAACGTCAATACCCGCGCCAGCACGCCGCAATGGATGATCGATCGCCTCGCGCGCTGCGGGCAACGCAGCGTCACAGCGCTGGTTGATATTTCCAATTACGTGATGTTCGAGTTCGGTCGACCGTCGCATATTTTTGACCTGGACAAAATCCATGGTGGCCTCGAAGTGCGTTGGGGCAGGGCAGGCGAGCAGCTCAAGCTGCTCAACGGCAACACCGTTACGGTCGATGAAAAGGTTGGCGTGATTGCCGACGCGCAACAGGTCGAATCACTGGCCGGCATCATGGGTGGCGACGCCACCGCAGTTGGCGACGACACGCAGCATGTCTATGTGGAAGCGGCCTTCTGGTGGCCCAAGGCCATTGCTGGACGTTCACGTCGATTCAATTTTTCGACCGATGCCGGTCACCGCTTCGAACGCGGTGTGGATCCGGGGCAGACGGTCGAGCACATCCAGCGCATCACGCAGTTGATTATCGACATCTGCGGCACCAGTAGCACGGTCTGCGGCCCGATCGACGACCTGAGGGTGAACATGCCGCCGGCAAATGCTGTCACCCTGCGCGTCGCGCGCGCCAGCAAGGTGATCGGCATGGCGCTGACGCAGGCGCGCTGTGCCGACGCCTTGCAGCGCCTGCAACTGCCACTCACGCAGGTCGAAGGCAGCATCACCGTGACGCCGCCTTCCTACCGCTTCGACCTGCAGATTGAAGAAGACCTGATCGAAGAAGTGGCGCGCATGGTCGGCTATAACGAGTTGCCGCAGACGCCGCCTTTGGCGCCGGTGACGGCCAGAATCCGGGCCGAAGCACAACTCAGTCCGTTCGCCTTGCGTCACGCCCTTGCAGGCCTGGGTTACCAGGAAACTATCAATTTCAGTTTTGTCGACGCGCGTTGGGAAAATGAATTGGCTGGCAATCCGGATCCGATCAGGCTGCTCAACCCGATCGCCAGCCAGATGAGCGTGATGCGCTCAAGCTTGCTCGGCTCACTGCTGCAGGTTCTGAAATTCAATCTGGACCGCAAGGCGCAGCGCGTGCGCGTCTTTGAACTGGGCCGCGTCTTCCGGCGTGATGCGTCAGTGCAAAACAGCGACACCACGGTGGCTGGCTTTCATCAACCCATGCGCGTCGCCGGCATGGTGTGCGGCAGTGCCGACACCCTGCAATGGGGTCGCAAGGAGCAGGGCGTCGATTTCTTTGATGTCAAGGGTGACGTCGAGGCGCTGCTGGCACCGCGTAAACCGGTCTTCGAACCAGCCGAACATGCGGCCATGCACCCGGGGCGCTGCGCCCGCGTGCTGCTTGATGGCGTGGCGATTGGTTTCGTCGGTGAACTCCATCCGAAGTGGTGCCAGACCTACGACTTGGCGCAAACGCCTGTCATGTTCGAATTGGAACTCGACGCCGTGCTGCAACGCGGCGTGCCGACATTCAAGCCGGTTTCCAAACAACAGGCCGTGGAACGTGACATTGCTGTGCTGGTTGACGAAAAGCTCAGTCATACCGCCTTGCTGGCAGCGGTATGGGCCGCACCGACGCTTGGGCTGCTGCGCGATGCCCGCGTGTTTGATATCTACCGTCCCAAGGCGACCCAGGACGCAAGCGCTGGCATGACGTCGGAAAAGAGCATGGCGCTGCGCCTGACGCTCAATAGCGAAGACACTACCTTGACTGAAGAGCAAATCGACACCGTGGTGCAGGCTGTACTTTCTTCGTTGGTGAGCACACTGGGTGCACGGCAACGCGCCTGAACCGTTACCATCCATCTTAGTCAGAATAATGTGAAATGAGAATTCGATGGACATATCGGTTGAAAGTCTCGAAACCCCGGCGCTGACCAAAGCCCAACTGGCCGACCTGCTGTTTGAGCAAATCGGACTCAACAAGCGCGAGTCCAAGGACATGATTGACGCCTTTTTCGATCTGGTTTCGAGCAGCCTGGTCGAAGGCAAGGACGTCAAGATATCAGGTTTCGGCAATTTTCAAATTCGTACCAAGGCACCGCGTCCAGGCCGCAATCCGCGAACGGGTGAAGCGATCCCAATCGAGGCGCGCCGTGTTGTAACCTTTCACGCCAGCCACAAACTCAAAGAGCAGATTCAGGACCAGGATCGTTCCACCTGATGGCATAGGCGAATATATATTTCGCCAATTTCTGTGCGCTAGGCATTTGCGGCTTTACACGCTGTGGTGACTTAGAGTAATCTCAAAGCATCGTCTCCTACTGTATTGATTTAAATGGAGAAAGCTCTCCCTGCCATCCCTGCAAAACGCTACTTCACCATCGGTGAGGTGGGCGATCTTTGTGGCGTGAAACCGCATGTGCTACGGTATTGGGAGCAGGAGTTCACGCAACTACGGCCAATGAAGCGTCGTGGCAATCGCCGCTATTACCAGCACCATGAAGTGCTGATGATCCGCCGCATTCGCGATTTACTCTATGACCAGGGCTTCACCATCAGCGGTGCGCGCAACAAGATGCAGGAGATTCTGCAGGCCGAGCGCGAGAAGAAAAAGAACGGTGAGGTGCTGCTGGAAGGCGTTGACGTCATTGAGGTCGCAGATACCGACTTGGATGGCACGCAAGAAGACACGGATGATGAACGCCATGGAGATGTTTCAGACCGTTTGCTGCTGGTTCGCCGCGAACTGTTCGAAATCCGCGACCTGCTGTCACTCGCACACTGAGATTGAGGCGCTCTACCGTCTATAATCAAATGTGACTCGGTGTGTGGCGCAGCCTGGTAGCGCACTTGCATGGGGTGCAAGGGGTCGAAGGTTCGAATCCTTTCACACCGACCATATGAATCAAGGACTTAGCTTCGGAAGGGGCTAAGTCCTTTCTTCTTGGTGGCTCCAGAATTGGCCATTGTCCCAACCGTTGTCCCAACCGCGAGAAAAGCTGGGGAAGGTGTAGCGGAATCAATTTGCTACTCTTTTGATAGCTGCTTGCGCACGTTCTACGAGGGCTAGCGGCCTATTTGGCATATAAAAGTGCTACGCATGGGCTTGATCAGCTACCGCGAAGGCGGTAGACCTTGACGACCCTTCGGCGTTCGATGCTTGCGTGTGACCTCCACCAGCGCGGTCATGCCGGGCACGTTGCCTGCTAAAAGGCGCTGCGCGCTGGTGGCAACGCACCCAACATCACCGCTTTCGTATTGCGTGAGTCTGTAGCTTTGGTCAGTGGCCAATGCGGAGTACCGCAATGGCCAGGCACCACGAAGCTGTCGCGTGGCGTTGGCGAACAGCGCGGTCGTGCTGGGCGGCATGTTTTTTGATTGAGCTGCGCTGCGCGCTGTGGGCCAGGCCACCCAGCATAACCGCTTTCGTTTTGCCTGCGCCGGTGTGTCAGTCAGTGTGCGCGGCGCTGGTGCGCCCCGCACAGGTGCCGGGGAGTTACATCGCCAGTGCTTTGCAAGTGTTGGTCAGTGCGCTGGTGCGCAGATATGGCCTCGGCTCGCTTGCGCATCGTGCTGGATCAGCCATCGCCTGCGGCTCGGCCTGGATGCCGTGGTGTTCGTGGCGGTTGTGGCGCACGCCCGCTACGGCCACCCGCTTCGCTTTTACATAAGGCCGCATTGCCCTCAGTGCCCGGCAGTCGCTGCGCTAAAGCTCCGCTTGTTGCCGGTCACCGCTTCGCGCCCTGTCGGGTGAAGGCAACAGGCGTTATGCAAAGTGGCCTTCGCTGGAGTCGGTCGCACAGCCGTCGGCGCTTCCCGGTCGCATCCGCGCCCTACGCGCCGCCGTCTGCGCGCCCTTGTGGTTGTCGTGGCACCGTGGCATCAGTCAGGCGCTGCGCGCTATGTTGCTGGTCAGTGGCCTGCGGCCAGTCATGTGGTGTGTGCCCCCGCCCACCCTTGTGCTTCGCCGCTGCGCGGCTCAGCCCTGCGCGCTGGTCTGCCCGTCCGCCCCCCGAGGGGGCTCCCTCAGCCCGCGCGCCTGCTTGGTTGGTATTTGCTACAGGGTTCGTAGCGAGCAACGCATGGAATACGGGGGCTACAGGCCTAACGGCCTGTAAGCCAGCGTGGCCGCTGGCTTACTTATCTAGGGCCATGGTCGTTGCAGTTGCTATATATTTAATAGCTTCTTGCGCACGTTCTACGAGGGCTATCGAACGATTCTGCATATAGATGTGCCGCTCATGGAGCGAATGCGAAGTACGTGATTTGGTGTCACGAAGAAACGGGGTCCCCACCTCGCCTGTCACCACCCGGATTGACTCGTGGATCTACCGATTTCTCTACGGCGATTGAATCCGCCTTCGGCTCTCCGGTTCTGACCGCAGCACTCGTGGCCTTGATCGCGTCGGACAGTGGTCCAAGCTGAGTAGGCCCCACATGCGGGCCAGACGCGCGGAGCAGCATCAGCTCATCGTCAGGCATCTTCAACAACACGTCGAGAACCTTCCTGAACGAGTCCTGTCTTTGCTTGATGATGCCGGGGTCTTGGCCCCGCATTTCAAGGAAGTGCCTCACATCCGAGGCCGTTGGGAGGAATGTTTTGGCATCGAACCTGGAAGCAAGCGCCTGAAGGGGCTCCTTTCGATCCATAGCGAGTTCAAGTCGCCCTACCGTTTCCAATGCACTTGGTCGACGGTACTCCTTCGTTGGCTTGCGCTCCTGCTCGCCAAGCAAAGGGCCACGATAGGCCCGTTCGGCATGGACTTCGTCTAGGCAATGGAGAACCGTTTCATATCCCCACTCTTGTAGCAAGGGGGCCAACAATGATTTGAGCAGGGGGTGTTTGCTCTTTTTTTCAGTCATCACGAAATCCTATAGCCCAATCGAGTCAAAAAATTCTTTTGCGAACCGAGGGAATTCTGCGGCATTTCCGGAATAGCTGTGATCCCCGCGCATGATCTTTGGGAAACCTCGTGAGAACGGTATCTGTGTTTTGAAAATGGGCCACGAGTTGGCTTTTGCTTCAGTTCGAATTTCTTTGAGCGCTCGTTCTTTCTCCGGTCCGCCGTCGTTCCCCCCGTGATAGAAAGCGTTGTTGATTACCACGCCGGCAACGTCGAGGGTGTGACCACGGTTGTTCCGTCTGAAGCTCTCCAGTGACTCGTGCAGCAACGGAAAACCAATAGTTGCGAAGAACTCTGGTTTTACTGGAACCAAGACCAGTCCGCTCGCGTGATAGGCCGCATGCGTGAGAATTGATTCAGTGGGTGCGCAATCGATGATGATCAAGTCCTTGTGCTGGAAGTTTCCGGCCAAGAAGCGCGCGAGCACTTTCGGGTCCGGGCGCAGCGAGTTGGTCAGGTTGTCGGAAAAATCGAACCTCGACGGAATAAGTTGCAACGTGTTCGCCCCGACCTTGGTGATCAGTTCGACGCCCGTGTTTGGGGCCAATGGTGAGCCCGCTGCTCCGGGCGAAGCAGGGCGATAGCCGTTGAAGATTTCGACGATCGAAGGTCTTCTGTCCGCTAAGAAGGAGTTGTAGTTGCTGCTCATCAGTGCTTGGCTCAGATTTGCCTGAGGGTCCAGGTCAATCGCAAGCACGTCGCGCTGTCTGGTCGAGAGCGCGTATCTGGCAAGCAGGGCGGAGATTGTCGACTTCCCTACGCCACCCTTAAGGTTGATCACACAGACTGTCAGGGGCCCATTCGGTCTTGCCATTGCGCGTTCTCCCGCCTGATTGATGTTCTTGTAACGAAGGGATGATCATACGACGGCCTGCACGGCGTTGGACGAACTCCGGGCGGCAGCGTCTGACGCTGCTGCGCCATGCGCAAAATGGATTGCGTCAAACATCCCGGTGAGTTCCCGTGTTTCGGTGAACGACACTATTTCAACTTCAACTGTTCCCGGTCATACGTAATGATTTGATGAGCCATCGGGATGGCCGCAGACTGTGCCCATTTTGCGAAACAGATTTACCCCTCCAGCAATTTGTGCAGGAAACCCAGCTTGCGGCCAATGTCATGGAAGCTGACTTGCACCAACGCATCGTGGCGGCTTTTGAGCCGCTGGTAGGTTTTCCAATGCATGCCTTTGGGTTTGCCGCCGTCGCCATTCAAGATGCCAGCCTCCCAACCCATGCGTTTGCGCAGTTTGTCGGCTTTGGTAGATGCCCGGTCACCTGCACCTTCTTTCTGCGTGGCGTAGCCCAGCCCGCCACACTGGCGGCAGGCGAAGTACCGGCCCGGCGCGTAGAGCACCGCCACCCGCTTGCTGCACCGTGGGCAGGTAAACCAATGACGCTGCCCGCCCAGGTGGCATGGCGATGTTTGCGTCTGCACCCGTTGTTCGACCACTTCGCCGGTGCTTTTCATGCGGTAGGACAGCACCATGCTTTGCCAGTCCACCCGGATAGTGATGCCCGCGACCTGACGGTCGTTCACCAGCCATTGCCAGCTAAAGCCATTTCCCGGCACCAGCAAGCCTTTGCGGTTGATTTTGCGAATATCCAGCGGCATGGAATCGCTGGTCTCCGCTTTGCCGCTGTAGCTGCTGCGCCGCCCACTTCCGCGTCCGCCCATTTTATTTCTCTCCCGTTTTTGCCGAAATCATTTGGCAAGTTGAGCAGTTGCTGCGTACCAAAATCCGAGAAAAACGACTGTAAACCGCATGGATGCTGGGTTCTCGGTGTTTTGCGTGTGTCCGGAAAGTACGCATGTTTTTACGCCGCGCGGCTGCTTCTGAGGTCTTTCAGCTTGATCAGCATGGCCAAAGTGCGCTCAAACTTGCGGTCCAGGTGCGTTTCGTAGCGGGAAAGCTTCTCCAGCTTGTAGGCTTGCAGCCCTTCACCAATGGTTTGGTTCACGATGGCGTCGTGGTGGCGGGATTCTTTTTCTTGGCTGTGGCACAGGGGTGACAGGTGCTCGGTGATGAAGCTGCTCAGACCTTCGGCATCGGCGGTGTATTCCTCTTCCTCCACATAACTTTCCCACCACTCCCGCGAGTCGGGCAACAGGGCGCGCAGTGCTTTGTCATAGGCGCGGTCGCCACCCTTGCGCAAGATGGCGCTGGCCTTGTTGGTGGCATCCAGGTCATGCCGGGCGGCGCGCTGGCTTTCGGTCACATCTTCGGGGGTCAGGTCCATTAGATTGCGGATGTCGGTGCCTTCACCAGACAACCCCATTTCAAACGGTGCCGCCGCTGGAATTACCGTCTTGGCACTGCGCGCCGAATCCTTCAAGCCTTTGTTGATGGTGGCACCCTCTGCTTGCAGCACCCGGCGCTTGCGCCAGATCACGCTGGCCAGTTCTTCAATCAAATGTTGCTCGGTCGCACCAGCGGGCAGGTGTTCATCCATCAGCGAGTTCACAAGACTCTCGTAGTCGGCATGGGACTCATGACTGAGCACGGTGTACCGGCTCAGGATGCCGTGCTTCATGGCGTTGAAGCGCACGACTTCGTAGGATTGAGGCTTTACGTCTGGCACCAAGGGGGCAGACTGGTCGCTTGCCGTAAGCGGGGCCGTGTCAGTTGTGGTCGTGTTCATGGTCAGTTCTTTCCGAGATTGATGTGAGCTGGGTGATGAATCCTTCGCAGCGCTGGAGCTGCCAAACAAGATCAGCGGGCAGGCCAGCGTCACGCGCCTTGATGGCCGTGCCAGCGGCCTGCCAGTTGCCGCAGCGCCATGACCCAGCCCCATGCCCGGTAAAGTGTTTGCACTCCAAGCAAACCCGTCGGTCGTCTGATTCACGATCCCGCAACACCAGCTTGTCGGCCAGCACTTCGCCATCGTTGCGGGCCAAGCGCTTGTCGGTGAACTTTTGAAGGCGCACCACGAAGGTATCAATCTCCGCGCCATTCATGGCCGAAGAATGGGGCCAGCACCAGCGGTCGGGGTCTTCGATCAAGGCCATGGAAGAATCGTGTTTTTCCAGTACGGCGGGGGAGGGCACTGCCAAAACTGACGAAAGCTGCTCTGGTTTTGCGGAAACGGCCTCGGTAGCTACTGCCGAAACTGCCAAAAGTCTCGCAACAGCGGTTTCGTCAGTTTTGGCAGTACCGTTCTGGCCCTTTTGTGAAATTGCCGCCTTTGCACGTTCCGCCCAAGTGATCATTTCGCCACCTTCTTGATTTTCGGGTTGACGTAGTAGCGGACCGTCGGGCGACCCAACGTATTGATGCCGTCCTGACTTTGCAGATGGCCGTTTTCCTCCAAGATGGCCAGGACGGTTTCTGCCTGCATGGCGGTGGTGACGCCGGACCATTGTTTGCGCACCATGTCACGCACCGTGAAACCGTCGTCTAACTTGCCCTCGGCCAGTCGGCGGCTGACCATGCGGGCAGTCGTCACTTTGGCGGCCTCTACCAGGCCATAGATGCGACGCGCATGGCCGGTCAGGTACTCGCACCAGGCGGCTGCGCGCAGTGCGCTGGTGGCCGTTACCGGGCCAATAGAGCCCTCTGCCAAGTGCAGGATCAGCGCGATCGAGCAGAACAGTTTTTCAAACTTGCCAAAGTGCTGCTGCATCAATGGGTTTTGCTCATTGGCGATATGCACCGTATGCAGTTCCGTGCACCACTCCACAAAGATGTCCTGTGCCGCATCGTCAAAACAGAAGTGGGGCAGCTTCACAAAGTCGTCATGGGGTGCTGCGCCGTCCTGCACGGGGTCGAACACGGCCAGCCGGTCAAACAGATCACGCACCGCTTCACGCGCGCCCTTGACCGGGTAGCGGTCGCGCCATTCCCAGGGCACGGCGTTGGGGTACACCATCACCTGAAAGCGCTGGATGCGGCCATCGTTGTCTAGTGAGGTGGTGATACCGGCGAGATAGCGTTCCAGCAATTCCGGCTGGATGCCGCCGAACACCGAGATGCACAGGTTTTTGATGTGCAGACTGCCGCGCCCGATGCGGTCAATATTGAAGCTGCCGGTGCCGTTCCAGCCCTCCAGATAGAAAGCTTTATCGCCTTCTTTGCCTTCTTTTTCCCATGAGGCAAGCAGGCCGATCAACTCGTCCCGATAGACCAGCATGCCCTGCGGGTTGTGCACCAGCAGGTCGCCCAGCTTTTCCACCGTGGAGTCGTTCGATTTGAAGCGCCGTTCCTTGGGTTCTTCAGGCTCTTGCAGGCCTTGCAAGTCCGCAATGGCGGCGTTCATTTTGAGGTGGTCGCCTTTGCCGCCTGCCGCTTTCTTCATGCTGGCCTTGACGGCGGACTGGTGTGCCTCAAAGGCTGCGGTTTCGGCTGCAAAAATCTTCTTGGCGTCCTCCAGCTTTTCGGCTTCTTTGGCCTCCAGGCGGTCAAGAAAGCGCGTCACCGTGCCCAGGGCGGGCGACTTCTTGGACGACGGGTCACCCACAATGCCGCCAAACAGATTCGGGGTCACGATCCAGTCGTCCCGGCGCTTTGGCTTGATGCCGCAGCGCGCACCGATGACCGAGCCCAGGCAGACGACAACCGCCGCCGCGATGTAGTCGGGCGAACAGGGCATGCGGTCGGCTTCGTCCAGAACAAAGTCGGCTAGCGTTGGGGGCAGCAATGTCTTGGCGTCGAAGGCTGGAGCAAGTGGAAGATCGGTTTTAACCTCCTTCGGCTCCGGCCATATGCCTAATTGGCCTGTAGCCCCCGTATTATTTGCGCAAGAAGCTACTGAATTGATAGCGGAATCAATGCACTCCTTTACCGCGTCTGGCCCCGCCAATAGGTGCAGGTCGTTGAAGTCGGTCATGTTGTTCATGATGTTGTCGCCTTAAACACCGGTACGGCAAGGGTGGCACCCGTTGCCTGTACCGCTGCCGTGGCCTTGGTCATGCCGGGGTTGCCGGGGGTCTGGTGGTCGTCATCTGCGGCGATGATGATTTTGAGAGTGGGGTACTTGCTGCGCAGTGCCACAGCGACAGCCTCAAGATTGCCCGCGTTGAAGGCAACCGCGACGGCATGGTCGGTGCATTCGTGGATGCTAGCGCCGGTGGCGTAGCCCTCACACACGATCAGCGCGCCCTTGGGTTTGCCGATACCGAAGTAACAGCCCTTGACCCTGCCGCCCGACATAAACATTTTGGTGCCGTCTGGCGTGATGGTTTGCAAGCTGTGCACCGTGCCCGCCGTGTCACGCATCGGGATCAACATCTTGTCGCCTTCAATCTTTGCGCCATGGGGCTGGATGCCCTTGCGGGTCAGGTAGTCATGCCCGGTGCAGGGTGTGGCTGCCGTCCAGCGTTTGAGTGCGTCGGCTGCTGCCAATTGCTGGCGTTGTGCCAGGTCGTCTTCACGCTGGCGCTGCATGGTCTTGATGCGCTCACGGTGTGCAAACCGTTCCGCTTCGGTCATGGACGTGTCCGCCTTGCTGCACCAGTTTTGGGTAAAGCCCTCGCGCCAGTCGCCAAACCCTCCTGCTGCGATGCCGTCGGTGTGAAGCATGTACCAGCCGTTTTTGTGGGTGGGTTTGCCGCTGGTGCTGAAACGGTGGATTACGCCGTCGTCAATGATTTCAGTCGGTGGCGTCAGTCCCGCCGCTGCAATGGCCTGCCTGAATTGGTCTATCAGGTCGCTCATACACACCTTTTCAACGCAACACCCAAGAGGATTGCAACGGCATACGACGCGGACTGGACCAGCCAATAGGTGAGGGCCTGAAGAGCTGCTTTCATTGCTACAGCCCCCAAGCTGCCATCAGGTCTTTGCGCTTGGTGTGCAGCGTCTCCACCAGCTCGCGGATTTGGGCATCGGTCTTGCCGGAAATGCGCGCGGCATTTAGCGCCTCGATTTCATTGGACGGCCACCCCACGGCGCGCGGCCCCAGGCTGACGGGTTTAGTCCACAAGCCTTGCGCAATGCGCAGGTAGATGGTTGAGCGGGAATAGCCCGATTGGGTTTTGGCGGCAGGGATACGCAGGATGGTGGTCGTCATGTTGGGTCCTCTTTGACGGGTATGGAACAAACTCAGACGCAGTGTGTTTGGGCGTTTTGGGCGATAAAAGGCCCACGCGGCGGCGTGCTGCGAGTTGTGTTTCAGAGGGGAGGCGGGTTGTTTGGCCTGGAACAAAACAACGCGAAACGGCGCGTTGTCAGGCGAGAAAGTTGGGCGAAAACTTTCCGCCCAACTATTTTCAGGAAAGCATGTGTTTCTTGATGGTGCTGGCGTTGCGACTTTGTGCAATGGCAGTCTTGGCGATCTGCTGCTAGTGCCACACGTCGGATTTATCGGGGTGCTTCTTCTGCAACGCCCTGTATGCCTTCTGCCAGGCGGCGTATATGGCTTGCGTGTCGATCTTGCGTGCTTCGCGCTTGGCCGTGCTGGGTGTGTGGCGCGGGTCGGCGGTAGTGGCTGCGTCCACCAATTGGCGAATCACCGCATGGTCCAGCGTGAAACCGCCATTCTCAAAGCCGATGACATCCGCCAGTGGCATTGCATCCGCGCCCACAACCAACGCCAAATGCCCCTGCACGCGCAGACACAGCATCTGGGTGCGCTTGTTGCCACGCGCTATGCCAATGGGCAGCAAACCGGCTTCAGTCGCTTGCATGGTGGTTTGTTGCAGGCAAAGACTTGCAGCGACGAACCCGCACACCGCTTGGGCATCACAGCGCCATTGGGCCAGCCGTGCGGCGGGGACGGCAACCCGGTTGATGTCGCTGCGCTTGTCACACACCACAAACGATGCGGCGGGTGCGTTGGCGCGTGGAACCGTGTGCACGGGCATGCTGCATTCCTGTTCGCAGCCGGGGCAAACAACGCTTTTGGCGGGGCGTGCTGTCAGCAGCAAATTTTGTGTCTTCAGGGCGGTCACTGCCGCTGCGGGCCACTGGTTCAATTCTTCCGTGCTGACCATGGTTGCCGCGCCATTGCGCGCGCCTACGCGGCCCAGCAACTCGATCAAGGCGGCTTGCGGCGTCATTCCACGGGTGCGGCTACAGGTGCGGGCGTATGGGCCGTGGTGGCGTCCGGTGTAGCCAGGTCAGCCGGTTCGCGCGGTTCGATGCCCGAGGCACTGAGCATGTCGCGCAGTTTCAGGCCCAGCTCGTCGTACTTGAGCGAGCAGGAGTTGGGGTAGGTGATATGTATGTTCACCGTCTTGGCCGGTCGGTCGGCCTCTACCACCATGCACACCGCGAGGTCTACTTGGGTGACGCTGTACTGGGCCATGGGCATGGCGGTTTGGATGCGATCCAGCAACGCATAGACGGCTTGCGGGTCTTGGCTGGTGTCGGCTTCCAGGGAGATGCGTTCGCCCTTGGTGGCCCGCGACGACAGGCGCAGTTTCTTGACGACAACGCTCTCAATGCCGCTGCCGAGATCGTAGGTGAAATCAAAATTGCGCTCTTTCAGTGGCCCCAGGTCATACACCCGCGAGTCTTTGGGGTCGGGCGGCAGTTCGGGCAATTGCAGAATGGCAGCGGCAAACATGGCTTGTAGCGGCTCTATGGCCTTGTAGGAGCCGCGAAAGTTCAGGTCCAGCGAACCTTCAGACTGCGAGTAGACAAAGATCACCTCAAACGCAGGGTTGAGCGGCCGAATGGCAAACTGCCCACTCACCCACTCGGGGCTTTGCTGCGAATAGTCCTCGGGGTAGGCAAAGAAATAGTCGCGCTCACCCCGGCGAAAGGGCTCCACCACGCAGTTGTTGCCCCGGCCCTCGGTGTGGTGAAAGTAGGTGCGGATGCTGTTCTCCAGCGTCTGGATGCTGGCGGCATCCACTTGAGCGGCGTTGTGTGGCAGGTTCTTGCGCTTGCGCCAGTGGGACAGCGTGTCTGCATGGTAGAAGTGCATGGCACCACGCCAAAACGTGTTGTGGTCCAGATAGGTGACCATGGCGCGCGCAAAGTGATTGACCAGTGCGGCTAGCTTTTCAGCGAAGTGGTCGGCGGCGTTGGGGTCGGCGTCTTGGGCAAGATGCCATTGGGCCTCGTCCAAAATTGCGCGGCAACCCTTCTCGCAACTCATCTCAAAGATGTCGCGAAGCTCCGCATCCATGGTGTAGCGCTGGGCTTCGGGCAAGGCCAGACAGGCGGCAAACAGCTCGTCGTGCCGGGTCTCGGACATGGTGGCGAAATCGAATTCGCCAAACACTGCGCGCCCCGCAAAATAACGGGCCAGCAATGCGTTGGGCATTTGCCGGAAAAAGTCTCTGGTCGAGTAGTTACGGGTCATGTTGTCTCCCTGCTGAAAAGGTGAAATCAGCGTTGAGCCAACGCCGTCGGACGCCTCTGAGCATTGTTGTACAGTGCAGTATATCCACAGTACATATGCTGTATGCGGTAACACCATGGCCACCACCAAAACCACCACACTGACTTTTCGTATCGAGCCGGGGCTGAAGGAAGCGGTGCGCACCGCCGCTGAGCAGGAACACCGGTCTATCGCCAACATGATTGAAATCATGATTCGGGACTATTGCGCGAAAACCGGGGTGGCAATTGCAGAGCCCAAGCTGTCGGGAAAATCCAGTCGCAAGTAGCACAAGCCGACAGTCAATGCGGACTGTCAAAACAACAACATTTCGGGAAATCATTCATGGCGACCACACTTGCAGCTTTGCTAAAAGACAGTGCTTACAAACTCACCCAATTCAAACCGGCTCAGATTGCTGTGCTGGAAGCCGCAATAAGCTTTAAGGACAGCGGTAAGTCAACCGCCCCCTACGTCACTTGTCTGGTGCGTGGAACGCCAATTAAGCTCACGCCTGAAGAGGCCATGCGCCAACTCTACGTGCTGACCCTACGCGACGACTTGGGCTATCCAGTCAGCCGCATGCAGTTGGAGTACGGCGTCACCATGGGGCGCGATGTCAAACGCGCCGATATTTGCATCTTTGACAAGCAAAACACTACTGCACCCTACATCCTAATCGAGGTAAAAAAGCCAAAGCTCAAAGACGGCAAAGAGCAGTTAAAGAGCTATTGCCACGCGACGGGTGCCCCCATGGGGGTGTGGACCAATGGCGATCAAATTTCGTATTACCACCGTAAAGACCCCAACTATTTTGAAGACATTCCGGCTATACCGTCGGCGCACGAAAAACTCTCAGACATTCTGAGAGAGCGATGGACGATTGACGATTTGGTAAAACTCGACAAATTGGTCAACGAGAAAAAATCGCTGAAGGGCTTGATCCTTGAAATGGAAGACGAGGTGCTGGCAAATGCGGGCGTTGACGTATTTGAAGAGTTGTTTAAGCTCATTTTCACCAAGCTCTACGACGAATTGGAGGGTGGGAGGGACAAAAAACGCCACCTGGCATTCAAGAACTACGGCGAAACCGACACTGACCTCAAAGACAAAATGCAAGCCCTGTTTGACAAGGCCCGCGCTAAGTGGGAGGGCGTTTTCGCTGAGGGTGCCAAGATCGAACTGACCTCCAGCCACTTGGCAGTGTGCGTGTCTTCACTAGAAAAGGTCAAACTTTTCAATTCCAACCTGGAGGTGGTAGACGAGGCGTTTGAATACCTTATCAACAAGTCCAGCAAAGGCGAAAAAGGCCAGTATTTCACCCCGCGCTATGTCATCGACATGTGCGTGAAGATGCTCAACCCGCAGGAAAGCGAAACCCTGATTGATACCGCTGCGGGCAGTTGCGGTTTTCCGGTACACAGCATCTTTCATGTGTGGGATCAAATCCGCGTCGAACAGGGACTGCCCAAAAGCCACATGTTCACCACCGAGAAAAAAGGCCCCCGTTACGAAGACTATGTGCAGAAAAAAGTTTTTGCCATCGACTTTGACGAAAAGGCCGTGCGCGTGGGCCGCACCCTTAACCTGATTGCGGGTGATGGGCAAACCAATGTGCTGCACCTAAACACGTTGGACTATGAACGTTGGGACGAAAAAATAGAAGATGAATCCTGGTCGGACGTATATGGCGAAGGGTGGAAAAAGCTGCGCAAATTGCGCACTGTCAAAAACGAGAACCGCGACTTTCAGTTTGACGTGCTCATGGCCAATCCACCATTTGCGGGCGACATCAAAGAAACCCGCATTCTGTCTAAATACGAGCTGGCCCGCACCGTCAGCCTGGAAAAAATCGCCAAGGTCGATCCCGGCGACAAAAACATTGTGGCCGCAGGTGCTAGCGGTCCCACCTTTCCCGAAGCCCTGAACACCAGCGTAGAAACCATATACCAGATGGCAGATGGCACTTACCGCAAGGTCAAGGTCAAAAATCAGAGTAATGTGGGGCGCGACATTTTGTTTATAGAGCGCAACCTCAGCTTCCTTAAACCCGGTGGCCGCATGGCTGTAGTGCTGCCCCAGGGCAGATTCAACAACTCCAGCGATAAGGCGTTGCGTGAATACTTGGCGGCGCACTGCCGCATATTGGCTGTGGTGGGCTTGCACGGTAACGTGTTCAAACCTCACACCGGCACCAAGACGAGCGTGCTGTTCGTGCAAAAGTGGAATGCGGACGACAGGGCTGGACAGATGTGCCCTCGTGTGGACGACTACCCCATTTTCTTTGCCACCATGCGCGAACCCAGCAAAGACAACTCGGGCGACAAAATTTATCGCAGTGCGGCTGATGGCTCCCCACTCCTGGACGAACATGACCACCTAGTAGTGCAGCACGACCTGTTCAGTCAGGAACTTAAAGATGGTCTGCGCACGCCTGAAGGTATTGCGGAAGCGTTTGCGGAGTTTGCAAGAAAAGAGGGCTTCGGTTTTTTTCCATAGGCCCCTTTGACAAGGCGCGTTATGCGCGGTTGTTGGAGGGGCTGGAGGCTGTGGAATGCATGTTCAGCCAGATTGCCGCTAGGGAGCGAATTGATTCGGAGAGCTTGTTGAAGGTAAGCCTAGAAATGGCAGCACGGCTTTCCACTGTGAAGCGACTGGATTCGGTTGCTGAAGTCGCACAGGTCTCGGACGGCAACCATTTGAGTATCGCCAATGAGTTCGGTGATGAACAAGCAGAAGGTGTCCGATATTTGCGCGGGCAGGATATTAGCGGCGACATGGTTCTTGATGATCGGAACCAGGTTTTCATCCCTGAAACAGAATACGACAAGCTGGCTCGTTCACACATTTTTCAAAACGATGTCCTGATAACCATCGTCGGTGCCAATACAGGCCAGACCGCACTTGTTGACGAGGCCCCTGAAAAGCTCACCGCGAATTGCAAGCTTGGAATCTTGCGGCCCAAAAAATCGGTCATTCATCCCGCCTATCTACATGCTTGTCTTGCTGGTCGATACGGGCAAACGCAGGTTATGGCCGCCAAGCGCGGCGGCGCTCAAATGGGGTTGATCCTGCCGGATTTGAAAACGCTGAAGATTCCCCGCTTCAGTGAAATTTTCGAATCGAAGGTTGCAGTTATTTCGTTGCGGGCACATCGAACAAGGAGAACTGTTCATAAGTGCTTTGCGGAGGCGGAGAGCGTTCTCCTTCAAGCGCTTGGCCTGAAAAACTGGCAAGCCCCCGAACCATTGAGTTATGTCCGCAGCAGCCGCGATGCGTTTGCGGCGGGTCGCTTGGATGCACAGCATTTCCAGCCGCGATACGCCGCTCTTGCGGGCCATATACAAGCGACTGGCAATGGTCATTTGTTGGGGGACTGGCTGCTTCAAAACCGACGTGGCAAACAACCCGACTATGCCGATGACGGGCTGCCTGTGGTCAATTCAAAGCATGTGCTACGGGGCGAAGTTCGGCTTGATTCAGACAATCGCCGTGCCATGCATGGCGATGATGATTTATTGATTCACACGGGCGATGTGCTGATGAACGGTACCGGCGTTGGCACTATTGGACGCTGCGCACCCTATCTTCACACGGCGAGCGCCATACCCGACAACCATGTCACCATTCTTAGCCCCAAGAGTGGGTTGGACGCTGTGTATCTCTCGGTTTTTCTCAATTCGATGGCGGGTCAGTTGCAAGTAGAGCAGCGTTTGCGTGGGTCTTCTGGGCAGATTGAGCTTTATCCCAATGACATTGCGCAGTTCCACATCTGGATTGCGCCGCCATCTGTGCAGCGGGACGTGCGTCATGCCGTAGAGCAGAGTTACGAGCTAAAGCAACGCTCCACCCAGCTCCTCGACACCGCCAAACGCGCTGTCGAAATTGCCATTGAAAAAGGCGAAAAGACCGCACTGGCGTATTTGGAGACGAATGCATGAGCGGCGATTACTACAAGGAGTGGCGCGAAAAATCGGAGGTCGATTACTTCCCGCAGTTGGTAATCTTGTGGCTTTCGACAAATTCTTGGTACCGCTCGCACTACTCCGAAATAGCGTCCAAGCGTGATCGTGAATTTTTGAACAAGCTACGCGACGATCACACCACGCGCAATAAGCTCTTTGCTCGTTTTGACAAACTTCTTCAGGCAGCAGGGACGAAAGACCACGCGGAACTCATCAGCACGATTGAGGCACTGTCCTTCGCATTGAACCGTGCTCTGCTGCTCTGGGATGAGGATGATGCGGGAAGTGCGATTACGTTTGAAAACTGTTTATTCACGCCGCACCCCAAGACCTACGGGAGTCTTGTGGTCAACAAACAGGCGTCCGGCATAAAAATCAGCGACACGCTCAAATTGACGGATGACAAATCCGCGTTGTTCAATGGTTTTCTGGAAATCGTTTATCAGGTTCGCTGTCAGTTGGTGCACGGTCAATTGGAGCCAAATGACGACACGCATGAGGCTGTGAAGCAGGTCTATTTTCTGTTGCGCATATTGATGAGTTTCAGTTAAGGGGTAAAGGTCATGGCAATCTGGTTAATCCGCGCCGGTTCACACGGCGAATACGAGCAAAAGTTCATTCAAGAAAACCGGGTCTATGTGACCTGGGACGGGCTTGATGTGAACTTGATCAAGCTGACTGAGCGCGCGGAACTGGTGGCCGCGATGACACAGCGAAACCCCAACACCAAGCCCAAGGCGATCTTGAATTGGGTCAGCCAGGTGTGGCCGTTTGCGCATGGCATCAAGAAGGGTGACTTGGTGATATTGCCGCTCAAGTCGCAGCCTGCAATTCAGATTGGCGAGGTCACGGGCGATTACCACTTTGAAGCTGGCGGGCCAGACCCATACTTTCACTGGCGGCCAGTCAAGTGGATTGGCGAAGCCGTGCCGCGTGCCAACTTTGGCAAGGACTTGTTGTTTACCTTCGGCGCGTTCATGACGATCTGCCGGGTGCAGCGCAACAGTGCCGAACAGCGCATTTCGGCCATGCGCGCCAACGGCTGGAAGCCCGAAACCATATCAGCGGCGACAAAGGCCACGGCCACAGCACCGGCAACGGATGAAGGCGCAGAAGACACCAATCTGGAAGACTTGGCCCACGATCAAATTGCCCAGCTCATTTCCGCCCGCTTCAAGGGTCATGGGTTGACGCGGCTGGTGGAGGCGATCCTGAAAGCGCAGGGGTACACCACCTACCGCAGCCCGGAAGGTGCAGACGGCGGTGCGGACATTCTGGCGGGCGCTGGCCCCCTCGGATTCGGTGCGCCGCGCTTGTGTGTGGAAGTCAAGTCCGAAAGCGGCCCGATTGACCGCCCGACGGTCGACAAGCTGCTGGGCGCGGTAACAAAGTTTGGTGCGGACGAGGGCTTGTTTGTCTCATGGAGCGGATTCAAAAGCAATGTTCAAAAGGAACTTGCCGCCAGCTTTTTCAAGGTGCGGCTGTGGACCCAAAAGGAACTGCTCGAACAACTCTTTGCCCACTACGACCACCTGGACGAGGACTCGAAGGCAGAGCTGCCGCTGAAGCGGGTCTGGATGGTGGCGGCGCAGGATGGGGAATAGCACGGCTGTAATTTATTTCGAACTTTGGGAGATGACATGCCACTAATATTTTGCAATGTCGGTTGGATGAATCACTACAACGGTATCGACGGTGATTCCATTACAGGGGGCGGCAAATACAACCAGCACTCAATTGGTCACGAGGTTTGCAACTTCACCAACAATGGCGGCACCCTGTACGGATATGTTCAGCCAACGGGAAAAATCAAGATTGAGAAACTCGGTGCAGGCAAGAATGACGATTTCGTAAGCGGCGTGACCGTCGTATGGACCGCAGGACCAGAAAGTGGCGGAACGGTAGTAGTCGGTTGGTACAAAGACGCGACCGTCTATCGTGACGTTCAAACTATCGCAAAACCAAATAAACGTCAAAGGGAGAATGGCGTTAGCAGCTACCGAATTCAAGCACTTGCAGGTAACGCCGTGCTACTTTCGGTTGAGCAGCGACAGCTAATAATTCCTCGGGCCGTCAAGGGCGGAATTGGACAAAGCAACGTTTGGTTTGCAGACAAAGAGGAAAGCCAAAAGCTGGTGCAAAGTGTGATGACACTTATTGACGCCGGAACCCTTCCGACCCTTCCAGACATAGACCAAAACCAGTCTACCTTTGAGGGCAATCCTCGCCTCGTAGCCCATCTTCGGCGTGAGCGTAGTTCGTCAATTGTCAAAGCCAAAAAAAATGCAACGCTCCAAGCCACAGGAAAACTTTGCTGTGAGGTATGCGGTTTCGACTTTAAAGTTGCTTATGGGGAGCTTGGCGATGAGTTTTGTGAAGTGCACCATATTTTGCCGTTATCCAAAGCTGATGGTGTAGTCAGGACAGCATTGGAAGATTTGGCAATTGTTTGCTCAAACTGTCACCGCATCATTCATCGAACTGATCCAATGCCCAGTATTCCCAATTTGTCGAAGCACATTAAGCACCAAAAGGTTACGGGCGGGGTTTAATTGGTCAGGATAGCGTCTCGTCCACGCATAGCCACAACATTGGTAATGCTGCCATCGGCCATGCCTTGCAGTAGTGCCAGACGGCTGCCCAACAATTTCCATGCGTCGCGCATCGGACCTTCGTACTGGGCGCGTTGGTAGATGCGTTTGACCTTGCCCACCTCCGTGTGGTTCAGGCACTTTTCGACCACATCGGGGAGGGCCCCGAGTTCCGCCATGGTGGTGGCCGCTGTACGGCGCAAGTCATGCGGTGTCCACTTGCCGCCGGGTAGTACGAGTGCGTCCACGTCCTTAGAGCGGCCGCTCATGGGAACATCACCGGGGCGTTGCCTGTCGCCCACTTGCTTGGTGACGGTCTTGACGCAAACATGGTCGGCAAAGTCAGGTTGATCTTTTTTGGGCTGCGTAGCCGGGAACAGCCAAGGCGTCAGGCCGGTGCTTTCATGCAGGCTCTTCAGTTGGCACAGTGCAAAGTCACTAAGCCAAATTTCATGCCGCTTGCCGTTCTTGGTCTCTGGCAGGGTCAGATTTCGCCGCTTAAAGTCCACATGCTCCCAGCGCGCAGCCAATACTTCACCGACGCGGGCGGCTGTCGCCAATTGAATCAGCAGCGCGAGCTGGCTGGTGCCTGCAAGCCCTGCCTTGGGCAGCTTCTGAAACAGCAGGATCAATTCAGCTTCGCTCAACACGCGGTCGCGCTCCACGTCAGCACCTATGCGGGCCTTTTTGACGCGAGCAGTAGGGTCGGCATCCACATAATCCCGATCCAGCGCGAAGCCAAACATCTGGCGCATATCGGCCAGCGTCTTTTTGGCGGTGCGCACCATGTTCTGGGTGGGCGTGGCGCGTGATTTGATGGTGTCCACAATTTCCTGTATGTGCGCCTTGCTCACGTCCGCTGCCGCCACATTGCCGATGAGAGGGAAGACATCGCGCTCAAAAGAGCGCTCCGCCTCGCTGCCTTTGTCGGCGCGCTGGACCAGCTCCAGCCGCTGCCATTGCTCAAACAGGCTGCGCACAGTCATGCGTGCGGTCTTTTCGGCCAATGCTTGCAGCCGCAATTGCTGCTGGTGCACAGCTTCTTGCCTGTCAGCTTCGATTTTGAGGAGTTCGGCCTCACGCTCGGCCGCCAGGCGCAGTTGGTCGGCTTCGCGGTCGGATTGCACTTGTTCGCGTGCGAGTTGGCTTTGTGCCACCGGGTCGATGCCGCTTTGAATCTTCACCCGCAATGCGTCACGGTCTTTGCGGATGGCGGTGATGTCAGATTTGGGCCAGGTGCCAACCAGCACTTCGCGCGATTTGCCGCCAAACTTGTAGGCGAACCGGAATTGAACCGAGACGGCACCGTCGCGCGCCACATAGACCTTGCCCTTGAGCGATCCACCGTCAGTTAATCGGCGTCCGTGGTCCGCAGCATTCAGCGCTTTGAGTTCCAACATCGTCAGTGCCATAGCAAACTCCGGTAGACTGCGCCGTCGCCGTTGTCCCAACCATTGTCCCAACTGCAACGCAGGCTTTGAGTGTATCGCAATGGACGTTGTTGGATAATGCCTTTTATGAGATTTTGTTAAAATTCGTTTAAATTCAATTGGTTAGGTGACTTTTAAGCCTTTGTTGATTTTTCTGGAACTTACCAAAACTTGCATGGGGTGCAAGGGGTAGAAGGTTCGAATCCTTTCACACCGACCAGTAGTTCAGATAAAGGCCGCTAAGGACAGACACTTAGCGGCCTTTTTCATTGGTAAATTAGCTACTTGAACGATAAGTACGGACAAGGACAAACATTGACAGTCAAGACAAAACCGGGGAACATAGCGGGGAACAAAACCGGGAAATAAGGGTTTTTTTATGATTTTGCCCCGGTCTCATTGAAGAAATGCCATGTTGACTGATGCCCAATGCCGCAACGCCACTTGTTCCCCGGACAAAAAGCGGGGGCGGTTTACTGATGCTGGTAGCCTGTACTTGGAAGTCAGCCCGGCAGGATCGAAGCGCTGGTTTTGGAAAATGTACGCTACCGGCAAAGAGACCCGGCTGGCCCTGGGCAGTTACCCGGATGTGTCACTGACGGCAGCACGCAAAGCCCGCGATGCGGCAAAGCTCAACAAGTCCGAAGGCCGGGACCCCGTGCAGCTGCGCAAGGTAGAAAAGCTCAAAGCCACCACCCCGGACGCCGACACCTTCAAAGTAACGGCGCTCGAGTGGTATGAAATGAAATTGTCCGGTTGGAGCAGCCACTACGCCATCAGGGAAAAGCGCAACCTTGAGAAAGACTTGTTCCCCCACTTTGCAGCACGGCGCATTGGTGACATTCAACCGATAGAGCTGCTGGCAGCAGTCCGTGCGGTAGAGGAGCGCGGCACTCTGGACGTAGCGCACCGGGTACTGACAACAGCGGGGCAAGTCTGGCGCTATGCGGTGGCTACTGGGCGCGCAGGGCGGGACGTGAGCGCAGATATAAAGGGCGCATTGACGCCACACCACGGCAAACACTTTGCGGCCATCACCGACCCGGTAAAGCTGGGGGAACTGATCCGCATCGTTCGCAGCTATCAAGGCGGGCCGATAGTGCGGGCGGCGCTGCAACTGGCACCGATGCTATTTCAGCGACCCGGTGAACTGCGCGCAGCTGCATGGGCTGAATTTGATCTTGATGCAGCGCTCTGGACTATTCCGGCAGCGAGAATGAAACGGCGGGTAGACGGCAAGAAAAACGGTGATCCGCACCTGGTGCCATTGCCGACACAGGCGGTAGAGATACTGCGCAGGCTGCACACACTGACAGGGCACGGCACTTTACTTTTCCCCGGTGAACGCAGTCACGACCGACCTATCAGCGACAACACTTTACGGGCGGCGCTGCTGACGCTGGGTTACGGGCCAGACAAACAGAGCGTGCATGGATTCAGAGCGACGGCGCGCACGATGCTGGCAGAGATACATGATGTGGATCCGCTGGTGATCGAAGCGCAGTTAGCGCACGCGGTGAAGGATGCCAACGGACGCAGCTACAACCGCACGACCTACCTAAAACATCGGGCCACCATGATGCAGCAATGGGCAGACTACCTGGACAAACTGGCTAAGGGTGCTGACGTGATTCCATTTAAGGCTGCGGTAAGTTAAACTAAGTGCTACACATTCAGGGCAACACCATGCACACCTCAACACTCCGGGCCGCTGGCGGCTCTATCGCAGTCACCATACCGCAAGCGCTGGCCAGGAGCTCCGGGCTGCACCCTGGCGACAAAGTCAGTTTTGCAGTTGACGCCGGGCGGCTGATTTTGTCGCCTGTCAATCGGCGTAAATACAGCCTTGACGACCTGCTGGCCATGCAGGGCCGTGCGCCACTGGAAATCGACAAAGGCTGGGACACCATGGCAGCATCCGGACAAGAAGTGGCACTGTGATGCGGCATACCACCTGGCAGCGCGGCGACATCGTGGTCGCCGACTTTGACCCCACACTGGGCCATGAGCAACAAGGACGCAGACCCGCCATTGTGGTCACGCAAGCGGCACTCAACAAGCTGGGCATGATCGGCGTGTGCCCCATTACGCAGGGCGGCATGGCAGCACGACACACCGGCATGGCGGTATCGCTGACAGGCACGGGCCTGCAAACGGCTGGCATTGTGCTGGTGCATCAATTCAGAATGATCGACCCGACCCAGCGCAGATTGACGCTGATTGAGCGAGCGCCCGACGATCTGATTGAAGAAGTTCGGGCGCGAGTGGCGGCGATGCTGGAATAGCGTATGAACCATCAAGATTGGTTATCTGGTCAGTTGAAAAACGATGCCTTTGCGGCGCAATACCTGACGCAGGCCGCGCAAGATCTGGAGCCTGCTGTTTTCACTGCAGCGCTACGCCATGTCATCGATGCACGCGGGGGGCTGGCCAGAGTGGCCGACGCCGGCAAGTTATCGCGCCAGAGCCTCTACAAAGCGTTTCCCGTGACCGGGCAGGGTAACCCTACCGCAAAGACCATGTTTGCCGCCTTGCGTGCAAGTGGCCTTCAACTGACGTTCAAGGCAGCGTAATTTTGAGCCACGCCTAGCCACGGACTAATTACCTGTGGCGAAAAGTCGGAGACCTTCACCGACCTGGCGCTGGCACCCCATGAAGGCGTACCTGAAGGGGTGGCGATGACGTTCAAACTGGCTGCGGGGATTGAAAATGCAGAGGTTGTCGGAGCTGGCAGGGCTATCGATAGTTTCGATCCAGCGAATCTTAATGAGTTAATGCGCCGGGGTCTGGATCACCAGAGCAAGTGCATAGCTGACGCCGAAGAATTTCTCTGTTTCTATTGGGGCGTTGGTCCATCAGACGAA
>CAIXNB010000069.1 GCA_903920695.1 uncultured beta proteobacterium
CACCTCGCGCGAGTCGCAGATGATGCAGGCCTATCTGCAGGAACATGGCAAGATGCCGGGCGGCGGCAGCGACGAGCTCGACGATCTGTTCTGAGAATAATCAGCAACGAAACCAACGAGAAGAAAGCAGTTTTCCCATGTCAACATTTGAATTCATCCAGTACGGCGTCAGTGACGGTTTGGCCACGCTCACCGTGAATCGCGCGCCCTTCAACGTGCTCGACATCCCGACCATGGCCGAGATCAATCAGGCGCTCGACATCTGCCGGGACGATGAAACGGTCAAGCTGCTGGTCATCACCGGCAGCGGCGGGAAAGCGTTCTCAGCCGGCGTTGAAGTCGCCGACCACACGCCCGACAAGGTGGACCAGATGATCGAGGTCTTTCACGGCATCTTCCGCCGCTTGCAGAAGATGCCCATGCCGACCGTGGCCGCTGTCAACGGTGTCGCCCTGGGCGGTGGCATGGAACTGGCCATCGGCTGCGACATGATCGTGGCGGCAGCGGGCGCCAAGTTCGGCCAGCCCGAAATCAAACTCGCCGTCTTCCCGCCGATTGCCGCCGTGCTGCTGCCGCGTCTGATGTCACCGGCGCGCGCCATGGAGGTACTGCTAGGCGGCGAGAACTTCACGGCTGAAGAAGGCATGGCGCTGGGCCTCATCAACCGCGTCTTTGCACGCGAGAGCTTTGCCGCCGATGTGCAGGCTTTTCTAGCGCCCTTTCTCAAACTCTCACGCGTCGCGCTGCTGAGCACGCGCCGCGCCATGCGCGAGGCCGATGGCAAGCCGTTTGCCGCAGCGCTCGATACGGTGGAGCACATCTACCTCAAGGAACTGATGCAGACCGACGACGCCAAGGAAGGCTTGGGGGCTTTTCTTGAAAAACGCAAGCCGATCTGGCGCAATAGCTAGTGAACTTCCCTTAAGTCATGACACACACAAAACCAGACGTCGTCATGCCGGACTTGATCCGGCATCCATGGATTGCGGGTCAAGCCCGCAATGACAAAATTTATATCCATTTTTATTCAGCGGTACCTACCCAAGCAAAGGAAGCAAGATGATTCCGGAATTCATTGATACCTGGCAGATGTCCGAACCAGGCAAACTGGTCAAGACACGCATCCCCATGCCGGCGCTGCAAGCCGGCGATGTGGTGGTCGAAATCAAGGGCTGTGGCGTTTGCCATACCGACCTGTCTTACTTCTACATGGGCGTGCCGACGGTGCAAAAGCCACCGCTCTCGCTCGGCCACGAAATCAGTGGTGTGGCCATCGGCGGTGAAGCCAGCATGCTGGGCAAGGAAGTGATCATCCCGGCCGTCATTCCGTGCGGCGAATGCGATCTGTGCAAGAGCGGTCGCGGCAACCGCTGCCTGGCGCAGAAGATGCCGGGCAATTCGATGGGCATTTACGGCGGCTTTTCCAGCCACATCGTGGTGCAGGCCCAGTTCCTGTGCGTTGTTGGCGACCGCAAGGGCATACCGCTCGAACACATGGCGGTGATTGCCGACGCCGTGACTACGCCGTATCAGGCCGCCGTGCGCGGCCGTCTCGGCAGCGGGGACCTGGTAATCGTGGTCGGCGCCGCCGGTGGCGTTGGCAGCTTCATGGTGCAAGTGGCCAAGGGCATGGGCGCCAAGGTCGTGATCGGCATCGACGTCAACGCCGAGAAGCTGGAAAAGATGAAAGGCTACGGCGCTGACGCCATCATCAACCCACGCGGTCTCTCCACCAAGGAACTGAAAGATCAGTTCAAGGCCATCGCCAAAGCAGCCGGCGTGCCGTCCAACACCGGCTGGAAGATTTTCGAATGCACCGGCACCAAGGCCGGTCAGGAAACCGCGCTCTCGCTGCTGTCCTTTGTCGGCATGCTGGTCGTCGTCGGCTTCGGCACCGAAGAGACCAGCTACATGCTCTCCAAACTCATGGCGTTTGATGCCGAGATCATCGGCACCTGGGGCTGCACACCCGACAAATACCCCGAGGTGTTGGCAATGTGCGTGGACGGGCGCATCCAGCTGGAGCCTTTTGTCGAAACGCGACCCATGAGCCAGATCGAAACCGTTTTCGACGAGGCGCACCACGGCAAACTGAGCCGCCGTGTCATCCTGACCCCTGATTTCAATTAACCAACTTAAAGAGAGAAACACCATGGCACTCGAATGGCTACGCCGCGACAACGAACTCAAAGACCACGCCCTGCTGGGTGAAGAGCACTTCGGCACCGAAGCGCCCTCGGTCATTTACGAAAAACGCCCGATCACCGACCCGCAGGGAAAGGTCATCGAGGGGCTGTTCTCGTCCTGGATCATCCTCAACAACCCAGCCCAGTACAACTCCTACACCACTGAAATGGTGAAGGCCGTGATCGCCGGCTTCCAGCGTGCGTCGAGCGACCGCTCGGTGGTGGCTGTGGTCTTCACGGCGGTTGGTGACAAGGCCTTTTGTACCGGTGGCAACACCGCCGAATACTCGGCCTACTACTCGAAGCGCCCGAACGAATACGGCGAGTACATGGACTTGTTCAATGCCATGGTCGACGGCATCCTCAACTGCAAGAAGCCGGTGATCTGCCGCGTCAATGGCATGCGCGTGGCCGGTGGTCAGGAAATCGGCATGGCGACCGACATCACCGTCACCTCGGACATGGCGATCTTCGGCCAGGCTGGCCCCAAGCACGGCAGCGCCCCGGACGGCGGTTCGACCGACTTCCTGCCCTGGATGCTCAACATGGAAGACGCGATGTACAACTGCGTCTCCTGCGAGACCTGGAGCGCCTACAAGATGAAGACCAAGAATCTGGTCACCAAGGTGGTTCCGGTGCTGAAAAAAGACGGCGCCTGGGTGCGCAACCCGATGGTGCGCACCGACGCCTATGTGGACGACGGCGAACTGGTTTACGGCGAGGCAATTGCTGCGGACCAGGTCAAGGCCGCCAAGGAACTGATGGCGCAGTGCACGACCGACTTCAGCAAGCTCGACGCCGCCGTCAATGAACTGCTGTGGAAGTTCACCAATCTGTTCCCGCATTGCCTGATCAAATCGATTGACGGCATCCGCGGCAAGAAGAAATTCTTCTGGGACCAGTTCAAGCTGGCCAACCGGCATTGGCTGGCGGCCAACATGAACCACGAGGCCTACCTCGGCTTCAACGCTTTCGACGCCAAGAAGGCCACCGGCAAGGATGTGATCGACTTCATCAAATACCGCCAGCTGGTGGCCGAAGGCGCGTTGTTCGACGACAAGTTCGTCGAGCAGGTGCTGGCCAAGCCCAAAGCCTGAGCCACCTTTTGCAGGAAATTTGATGGCCCATATCTATTCCTACGACGGTGTGACGCCCGTCATTGATCCGAGCGCATTCGTGCATCCGAGCGCGGTCGTGATCGGCGACGTCATCATCGGCGCCGGTGTCTATGTGGCGCCCTGCGCTTCGCTGCGCGGCGACCTCGGGCGCATCATCATCGGCGCCGGCTCCAACATCCAGGACTCGGCTGTCGTGCACGGTTTTCCCGGCACCGATACCGTGATCGAGGACAACGGCCATGTGGGGCACGGCGCCATCATCCACGCTTGCACGCTGCGGCGAAACGTGCTGGTTGGCATGAACGCTGTGGTGATGGATTTCGCCGAGATCGGCGAGTCCTCCATCATCTCGGCCTCGGCCTTTGTCGCGGCCAAGAGCGTGATCCCACCGCGCAGCCTGGCAGTCGGCATCCCGGCCAAGGTGGTGCGCCCCTTGACGCAGGATGAAATGACCTGGAAGCTCCAGGCCACGGCGACCTACCAGCAACTGTGCGTCGATTCGCGCCGTTCCATGGTGCCGTGCACGCCACTGACGGCAGCCGAACCTGATCGGCACCGCTGCACCGCGCCCAAGGTGCTGCCGCTGTCCGAATACAAACGTCAGATCGAGGTTGGCTTGCCAGCGGTGGCCAGTTGATTGACGCCAACCCGAGTTTCACCATGACCACCATCAAAACCTTTTTGCTCGACGACCATCGCCATTGCGATGACTTATTTGCCGCCGTCGAGCAAGCGCTGGCGCGGCTGGACTGGGAGCGCGCCGCGACGGCTTTTGCCAGCCTGCACAGCGCGATGGAGCAGCACTTTGTCGCGGAGGAAACCATTCTTTTTCCTGCGTTTGAGGCCAAGACCGGCATGTCGCGCGGACCAACCGAAGTCATGCGCGTCGAGCATGCGCAGATGCGTGAGCTGCTGGCTGCGGCGCAGCAGTCGCTGCAGGCCAGGGACGCCGACGACTACGCTGGCAACGCGGAGACGCTGCTGATCATGATGCAGCAGCACAACATGAAGGAAGAACACGTGCTCTACCCGATGTGCGACGATCATCTGGCAGACCAAAGTGGCGCGCTGCTGCAGCGTATGGGGAATCAACTAAAGCAAGCCGTCGGTTACCACGCATGAGCCACTGGCCGGTCGGCAAGGTGGTCGATGGGCACGGCTTGGTGCCGCCCGAACCGTTTGAACTGACCATGGCCACGCTAGCCGCCATCAAGCCCGGTGAGTCTGTGCTGTTGCTACTGCCGCGCGAGCCGCATCCCTTGTTTCAGGTGCTGGACCGGCAGGGTTTCCTGCACCACACGCAAGCTACGCCTGAGGGCAATTACGAGATACGAATCTGGCGGGCCGAGTAGTGCAAGCCCTGTTGTCCTATGACGACGCGCCGCCCCTTGCCGCGCCCTTGCGCTATTACCTGACGGCGCCGCTGTTTGCCATGCTGGCCGGCGCGTTGTTGCTGTACGCCGGGCCGGATCTGCTGGCCTCGCGTTGGACGCCGGCAGCACTGGCCTTCACCCATTTGTTCACAGTCGGTTTCATGCTGCAGGCCATGATTGGTTCGTTGCAGCAACTGCTGCCGGTGGTGGTCGGCGCCAATCTGGCGCAGCCGCTGCGTTTGGCTACCTGGGTGCACGCCGCCATTACACCGGGTGCACTGCTGCTGGCGGCGGCGTTTCTGTTCGACACGCCGCTGCTGTTCGGCAGCGCCATTGTGCTATTGGCCGCCGGCCTGCTCCTGTTCACGGTCGCCGCAGCGCGCGCACTGTGGGACATCAGCGCCTCGAACCCGACGCTGGCCGGCCTCAAAGCCGCCGTTCTGGGCTTGAGTGTCACGACCGTATCCGGCCTGGCGCTGGCCGCCGCACTGGGCTGGTCGCTCGATTGGCCGCTGCTGCAAATCACCAACCTGCATCTGGGCTGGGGCTTCGTGGTCTGGGGTTGTGTTGTGCTGGCAGCTGTGGCGCTGGTGGTCGTGCCCATGTTCCAACTCACGCCCGAGTACCCGGCCTGGTTCGGCCGTCACTTCGCGCACACGGTGCTGGTTCTGGCCTGCTGCTGGAGCGTGGCCGAAATCGTGGTTTGGCGTGGCGCCGCCGCGCTGGGCGCCATGGCAATGCTGGCCATGTGCGCGCTGTTCGCGGGGGTGACCCTGAATCTGCTGCGCCGGAGCAAGCGCGCGAAACATGATGCAACGCATCACTTCTGGAACCTGGCCATGGCCTCAAGCCTGCTCGCCTGCGCCGTCTGGCTGGCAGCGCAAGTGCTGCCAGTCGTCAGCGCATGGTCGCGCTGGTCGCTGCTGTTTGGCGTGCTGCTGTTGTTCGGTGGCTTTGTCTCGGTGACGATTGGCATGCTGTACAAGATCGTGCCCTTTCTGGTCTGGCTGCATCTGCAGAGCCGGGGTGCCGGCCGCGTGATGGCACCGAACATGAAGAAGGTCTTACCGCAAAAGTTCATCGACCGGCAACTGCTCGCGCACCTGCTGGCCTGCGCCTTGTTGTTGCTGTCGGTGTTCTGGCCGATCTGGTTTGTGTACCCGGTCGGTCTTGCGTTGATCATTGCCAATGGCTGGCTGCTGCGCAACCTGCTTTATGCGACCGCCATCTATCGCAAGCACCTTGCCATGATCGAATCCAGCGTGGGCTAGTGCAGCGTCAAGGCTCGCCCCAGCGCAACGGGCTGCAGCTGACGGTACTGGCGCGTTGACAGGCCAAAGCGTTCGCGAAACGCCGTCGAGAAGTTGGCTGCGCTGCCATAACCGAGGTCATTGGCAATGGCCTGCACCTCCAGACTGGTTTCGCACAACAGGCGTCGCGCCTCTTTCATGCGGGCTTCGCGCAGGTAGTCCAACACCGCGACACCGGCGTATCGGCGAAACGCGTCATTGAGTTGGCGCGTATTGGCCTCGACGCTGCGCGCCAGACTTGCCAACTCCGGCGTCGCAGCCAGATCCCCAAGCAGTCGCCGCTCGGCGGCCAGGAATACGGCCGCGTCAGCCGAGCCGCTCGGGCCGGCCGCCTCGTGCGCGTCGGTCAGATGGTTGTTGGCGTGCGCGGCACTCAGATGAATACAGACGCGCAAACGCACTTCGTCGAAATTGAAAGGCTTGGCGATGTAGTCCACAGCGCCCTGTGCCAGACCCTGCACCCGTTCCTCTGGCAAGGCCGCTGCGGTGAGGACGATCAAGGGAATCGCCGTCGTTGACGGGTTTGCCTTGAGCAGCCGGCAGGCGGCAATGCCATCGCAAAGCGGCATGTGAATATCCATCAGAATCAGATCGGGTTGGATGCGACGGGCTTTTTCGACGCCATCGCGCCCATCTTCGCCGACGTAAAGTCGATAGCCCTGGCGGCGCAGAAAGTCCGCGAGCAGGTGCCGGTCATCTTCGCGATCATCAACAACCAGGATTCGTGCGGCCGCAATCGGCGCTGGAGAATTGCTTGGCATGGGCGCATTGTTTCACCACTGAGCACGTCTGGCAGCCACTGCAGCGGCGCGGTGAGAAACATATCTGTCTGGCAAAAGTATGGTGCAGTCAATCAAAGGTTTGCCGCGTCAGCAGGCACGGCCTTGTGCCAATTTTCAGTCCTTGTTTTGCGCGGCGGCATCGAGCAGCGCGCAGCGCGCCGTATTGAACATGTGCTGCGCCTTGTCCAGCTCCAAAGGCAAGGACTTTTCGCACAGCACAAGCTTTCTCGCTGGGGCTGACATCCCTGCCGAATTGCCGGGCGATGTTGGCATAACCGAGAACGCCGCTACGCAGTGAGTGGGTCAACGCCTAGAATTAGTCTGATGATCGAACAAAATCATGAACTGGGCGCAGACAAGGCCACGGCCACACACCCTGCGCCGGCCGGCAAGATTGGTTCATGCTGACCGCTGTCATCATCATCGCCGGCTTTTGGGCCGGTCTGCAAAATGCGCTTGCCGGCGGTGGCTCGTTCGTGACCCTGCCGGTCCTGATCCTGTCGGGCATGTCGCCGTTGGCCGCCAACCTGACTTCGACGGTGGCGCTGTTTCCGGGGCAGGTGACCTCGGGCCTGGCGGGGCGAAAGCTGGTGTCGGGGGCCGGGCGCCTGCCGTTTTGGGCCCTGTTCCTGGCCAGCATTCTGGGTGGGGCGCTTGGTGGCGTGCTGCTGCTCAAGACGCCGTCCCACGTGTTTACGCTGCTGGTGCCCTGGCTGGTGCTGTTTGCCACCACTGTATTCGCCTGGGGCAGCTTCGTGCGCAAGCCGGGCGCATCGAACGTGCATCTGGGCCCGGCGAACGCCGCCTTGGCCCAATTTGTGATTGCGATCTATGGCGGCTATTTTGGCGGCGGCATCGGCTTTCTGATGATGGCCGCCTTGACCATGGCCGGCCTGCCGACGCGCAACGCCGGTGCCACCAAGAATGCACTGGCCGGCGTCATGAATGCATCGGCGGTGCTGCTCTTTGTCACCTCACCCGAAGTTCACTGGTTCGAAGCCCTTGCGCTCGGCGGTGGCGCGCTGCTTGGCGGTCTGTGCGGAGCGTGGGCCTTGCGCCGCGTCAACGAGCGGATCCTGCGCATTGCGATCGTGTGCATCGGTGTCTGTTTGACCATCGGCTTGTTCGTCAAGCCGATCTGAGCCGGCGTTGCCGGAGCGCCCATGGCGCTGACCTCGGCCATTATCCGGCTGTGGTGCATCTACTGGGGCTCACGGTTCGCAGGCGCCATCACGTCGGGTTGTTCAACATACTGGGCGAGACCCACCCGGTGGCGACGAACTTCGACGGCTACCCGCTGGCACAGCAGAGGCGTGCCGGCGAGGCGCTAACGGCATCTTTCACTGGCTCTCTCCTGGGCGCCTTCGTGTCGATATTTCTGTGTCGCAGTACTGGCCGCCGTCGGCATGGATTCGGTCAACGGCTGGCGTGACGCAGACGCACGGCCGGCGCATGCGGCTACCATGGGTGTCGTGCCGATTCTTGTGAAAGTGCCATCATGACCGATACCCTGCTGCAAAGAGAGAAACTGGAGAAGCCGACGCTGATCTACCCATTTGAGGCCGCTCCGCTGGCGGGCAAGGTGATCGAGGTCGCGCCCGGGGTGGTCTGGATGCGCATGCCGCTGCCCTTTGTGCTCAACCACATCAACGTTTGGGGTCTGGAAGACAACAGCGGCTGGGCCGTGGTCGATACCGGCATGCGCACCGATGAAACCCTGGCCGCCTGGCGTGAGATATTCGCCAACACCACCGAGCAGCGGCCGCTGACAAGAATCTTTGCCACCCACATGCACCCCGACCATATTGGCATGGCCGGCTGGCTGACGCGCAAATTCAACTGCCGTTTGTGGATGACCCAGCTTGAATACCTGAACTGCCGTGTGCTGACGGCCGACACCGGCCGCGAAGCACCCGACGACGGCGTCAAGTTTTACCGCCGGGCCGGCTGGCACGATGAGGCGATTGAAAAATACCAGGCCCGCTTCGGCAACTTTGGCAAGCACATCCATGCCTTGCCCGAAAGTTACCGGCGCATCAAAGATGGCGAAGAAATCCGCATTGGCGCCCACAGCTGGCGTGTCATCGTCGGCACCGGCCATTCACCCGAACACGCCTGCTATTACTGCGCCGATCTGAAGCTGTTGATCTCGGGTGACCAGGTGCTGCCGCGCATTTCGTCCAACGTCTCGGTGCACCCGACCGAACCCGACGCCGACCCGATGCAGGACTGGCTCGCGTCGCTGGCCAAACTCAAGCACGAGGTGCCTGACGATGTGCTGGTATTGCCATCGCACAACGACTGCTTTCGCGGCCTGCACGCGCGGCTTGACTACCTGGCTGCGTCGCAGGAGCGCACGCTGGACCGGTTGCGCCGCACGCTCAAAGAACGTCGGCGCACCATCGATGTCTTTGCCGCGCTATTCGGGCGCAGCATCGACGCCGCCGACACCAGTCTGCTAAATCTGGCCACGGGCGAGAGCCAGGCCTGCCTGAACTACCTGCTGCATCGCGGTGAGTTGCAGTGTGAGCTGGATGCCACCGGCGTCGCGCAGTACCAGATGCGCGCTTAAGCTGCGGCTGGCTCTCAGGCAAAGGCGTGACGCTGCGCCATGGTGCCGAGCCGCGCTGTGATGGCGAAAAATTCAGCAACGGTGTCGTCGATGATTTGCTGCGCTGATTTGATCGAATCAATCAGTCCGACCGTTTGCCCGGCCAAGGCCGGTGCGGCTTCCATGTCGCCGTCAAAGTAGACGCCGAGAATGCCCTTGAGCGCATCGGCCGGCATCAGGCCCTGCTCAAAAATGGCCTGTGTGCGCTGGGATTTGAGCGCGCGGATGCAAGGCGTTGCCTTCTTGTTGAGCATCCAGGTCCCGGTCTCCTTGGCGTTGACGATGGCGTTCTTGTAGTTCGGGTGCACCGGGCTCTCGGTGCAGCAGACAAAGCGGGTGCCCATCTGAATGCCTTCGGCGCCGAGTGCAAAAGCCGCCGCCATGCCGCGTCCATCGCAGATACCGCCCGCCGCAATCAAGGGCACGTCGGTGCGCGCCCGAATCGCCTGCAGCAGCACCAGGGTCGAGACCTCTTCCGGGTTCTTGAAGCCGCCGCCTTCAGCGCCTTCCACCACCAGGCCGTCAATGCCGGCGTCAACGCATTTGAGCGCGGCGTCCACCGTCGGCACCGCGTGGTAGACGGTGATGCCCGCATCCTTCAGCGGCGCGATGAATTTGGCCGGACTGCCGGCCGAGGTGGTGACGAACTTGACACCGGACGCGCAGACAAAGCGCAGCATCTGATCGTCGCTCAGGAAGCGGATCGGCAGGTTCACGCCAAACGGCAGGTCGAGCGTACGCATCTTCGTAATCTCGGCCTGGCAGATGGCGGCCTCGCCGGACGAGGTTTCAATAATGCCAAGCCCGCCGGCGCGCGCCACGGCCGATGCCAGCGCGGTGCGCGCAATCCAGCCCATCGGGGCTTGAAGAATGGGGTACTTGGCGCCGGTGTGGGCGAGAACGCGGTTCATGCTGATCCAATGCAAATAGGTGGAAACGCGGATTGTTCCGAGCCAGCGGCCATGCCGCTGTCGCTTGCGTTACTTGGCTATTTCCTGGTTTCGCAGAATGAAGCGCTGCACCTTGCCGCTCGGGGTTTTGGGCAGTGTTTCGATGAACTCGATCTCGCGCGGATAGGCATGGGCCGACAGGCGATTGCGCACATGCAGGCGCAATTCCTCGGACAACTGCGCGCTCGGCTGGACATTGGCTTTGAGCACGACAAAGGCCTTGATGATCTCAGTGCGTTCCGGATCCGGCTTGCCGATCACGGCCGCTTCGACCACGGCCGGATGCTCAAGCAGCGCGCTCTCGACATCGAAGGGCCCGATGCGATAGCCCGAGGAGGTGATGACATCGTCGGCCCGTCCGACAAAGCTGATGCTGGCGTCCGGGTTCAACTCGGCGGTGTCACCGGTCAGGTAATAGGTCGGTCCCAGCGAAGGTGTCGCCATGCCCTCGTAGCCAGTGAACCAGAATAGCGGCGAGCGGCTGCGGTCCACCGCCAGCGCGCCGGACTGACCGGGTGGCAGTTCGATACCTTGCTCGTCAATCACGACGACCCGATAACCGGGCGAGGCAAAGCCGGCCGCACCGATATGCACCGGGTGGCTCAGGCCATGGTGGTTGCACAGCACCATGCCGAGCTCGGTCTGGCCGTAATGGTCGTTGATCGGCACCTCCAGGTTCTTCGCAAACCAACGGATCACTTCCGGGTTCAGCGGCTCGCCCGCGCTGCTGACAACGCGCAGGCGCCCCTTGAGCCCTGGCACGGCCTCGGCGCCGGCGGCGATCACCAGCCGGTAGGCGGTGGGTGAGCCGGCCAGGTTGTTGATCTTGTACTTCTCGATCACATGTAGCAGGCTGGCCACGGTAAACGGACCGTCATAGAACAGCGTGGCGTGGCCCATGGCCAGCGGCCCGGTGACCGCGTAATAGAGGCCGTAGGCCCAGCCCGGATCGGCAATATTCCAGAAGCTGTCCTCTGGCTTGAGATCAACGGCATCGCGCATGTAGCCGACAAACGAGGCGATCGCTTTGAGTGGCACGAACAGCGGCTTGGCCGGTCCTGTGGTGCCGGAGGTGAACATCATCATGAACGGGTCATCGGCCTGGCGCATGACGGGATCGAACAGCACCGGCACGCCATTGAGCGCGTTCCAGAAATCGATGTCGCCCGCGGCAAGGGCTGGCGCCTCACTGCCGGCTACGGTCACGATAGACGGCAGATTGGCAATGCCTTCGAGCTTGGCGCGGTTGGCGCTGTCGGTCACGATCAGCTTGGCTTGCGAACTGCCGACACGGTGTTCAATGGCCTTGGACCCGAACGCGGTAAACAGCGGCTGGTAAACCGCGCCGGCGCGCCAGGTACCCAGAATGGTGATCAGCAAGGCCGGCACGCGCGGCAGCAGACCGGCGACCCGGTCACCCGGTTTGACGCCAGCGGCCACCAGCAAATTGGCGAATTGCGCCGACAGCGCCTGGAGTTGATCAAAGGTATAGCTTTCGCTCTGCCCGTTCTGGCCTTCCCAGAACAGGGCGACACGGTTAGCGCCGGCGTAGCGGTCGCAGCATTCGATACAGGCGTTCAGGCCTTGCTCGGGTTTGTTCGACAAGACCGCTTCGGCGTTGCTGAGGTCAAAGGCGGCATAGGCTTGGGCGTAAGTGGGGGTTAGTGGATTGGCAGTAGGTGTGGACATGAGGGCTTCCAGTTGCGGGCTTGATTTTCGAGCGCGGGGACAGAACTTTCATGATAGCCCGTTGCGAAGTGCGTTTGACACGCACACCATGACGCTGCCAGCGGGCGCCAGTTTCAGGTGCAATTTGCGCCTTGACCCGGCGGGGCATTGAGAACGTGTCATTATTCACTCTGGGAGGCAGGTTTTGCAGATAATGACGATTCGGTGGAAACGGTGGCTGGCGGGCTTGGCTGCTTCATTGCTTGTATACACGCTGGCCGGTTTCTGGTTGTTGCCGCTGGCGTTCAAGCGTGAAATTCCCCGCTACGTGCAGACTGAGCTCAAACGTCAGGCGACGATTGGCACACTCAACTTCAATCCCTTTACGCTGCGCCTTGAGGCGCGCGATCTGCGCCTGGCCGAGGCGGACGGCGCGCCGCTGTTCGCCATTGCGCAACTCGATGTGCAACTGCAGTGGCAATCGCTGACCGAGCGCGCGTGGACCTTTGCCGAAATCCGCATCGTTGCACCGAGCGCGAACCTGCGCATCGCCGCCGATGGCAAGTTCAATCTGGCTGAACTGCTGACCACGTTCCGGCGCGAACCGCAGGTGCCGGCCAGCGCTGCCAGCCCGGCGCGCCTGCGCATTGCGCGCTTCGTGTTGGAGCAGGGCACACTGCGCTTGCAGGACCGCCAGGCCGGTTATGACAACCGTTTCTCGAACATCGGGTTTGAACTCGGCAACTTCAGCACCCTGGCGGACCAGACCAGCCGCTACACACTCAGCGCCGAATCGGGTCACGGCGGCAAACTGCACTGGAAGGGCGAGGCTTCGCTGAGTCCGATGCGCGGCAGCGGCGAGTTGACGCTGGAGAACGTTTCCTTGCCGCAACTAACGGCCTACCTGAAGTCCTACAGCCATGCGGTCGTCACATCGGGCCGGCTCAACGCCACGCTGCCCTATCGCTTTTATCGCTTTGCCGATGCCAATGGCAAGTTCGACTTCAGCCTGGTGCAGGCCACGTTGGCGCTGCAGGACCTGGCCTTGACACGCAGCGGCGCGCGCGCTGCCTTCGCCAACTTGGCCAGCCTTGAAATGAGTCAGATCAGTGCCGACCTGGCACGCCGTGAAATCAAGCTCGGCGCAGTGCGCGCCGCCGGCGGCCAATTGGCGCTCAAACGCAATGCCGGCGGCGATATCGATTTGGCGCAACTACTGATCAATGCCCCGGCGCCAGCGGCGCACGCCAGCGCGCCAGCCGCCAACCGTAATTGGCAACTCGATGTCGGTGCACTCGACCTGGATCAGCTGGCGCTCAGCGTTGTCGATGAAACGGTCAATCCGCCACTCCAACTGGGCGCCAACCAGCTGCGGCTGCATTTGAAGCTGAGTGCGGCGCAGGCCGGCGGCGCGTCCAAGCTGGCGCTGTCCGAGGCGTCTTTTTCGCTCGCCAATCTGGTGCTCGTCAGTGCGGACACGACCCCATTCAAGCTCGCGCGACTGGGCTTTAGCGACGGCACGCTCGATTCTGCGGCGCGGCACGTCAATCTCGGCCGCCTCTACGCCGAGGGCGGCCAGACGCGGCTTGTGCGCGAGCGCGACGGTCAGTTCGACATCCTGCGCCGCTTGCCAGTTTTTGGTGCCAGCGCAGCGGCGCCAGCCACGACCACAGCGCCCTGGCGCGTGTTGGCGCGGCGCGTCGAGTTGAACCAGTTTGCCGCCGATCTGGCCGACCAGGGCACGGGCATTCAGACACAGGTGCAGGATTTCGCGCTCAAGCTCGATGGCGCCAGCAGCGACCTGTCGCAGCCGGTCCAGTTCGACGCCGGTCTGGGTCTGCGCGCCGGGGGTCAGATGCTGGCCAAGGGCAGTCTGGTGCCAAAGACCGGTGTGCTCAAGGCTGATGTGCAGCTCAAACAACTCGCACTCTCACCCTTGCAGCCGCTGCTGGCGCAATACCTCAAACTCAAGATCGCCAGCGGCAGTGTCTCGGCCAAGGGCCGCTTGACTGCAGGCGCTGGCGGCAGGCGCAGTGCTGCCCTGCGCTACGGCGGCGCCGTTGAAATCGCCGACCTCAAGCTCAATGAAGACGATGGAGAATTGTTTGCGCAGTGGAAAAGCCTGAATGCGGTCAAACTCAGCGCCAGCCTTAAGCCCAATTCGCTGGTGATCCCGGAACTGCGCCTGCTCGACCCCGTTGCCACGCTGATCATTGAGGACGACCGCAACTTCAATGCTGCGCGCTTGCTGGTGCAGCCCGCCAGCGCCGAGCCCGCCGCCAAGCCGGGACCCGTGGCTGTGACGAGCGCGCAGACCGAGCCGTTTGCGGTGCGCATCCAGCGCTTGCGCGTCAGCAATGCCAAGCTCGATTTCACCGACCTGAGCCTGCGCCCGCAATTCGGCGCCAAGGTCTACGAGCTCAATGGGCTGGTCAACGGTCTGTCATCGGATCCGGACGCGCGCAGCCAGATCGAGCTCGATGGCCGCGTCGATGCCTTCGGCCTGGCGCGCGTGCGCGGCGAACTCAATCCGTTTGCGCCGCGCGACAACACCAACGTCAACGTGCTGTTCAAGAACATCGACTTGGTCTCGGCCTCGCCCTACGCCATGAAGTTCGCCGGCTACCGCATCAACGAGGGCAAGATCTCGCTCGACTTGCGCTACAAGGTGCGTGCCAGCCAGATCGAAGGTGCGAACCAGATCGTGATCGACAAGCTGACCCTGGGCGAGCGCGTCGACAGCCCGGATGCACTCAAGCTGCCGCTGGAACTCGCGATCGCCATTCTCAAAGACAGCGACGGCCGCATCGACCTCGGTCTGCCGGTGAGCGGCAACATGGATGACCCGCAGTTCAGCTATGGCGCGCTGGTCTGGAAGGCGTTTAGCAATCTGCTGGGCAAGGTCGTGACGGCGCCGTTTCGCGCACTCGGCGGGATGTTTGGCGTCAGCGGCGACAAGCTTGAGGTGATCGAGTTCGACCCCGGCAGCGCGCGTCTGCTGCCACCCGAGCGCGAGAAACTCAATCAGTTGGCACAGCTACTGGCTAAGCGCACGCAACTGCGGCTCTCGGTGCCAGCGCAGTACAGCGATGCGGCCGACGGTGCGGCGTTCAGACGACGCGCCGTGCGCAGTGAAATCATCAAGCGCGCCGGCCTCCAGTTGCAAGCCGGCGAGGCGCCCGGGCCGCTCGATGTTGGCGACCGCAAGCTGCGCGGCGCAGTACTCGAAATGTATGCTGAACGTTTTGGCGCGGCGGAACTTGACCAGGAAAAGAAGGCGGCCGAGGCGGCAAGCGGCGCGCCCGCTGCCCCGGATGGAACGGTCGAAGCGGCACCCGAGAAATTGACGCTGTTGCAGCGCGCCGGCAAGCTGGTGCAGGGCGAGCCGCAGGTAGCCGATGCGCGCGCTTTCTATCGCAAGCTTGAACAGCGTCTGGTACAGAGCCAGCCGCTCGCCGCCGATGCCTTGAGCGCACTTGGCGCGCAGCGCGCCAGCGCCGTTTTGCTGGCACTGCAGGAAGAAGGCCTTGATGCGGCGCGCACGCTCACGGCGGCGCCCGACGTTGACAGCACCGAGTCCGGCAAGTCGGTGCCGCTCAGGCTCGGCCTGTCGGCGCGTTAAGCCGCCACCGATTCACGGCGAAAGTTATTTCGGCGCCGTCATGCTGTCCCAGGCGGCGATCACTTCGGCTGCGTACATCAGGGCCGGCCCGCCGCCCATGTAGACGCAAACGGTCAGCATCTCGTCGAGCTCGGCGCGCGTGCAACCGAGTTTGATCAAGGCCTTGACATGAAAGCCGACGCAGCCCGAGCAGTGCTGCGTGACGCCGATCGCGAGTGCGATCAGTTCCTTGGTTTTGGCGCTGATGGCGCCCTCGGCCAGCGATGCGCGCGCCAGTTGCCCAAAAGCCTGCATCGCTTCGGGTTGTGATTTGCGCAGGACAGCCAGGTTGTGATTGATGTCGGTAACGAGTTTGGTGTGTTCGAAGGTGCTCATGGTGAAAGTCTTGCTTAGTTGGATGGAAACAGGAAAGCGGATTTCTCGCTCAGATGGCCGTCTGAGTCGAGCGCATCGATGCCGAAGTGGATCGGGTGCGAACCCGGCGCGGCCGCATCAAACGGCGCTTGCACGCGCACTGCAACCCAGCGCGCCTG
>CAIXNB010000070.1 GCA_903920695.1 uncultured beta proteobacterium
GAATGTAGACACCGGAGTCATGCGACCGAAGAGGACCACAGAACAACGAAGGGATGTGGACCCCCCGACCATCAACAGCCGGAGCCGTCACAGCAGGAGCCGCCGAATTTACATCGGAGGGACCACAAACAGAAAAGGCCATCCCCGCAGAGGGAGAACCTTGTTTTAAGAAAAGAGACATGACGGCATCCTGTAAAGTAAAGAAACGTTAAAAAACCACGGGACCAAAAATATGGAAACAATTCTCAAAATTGCAGTAGGGGTTTTTATCGGCGCACTTGCTGCGGCCTTCACGTGGGAAGGTGTGCAAACCGTGCAAGTTGAAATTGCGCTTAAACAAGCCAGCGACAAGATGAAACAAACCGCAATGGAAATCGACGCCAGAAACAAAGCGCAACATATAGCCGAACAGACCCAGCGCGACAAAAACGCCAGGGAACAACAACAGCGACAGCAACAAGCAGAAGAGACCCGCCAGTTGCAAAGCATGCGAGACGACGACAAAAAAGCCGCGTTTAGCCGATTCTTTCAACCCACACCAGAATGCCAGCGAGACCGAGCGCAAGCCATTTGCGCAAACGCGTACATGAAGGCCCGAACGACTTTCGAGAGTCAATACCAGCCGACGAGATAGCGAATAAGACAATTGGCACCTATGGTGTTAAAGTTGCAATAACAGCAATAAAAAGCTGTGAAGCAATAATAGCAACTTAAACCACATTTGTGGAGCTATCTACAATTGGATTTAACTATGGATATCGCAGAACTAATAGCCCTAGCGAAAGTAAGAAGCGGCAAAACGCAAAAAGAAATGGCAGAAGAAATGGGCCACAAAGTTAAGACCCGAATCAGCAAGCTAGGCACAGGACGCCTAAAAGCCGATGCATCTGAAATCATCTATCTGGCAGAAGCCGCAAAGATGCCGCCGATTGATGTACTGGCACAAATCGAGAGCGAACGACACCCGGAACTAGCGCAGGTTTGGCAATCCCTTATCAAGAAGATGACCCACGCCGCCAATCAAGTAAAGTGACATGGTGTTTATTTTCCTTGTTGCTTAATGGATTTCCTGCTGATTGTCTTCCTGACCCTGCTCAACGGTGTCTTTGCCATGTCGGAACTGGCGCTGGCGGCCAGCCGCAAGGTGCGTCTGAACGCCATGGCGGAAGGCGGCGACAAGGGGGCACAGGCGGCGTTGACGCTGCTGGGCAATCCGAATCAGTTTCTCTCAACGGTGCAGGTTGGCATCACCTCGATTGGTGTCCTCAACGGCATTGTCGGTGAGGCCGCTTTCAGCGCCGGGGTCGCCACCTGGCTGCATGGTTTTGGCGTGGCCGATAAAGCCGCCGCCATTTCCGCCACGGCCATCGTCGTCACGTTGATCACCTTTACCACCATCATCTTTGGCGAACTCGTGCCCAAGCGCATCGGTCAGCTGCATCCGGAGCCGGTGGCGCGCTGGGTCGCGCGGCCGATGCTGTGGCTTGCGACGGCGGCCAAGCCGTTTGTGAAATTGCTTTCCGGCACCACGGCTGGCGTGCTCCAACTGCTGCGCATCGACACCAATGCTTTGCGCCCGGTGACGGAGGAGGAAATCAGCGCCAGTCTGGAAGAGGGGGTGGACGCTGGCGTGATCGAGCAGCATGAGCATCAGATGGTGCAAAACGTGTTCCAGCTCGATGACCGGCCACTGACTTCGCTGATGGTGCCGCGCACCGATGTCGAATGGCTGGACGCGAGCAGTACCGTCGCGCAGGGTCTGCGTCGGGCCGGCAGCGGTGGCGAAAATGGCGCGCATTCCTGGTACCCGGTGTGCCGTGGTTCACTCGACGACGTGGTGGGCGTGATCAGCGTTGGCCGCTTGTTGGAGTTGGGTGTCGATACACCGGGCACGATCGAGGCCTATGCGATGCCGGCCTCCTTCGTGCCGGAGACTCTCAGCGGCATGGAGTTGCTGGAACAGTTCCGGGCCAAGGCCGGGCGTTTTGTTTTTGTGGTGGATGAGTATGGTGTGGTGCAAGGCCTGCTAACACCGCGCGACCTGCTGGAGGCGATTACCGGCGAGTTGCAACCGGGCGCGCAAATCGATGCCTGGGCTACCGAGCGCGACGATGGTTCCTGGCTGCTTGACGGTTTGATGCCGGTGCCCGAACTCAAGGTCCGCCTCAAAATTGATGAACTGCCGGACGAAGACCGCGGCCGCTACAACACGGTGGCGGGTTTGCTGATGTCGGTGTCCGGCCATCTACCGGCGGTGGGCGAACGGATCGAATGCGCCGGTTGGCGCTTTGAAGTGGTGGATCTGGATGGCAAGCGCATTGACAAGGTGCTGGCCAGCGAGATGCGCTGATCAAACCCGTCCGGCCAGACGGTAGGCCAGTAGGCCGGCGAGTTCGTGTAGCGCCATCTGCCATTTTTGGGCTCCCTGCCAGAGCGAGTACTCGGTCCATGGCGTGTTGGTGCCGGTGCGAAAGTCAACCGGGTAGGGTGTGACGTTCCAGCCCGCTTTCCGAAAGGTGGCGAAGGCGCGCGGCATATGCCAGGCTGAAGTCAGTAAGAGCCAGGGCTGCTTCGGATCGACGCCGGGCAGGGCGGCGCTGAAACGGGCGTTCTCGTAGGTGGTTCGGGAAGCAGATTCGTAGATGATCTGTTGTGGCGGCACACCCATGCTGTCGAAGAAGCGCTTGGCCAATGCCGCTTCGGCCGTTCCTTCGGCCAGCAGGTTCCCTTCGCCACCCGTGAACAGCAGGCGCAACTGCGGGTTTTGCCGCAGCAGCGTGATCGGCACGGTCATGCGTTCAGCGGCGTCGTTCAGAGCGACCTGATGGTGGCCCTGCCAGACATGGACTGGCTCCAGCGCGCCGCCCAACATCACGATGCCGGCGTAATGGTCGAATCGACTGTCGGCTAGCGGCTCCGTGTATTGGGCTTCGAGCTGCCGCAGCAGGGCATCGGGCAGCGGCTGCCAGCCCTGCAACAACAGCAGGGCGAGTGCGAGCCAGGCCAGGCGCATGCCGCAGCGGCGGCGGCCCGGCAAACATAGCAGCGCGCCGCACAGCAGCAGAGCAACCCAGGCCAGTGGTTGCGTGATAAACGAGAGCAATTTTGAAGTGATGAACATGGGGTGCGTCTTGAAGCGGCTGCATACCTGGCACAAGCAGGGGCACTATAGCTTGTCGCTGTGTGCGGTGTCATTAAGATGGTGGTGCAGGATAATTAAGCGATACTGACAACAGTCAAGGTCTTGCCGCCCGTGAGACTGGATACTGTTCAACATAAAAGGAGTTCCGTCATGTTCAAACACATTCTCGTTCCAGTGGATGGCTCGTCAACGGCGCAATTGGCGGTCGACAAGGCGATTGGACTGGCCAAGGCGTTTGGCAGCCGCGTCACAACCATCTTTGTCATCGACCCCTATCCGTTTACCGGTGTCGGCACCGATTTCGCCTATGGCCAGGCCGAGTACCTGAGCGCTGCGACGGCCGAAGCCAATGCGGCGATTAAGGCGGCGCGGATCGCTATCGAAGCCGCCGGTGTTGCGGTCAGCAGTTCCGTCGTTGAGTCGCATGCAGCCTGGCGTGGCGTGGTCGAGACCGCTACCTCAATCCCGGCCGACCTCATTGTCATGGGTTCGCACGGCCGCAGCGGCCTGGAAAAACTCGTACTGGGCAGTGTCACCCAAGCTGTTCTGTCGCACACCCACCTGCCGGTGCTGGTGGTGCGCGACTGAACTCATTCCATTTCTAAACCATCCCTGTCGTTGTTGCAACGCCCTGCCGTGCTGGCGCACTGTCTGCGGCGTCGCGCCTAGACAGGAATGTTTTGGAAACCGAATCAGACGGCTGGTGTTCTAGCCGCACTGGCCTACATAGCCACAGGCGGTGCAGAAATCGCAGCCGTCCTTGTGGATAACGGTCGGGTTGCCGCATTCCGGGCAGACTTTGCCGGCCATGGTACTGACCGTTTCATGGTTCTTCGGCGCATCGAGCACACCCATCTCGCGCAGCGGGAAGCCCTCTTCATCGAGCACGCCGAGCATGGCGTAGCGGTGGATGATGAGGCGCGCGATATAGGCCACGGTTGATGGCCAGGTCTGCTGGCGCCGCTCGCCGTGCGGCAGCCCCGGCACAAAGGCCATGAAGTGACCAAGCGGCTCGGCGTAGTTGAGCAGCTTGCGCAGCTTCATGCCGATCCAGGCCGGGTCGATCACGCGCATGTCGAGTGACAGCAGACGCGCCACGCCGTCGAGGGCACGCGGGTAGTTGCCGGAGAAACCGACGGCGCAGGGCCTTGTCACGATGGCACCATCGTGGCCCGGCAGGTTCACTTCCTTGAGCGTGACTGTCAGCGCTTCGCCGGTGGCAGGGTTTTCCACATCGACCGACCAGGCCAGTGTGCCCGACGGGCCGGTCTGCGGCTCACCGCGGCTGAACATGGCGTCGATCACCGGTGTCTCGCCCTTGCCATTGCTGCCCGGCAAGGCCTTGAGCTGATCGCAGCGCCAGCGGATCACGGCCGCCGTGGCAGCTACCACGCCGGGGAACAGGCGCTGTTCGCCGTGCGGCGGGAACGGCATCTCAAACGAGTGTTCTTCGGCCACCGTGGCCAGGGCGTCAAGTTTGAGCTCAAGCCAGGCCGGGTCGTTGGCGCGCAAGTCCATCGACAGCGTTTTGGCCAGCGCACCCAAACCGCGCGGCTGATCCGTGCCGTTGACCCAGACTTCAAAGGGCTTCGGTGCGCCGCCTTCTTCGGGTGAGATCTCGCCGACGAACAGGGCAAAGTCGCCAAACGGATGGTGCATCATGAAGGTCCAGGCCGAGTTGCCACCGGGCAGTTGCGGCCGACTCGGCCAGCGCAGCGAGGACAGCACCGGCACCGGCAGGCGCTCCAGCGACAGGCGGTGATTGGCGCCATCGATATGCAGCGGTGTTGCGGTCGTTGGCGCGCTGGCGCTGGGCGTGACGCTCAGGACCGAGCCCAGGATTGAATTGGGACGGTAGGTGGCCAGACCCTTTAGGCCGGACTGCCAGGCTTCCATGTACAGGTTCTGGAAATCCGCGTACGGGTAGTCGGCCGGCACGTTGACGGTCTTCGAGATCGCGGTGTCGATGTAGGGCGCGACGGCGGCGACCATCGATTCATGGGCCTGCGCGCTCATCTCCAGTGCCGTGACAAAGGCCGGCGTGAGTTCTCTGTCTTCGCCGAACAGATGACGGTACAGGCGCCAAGCGTGGTCTTCGACCGCGTACTCCTTGAAACTGCCGTCGGTCATGCGCTTCTTGCGTGTGTAAGTCCAGCTGAAGGCCGGCTCGATGCCGTTGCTGGCGTTGTCAGCAAAGGCCAGGCTGATGGTGCCGGTCGGTGCGATTGAGAGCAGGTGTGAATTGCGCAGACCGTGCGTGCGCACGCGCTCTTTCAGGCCGGCGGGCAGGCGCGACGCAAAGGTTTGGCCGCTTAAGTACAGGTCAGCATTGAAGAGCGGGAAGGCGCCGCGTTCGCGTGCCAACTCGACCGAGGCATCGTAGGCCGTGTCGCGCATCCATTCGGAAATCTGACGCGCCATGTCGCGCGCTTCCTGCGTGTCATAGCGCAGGTTGAGCATCACCAGCGCATCGCCCAATCCGGTAAAGCCCAGGCCGACACGGCGCTTGCTGCGCGCTTCTTCCTGTTGCTGTGGCAGTGGCCAGACGGTGACGTCTAGCACGTTGTCGAGCATGCGCGTGGCCACGCGCGCCACATCGGCAAACGCGGCCTGGTTGAAGCGCGCGTTGGCTTCAAACGGATTTTCAATGAAGCGCGTCAGGTCGATTGAACCGAGGCAGCAGCAGCCATACGGTGGCAGCGGCTGTTCGGCGCAGGGGTTGGTGCTGGCAATCGTCTCGCAATACGACAGGTTGTTGTCGCGGTTGATTTGGTCCAGGAACAGCACGCCCGGCTCGGCGTGGTCGTAGGTGGATCGCATGATCTGGTCCCACAACTCGCGCGCCGCCAGTTTGCGGTAGATCCACTGGCCGCTGACTTTGTCCTGGTAGGCGCCGGTTGCCTTTTGCGCCACGCCGGGTTCCGCACGGTGCACCAGCGTGAACTCGCTGTTCTTTTGCACGGCTTCCATGAAGGCATCGGTGACACCGACGGAGATATTGAAATTCTTCAGGTCGCCGGTATCTTTGGCGTGGATGAAGGCTTCAATATCAGGATGATCGCAGCGCAGAACGCCCATTTGTGCACCACGACGGGCACCGGCGGACTCGACGGTTTCGCAGGAGCGGTCAAACACGCGCATGTAACTCACAGGGCCCGAGGCGCTGCTTTGCGTGCTGCCGACCCAAGCGCCGTGCGGACGGATGCGCGAGAAGTCGTAACCGACGCCGCCACCGCGGCGCATGGTCTCAGCCGCTTCGGTCAGCGCAGTGTAGATACCGGGGTGGCCGTCTTCGATATGGGCAATCGAATCACCGACCGGCTGCACAAAGCAGTTGATCAGGGTCGCTGACAGGTTGGTGCCCGCAGCCGACTGGATGCGTCCGGCCGGCAGAAAGCCGTTTTGCAGCGCTTGCAGAAACTTGGCTTCCCATTGCTTTTGATGTTCCGGTGCTTCGACGGCTGCCAAGGCGCGTGCGACGCGCTGGTTGACGTCCAGAATGGTCTTCTCGTTTCCTTTGCCGTACTTCTCAAGCAGGACTTCTTCGCTGATTTGCTGAGGGGCGAGCGCGAGCAGGGGTCTTGTTCTCTCGGGTGTCTTTTGGTTCATGTTTATTCCTGGAAAAAGGTGTCGAATAGGCGGCTCGCGCAGCACGCGAATGACAACTTTACGGCAACCGCAACGGTATGTCTTTTATTGATCGGGGTAACTACTTGGGCACTAGGGGTAGTGGCGAATTGCTTTATCCGGCACTACATCTAGCGTATTATGACCACAAAAGGAAATCGCCCTGTGTTGCTTTTTGCATTTATTTTTTTGCATATTCTTCCCTGAAATAAGAGACCCTGTAATGAACATTTCCAGTTTTGACGACCTGTTACAAGCAGCGCGTCAGCAAAGCACGCCGCAGCGCCTGCTTTTTGTGTTTGTCACGGTTGAATTGCCGAGCGACAGCACGCCGGCGCAGCGCGAAAACTTCCTGGCGGGGCAGGGCGGTTCGCTGGCGCCGGTAATGAGCCTGGACCGCACGGCGCAGGAACTGCGGTCGTTCGCCGACCTGGTCGAAGAATCGGCCCAGTTCGGACACGACTGGCGATTGGTCTTTGTGGCGGCCCTAGCGGGCAGCGCCGGCGTGATGCCGACGTCCGAGGCGGCAGAAAAGCCGCTGCAGGCCATGGTCGAGGCCATCAAGGCCGGAACCTTCGGCAACTATATCCCCTTCGACCGGGAGGGATATGCCGTGCAGCTCGATCACTGAACCAGTGGCGTCTCGGCAGCGTCGAGTTCGACCCCGATGAGTTCGGCCTGGCCGGCCAACAGGCTCAGGTACTGGCGCAGCGCCGTGACATAGCTGGCCTGGCGCAAGGCCATGGAAACGGCGCCCAGCACCGCTTCGAAGGGTTGATGGATGCCGGGTTGACGCTCCAGCACCTCAACCACATGAAAGCCGAAGCGGCTGTGCACTAGGCGCGGCAGCACGCCGACGTCGGTCTGCCCGAACAATTCCTTGCCGAACTCGGGTGCGCAGTCGCTGGCGCCGAGCCAGCCCAGCTCGCCGCCTTGCTTGCCGCTCGGGCAGTTTGACAGCGTGCTGGCAGCCTTGGCAAAGCCACTGTTGGCCGCGCTGCCATCGTGACAACGCACGTCGAGCAGGCAGCCTTCGGCACGCTGGCGCAAGGCAGCGACATCGACGCCGGGTGTGACGGCGAACAGGATGTGGCGCACCCTCACCTTTTCACCGCTGCTGTAGTTGCTTTGGTGCGCCGCATGATGGCGCCGGCAGGCGGCCTCCGACGGCTCGGGAATCGTAAGCGCCTGTTCCAGCAGCAGTTCGATGGCGTTGCTCGCCGCTTCGCTCAGGATGCCGTCCGGCGCGCCGGTGTCGTCGGCGTCCAGCAGGTCTTCGGCGATGGCAGCCTGGCGCAGCAGCTCGGCGCAGGCGCGCTGGCGCAACTCGTCGGCCGTGAGTGTTTCGTCTTCGGTATTGAGCGCAACGCCGTTGATGCTGGCGATGGGAGTGCGAACGGGAGATTGGAGTTCCATGTTGAAGTCCTCAAACGCCGGCGCCAGGACGGCGCGGCTGGTTCTGCCCGGCGGGCACATTCAGGCGGCGTGCGCGCACGACCTGGTACGGGCGGAACAGGTAGGCCACCGTGCCAAACCCGCTCCAGACATGGACCAGGCGTGTGAACGGGAAGATCAGGAAGATGCTCATGCCCAGCAGTATGTGCGCCTTGAAAATCCAGCCGACCTCGGCCAGCAGTTCCGGCGCGCCGCTGCGCAAGGTCACGATGCGCTGCGCCCATTCGCCCAGCACCATCATCATGCCGCCGTCCAGGTGCTGACCCGAAACCGGCACCGTGGCCAGGCCGAGCGCGAACTGCAGCCAGAGCAGGATCAGCAGCACGATGTCACTGGTCTTGGAGTTGATGCGGATGCGCGGCTCCGAGAGGCGCCGGTGCAGCAGCAGGCTGGCGCCGATGAAGCCCAGCAGACCCGCCGTGCCGCCGCTGATCATGGCCATCAGCTGCTTGTCATGCGCGCTGGTGAAGTGCTCATAGACGAAGTGCGGTGTCAAGAGGCCGGCGAAGTGCCCCATGAACAGGAACAGCGCGCCGATGTGGAACAGGTTGGAGCCCCAGCGCAGCTGACCCGCCTTGAGCAACTGCGAGGAGTCGCTCTTCCAAGTGTACTGGTCGCGGTCGAAGCGGATCAGGCTGCCCAGGAAGAAGACGGTCAGGCAGATGTAGGGATACAGGCCAAACAGGAAATGGTCGAGTGCGTTCATGGTGTGACTCCGGCGTGTGCGGCGGCGTTCGCGTTGGAGCGCGCCGTCTCGTTCCTGACAAAGTGAATCGGTTGAACCTGGCCCGGCTTGGCCTGGCCCTTGATCGAGCAGCCGTCGAACACGACCGGCTCTTCCCAGCTGGCGTCGATGGTCTCGTCGGGCACGACCTTGACCGCGTGCGCCTTCTCACCGCTGAGTTCGAGCAGCGCGCCCAGCACGCTGGCGTGGGCGCTGCTGCGCTGTTGCAGAGCATTGAAGATGGCGTTGAAGATGTGCGCCATCTCGCTGAGGAAGGCGCGCGCCTCGCGCGGCGGCTGGGTCGAGACGAACTCCAGCACCACCGGCAGGTAGTCCGGCAGCTCGCCCGGCGCCAGGTAGAGACCGGCTTTCTCATAGGTCTGCGTCAGGTCGATCATGGCCGGGCCGCGATCGCGTGAGTCGCCGTGCACGTGCTCGAACAAATGCAGCGAGGTCGCATGGCCGCGGTCGAACAGCTCGACGTAAGTGCTTTCCGTTTCCAGCGGATTGCCACGTTTGAGCGCGCCAATCAGCGCATCCAACTCGCCTCGGCGGTTGACGGATAACGTTGCTTCGGCGTGCAGGACCTGCTGCATTTCATCAAGATGCGCGCGCAATTGCGCATCCGGATACGACAGCAGCCGCGCAAACACCTTGAGAGTTTGCGATGCGGGTATGGGGTTGTTTTCAAACAGCTTCATAAAACGTGCTTTCGGAGAAGAGCGGGTATTGAGGCCAGGAACACCGCGGAACCGGCTTTGCCGGGCCGCTGGTGTTGCCCCCTGCAAGGGGGGTGGCGGAGCGACACGAAGTGCGCGCAGCCTGGGGGTGTGCCATATTTCTAGACTCTTGCCTTGATGGGTATCGTGCGGCGTTTGGTGCCGCCGAACAGGCTCGTTTCGCTGGCGCCGTCGGAGCAGCCGTTGCCAAACGAGAAGCCGCAGCCGCCGCGCATGTCGAAGGTGTTCTCGGCGTATTCGCGGTGCGTGGTCGGGATCACGAAGCGGTCTTCGTAGTTGGCGATCGCCATCACGTGGTACATCTCCTCGACCTCGGCCTGCGTCATCTGCACCTGGTCCAGTGCCGCTGTGTTGATGCGGCCGTCGACATGTTTCTCGCGCTGGTAGGCGCGCATGGCAAGCATGCGCTCGAGCGCGCGCTCGACCGGCTGCGTGTCGCCGGCGGTCAGCAGATTCGCCAGGTACTTGACCGGGATGCGCAACTGCTTGACGTCCGGGATCTCTCCGTTGATGCCGATCTGGCCTGCGTTGGCCGCGGCGCTGATGGGGCAGAGCGGCGGCACGTACCAGACCATCGGCAGCGTGCGGTACTCGGGGTGCAGCGGCAGCGCCACCTTCCACTCGACCGCCATCTTGTAGACCGGGCTCTTGCGGGCGGCCTGCATCCATTGGTCGGGGATGCCGTCGATGCGTGCCTGCTCGATCACCTTGGGGTCGTTCGGATCGAGGAAGATGTCGAGCTGCGCCTGGTACAGGTCGCGGTCATGCTCGACGCTGGCGGCGGCTTCGATGCGGTCCGCATCGTAGAGCAGCACGCCGAGGTAGCGGATGCGCCCGACGCAGGTTTCCGAACAAACGGTCGGTTGCCCAGCTTCGATGCGTGGGTAGCAGAAGATGCACTTCTCGGCCTTGCCGGATTTCCAGTTGTAGTAGATCTTCTTGTACGGGCAGGCGCTCACGCACATGCGCCAGCCGCGGCACTTGTCCTGGTCGATCAGCACGATGCCGTCTTCCTCGCGCTTGTAGATTGAGCCCGACGGGCAGCTCGCGACACAGGCCGGGTTCAGGCAGTGCTCGCACAGGCGCGGCAGGTACATCATGAAGGTGTTTTCGAACTGGCCGTAGATATCGTTCTGGATGTCGTCGAAGTTCTTATCCTTGCGCCGTTTCGAGAACTCGCCGCCGAGCAGTTCCTCCCAGTTCGGACCCCACTCGATCTTCTCCATGCGCTGGCCCGTGATCAGGCTGCGCGCGCGCGCCGTCGGCAGCGTCTTGGACTCGGGCGCCGACTGCAGGTGCGCGTAGTCGAAGGTGAAAGGTTCGTAGTAATCGTCGATCTGCGGCAGGTTCGGATTGGCGAAGATGCGCATCAGCAGCTTCCAGCGCGCGCCCTGGCGCGGCTCGATCTTGCCGTTGGCCTTGCGGATCCAGCCGCCATTCCATTTGTCCTGGTTCTCCCATTCCTTGGGGTAGCCGATGCCGGGTTTGGTCTCGACGTTGTTGAACCAGGCGTATTCCATGCCGGGGCGGCTGGTCCAGACGTTCTTGCAGGTGACCGAGCAGGTGTGGCAGCCGATGCACTTGTCGAGGTTGAGCACCATGCCGATTTGAGCGCGTATTTTCATCAGTGTTCTCCTTAGGCGTGGGCTGCGGCTGAGTCGGCGCTCGTGCCCGATTCCTCTTCCATCCAGTCAACCTTGTTCATCTTGCGCACCACCACGAACTCGTCGCGGTTCGTGCCGATCGTTCCGTAGTAATTGAAGCCGTAGCTGAACTGCGCGTAGCCGCCGATCATGTGGGTCGGTTTGAGCACGATGCGCGTCACCGAGTTGTGGATGCCGCCGCGCTGGCCGGTGATCTCGGAGCCGGGCGTGTTGATGATCTTCTCCTGCGCGTGGTACATCATGACCATGCCGGGATTGACGCGCTGGCTGACGATGGCGCGCGCCGCGATCGCGCCGTTGAGGTTGAACAGTTCGATCCAGTCGTTGTCGACAATGCCGGCGCGTTTCGCGTCGTCCTCGCTGAGCCAGACCACCGGTCCGCCGCGGCTCAGCGTGAGCATCATCAGGTTGTCGCTGTAGGTCGAGTGAATGCCCCATTTCTGGTGCGGCGTGATGAAGTTCAGCGCAATCTCGGTGTTGCCGTTGGGCTTGATACCGTGGATACCGGCCGTGGTCTTGAGATCAACGGGCGGCCGGTAGCTGCAAAAGCCCTCGCCGAAAGCCGTCATCCACGGGTGGTCCATGTAGAACTGCTGGCGCCCGGTCAGTGTGCGCCATGGGATCATCTCGTGAACGTTGGTGTAGCCGGCGTTGTAGGACACGGTCTCGGATTCGATACCGCTCCAGGTCGGCGAGCTGATGATCTTGCGCGGCTGCGCCTGGATGTCACGGAAGCGGATCTTCTCGTCCTCGCGGTACAGCGCGAGGTGCGTGTGATCGAGGCCGGTCTGCTTGCCCAGCGCCTGCCAGGCCTTCACCGCAACGTGGCCGTTGGTCTCGGGCGCGAGCTGCAGCACGACCTCGCAGGCGTCGATGTCGGTGTCGATTTTCGGCATGCCGCAGGTCACGCCTTCAGCGAGCTCCAGGCCGTTGAGTTCGCCGAGTTGCCTGACTTCGGTCTGCGTGTTCCAGCCGATGCCCTTGCCACCGTTGCCGATCTTGTTCATCAGCGGGCCCAGCGCCGTGAAGCGCTTGTAGGTGTTGGGGTAGTCGCGTTCCACCACCACCATGTTGGGCGCAGTCTTGCCCGGGATCAGGTCGATCTCGCCGCGCTTCCAGTCCTGCACGCCAAAGGGCTGCGCCAGTTCGGCCGGCGAGTCGTGCATCAGGGGTGAGAGCACCATCTCGCGCTCGACGCCCAGATGGCCGACGCAGACCTCGCTGAACTTCTTCGCAAAGCCCTTGTAAATCTCCCAGTCGCTGCGCGACTGCCAGGCCGGGTCGACCGCGGTGGAGAGCGGGTGGATGAAGGGGTGCATGTCGCTGGTGTTGAGGTCGTTCTTCTCGTACCAGGTGGCGGTCGGCAGCACGATGTCGGAGTAGAGACAGGTCGTGCTCATGCGGAAGTCGAGCGTCACGATAAGGTCGAGCTTGCCCTCGGGTGCCTCTGTGTGCCAGACGACCTCGGTCGGTTTGGCTTCATCCTTGCCTAAGTCCTTGCCTTGCACGCCATGCGCCGTGCCGAGCAGGTGTTTCAGGAAGTACTCGTGGCCCTTGCCGCTGGAACCCAGGATGTTGGAGCGCCAGACAAACATATTGCGTGGCCAGTTGTCGGGATGGTCCGGGTCTTCGCAGCTCATCGCCAGCGAGCCGTCCTTCAGGCTCTTGACCGTGTAGTCTTTCGCCTCCATGCCGGCGGCTGCGGCGTCGCGCACCACCTGCAGCGGATTGGTCTTGAGCTGCGGTGCCGAAGGCAGCCAGCCCATGCGCTCGGCGCGCACGTTGTAGTCGATCATGCTGCCCGCGTAAAGCTTCTTGTCGGCCAGCGGCGAGAGCACTTCTTCCATGCCGAGCTTCTCGTAGCGCCACTGGTCGGTGTGCGCGTAGAAGAAACTCGTCGAGTTCATCTGGCGCGGCGGGCGGATCCAGTCCAGCGCAAAGGCCAACGCGGTCCAGCCGGTCTGCGGGCGCAGCTTCTCCTGGCCAACGTAGTGCGCCCAGCCGCCGCCGCTCTGGCCGATGCAGCCGCACATCATGAGCATGTTGATGACGCCGCGGTAGTTCATGTCGGCGTGGTACCAGTGGTTCATCGCCGCGCCGATGATGACCATCGACTTGCCGTGCGTCTTGTCGGCGTTGTCGGCGAACTGGCGCGCCACCGTGATCAGCTGCTCGCGCGGCGTGCCGGTGATGCGCTCCTGCCAGGCCGGTGTGTAGGGCGTGTCGTCGTTGAAGTCCTTGGCCGCCATCTCGCCCGGCAGGCCGCGCGCCACACCGTAGTTGGCGACCTGCAGGTCGAACACGGTGGCCACCAGCGCCTCGCGCTTGTCGCCTTCCTTGCCCAGCGCGATGCGCTGCACCGGCACCGTGCGCACCAGCACGTTGTTGCTGGCGTCACCCGAGGCGTTGTTCGGGAAGTGCTCGCTGACGATGCCGCCGAAGTAAGGGAAGCCGACCTTTGCCGTTTCGCTGCTCGCGTTCTCACCTTCCATCACTGTGAGCTTGAGCTTCACATTGTTGCCATGGCGCGCTTCCTTGGCCTGCAGGTTCCACTGGCCTTCATCGGCTCGGCCGTCCGCACCCCAGCGAAAGCCAATGGCCCCCATCGGCAGCACGACCTTGCCGCTCTCATCGAGCGCAACCGTTTTCCATTCCGGGTTGTTGGCGGCGCCGAGCTTGCCGTTGAAGTCGGAAGCGCGCAGGTAGCGGTCGGGCACCAGAACCGTTTCGCCGCTGGGTAGTTGATGTTCTTTCAGCATCACCAGCATCGGCATGTCGGTATAGCGGCGCACGTAGTTGTCAAAGTAAGCACTGCGCTGTTTACCGCCATCGGGGAAATAAAACTCCTTGAGGATCACGTGGCCCATGGCCATGGCAACGGCAGCATCGGTGCCTTGCTTGGGCTTCATCCAGATGTCGGAGAGCTTGGCCACTTCGGAATAGTCGGGCGTCACCGCCACCGTCTTCGTGCCCTTGTAGCGCACTTCGGTGAAGAAGTGCGCGTCCGGCGTGCGCGTCTGCGGTACGTTCGAGCCCCAGGCGATGATGTAGCTCGAGTTGTACCAGTCGGCCGATTCCGGCACGTCGGTCTGCTCGCCCCAGACCTGCGGGCTGGCCGGCGGCAGGTCGCAGTACCAGTCGTAGAAGCTCATGTTGACGCCGCCGATCAGGCTCAGGTAGCGGCTGCCGGCCGCGTACGAGATCATCGACATCGCGGGGATCGGCGAGAAGCCGATGATGCGGTCCGGTCCGTATTTCTTGATGGTGTGGACGTTGGCCGCGGCCACCATCTCGTTGACTTCATCCCAGCTCGAGCGCACAAAGCCGCCCAGGCCACGCACGCTCTGGTATTCCTTGCGCTTTTCGTCGGACTGCGCAATCGAGGCCCAGGCATCGACCGGGTCGTTCGACAGGCGCGCCTCGCGCCAGAGCTTGAGCAGGCGACCGCGCACCATCGGGTACTTGACGCGGTTCGCGCTGTACAGATACCAGCTGTAGCTCGCACCACGCGCGCAGCCGCGCGGCTCGTGGTTGGGCATGTCCCAGCGCGTGCGCGGGTAGTCGGTCTGCTGCGTCTCCCAGGTCACGATGCCGCCCTTGACGTAGATCTTCCAGGAGCACGAGCCGGTGCAGTTGACGCCGTGCGTGGAACGCACGATCTTGTCGTGTGCCCAGCGGTCACGGTAGGCGTCCTCCCAGGTGCGGTCTTCTCCAGTGGTGAGGCCGTGCTCGCCGGAGAACGGCTCTTTGGGTTGGGAAAAGTAGCTCAGTCGATCAAGAAAATGGCTCATTGAATGCCTCCGAAATATGTTTCAAGTCGTATTGACCTGTCATTGCGGACTTGATCCGCAATCCATGGATCCCGGATCAGGTCCGGGATGACAGCCTTTATCCGCCGTGCTGGTGTCTGGGTCATGGGTTTTTTATTTCCGAGCCGGCGCGCAGGTAGAACCACCAGTTCAGCACCAGGCACAGGGCGTAGAAGATGGCAAAGCCGTACATCGCCATCTCGGGTGTGCCGGCCTTGATCTGGGCACCGATCACCACTGGCGCGATGAAGGCGCCGTAGGCGGCGACGGCCGAGGTCCAGCCCAGCACCGGGCCGGCCTGCTGGCGATCGAAGATGACGCCGATGGTGCGGAAGGTCGAGCCGTTGCCGATGCCGCTGGCCGCGAACAGCAGCACGAACAGCCACATGAAGCTCGAGAAGTACTGCTCCGGCGTGGCCGAGCCATAGGCCTGCATCATCACGTAGCCGACCGCTACCGAGGCCAAGACCATGACGGCCGAGATCACCTGCGTCACGATGGAGCCGCCGACCTTGTCCGAGATCCAGCCGCCGACCGGACGGATCAGCGCGCCGACGAAGGGACCGATCCAGGCGTAGGTCAGGGCCGACGGCGCATTTGGATTCTTCAGCGTGTGTTGCAGCACGCCGGCCGCATCGGGAACGTGACTGATGCCGAAAATCACCGTGATGGAGAGCGGCAGCGCCATCGAGAAGCCGATGAAGGAGCCGAAGGTCACGATGTAGAGCAGGGTGAGCGACCAGGTGTGCTTGTTGCGGAAGATCGCGAACTGCTTGGCGATGTTGTCCTTCATGGTGCCGAAGGCCGCGAGCTTCATCAGGAACAGCGTGCCGGCGATGATCAGCGGCATCGCGATCCACATGTTGAGCAGGCCCAGTCCGGTCGGCGCCGGCATGTAGAGGTACAGGCCGATGCCGGCCGGGATGAAGGTCAGCGTGTAGATCCAGGTGACCTTGACGAAGGCCATGATGGTGCCGCCGATGTCGGGCGAAATCGGCAGCAGGTTGTTCATGCCGAACCAGCACAGGGCCGCGAGCGGCACCAGCGACAGGACCCAGGCAAAGCCGGCGTTCTGGATGTAGGTGGGCGTGCCGGCGGCGATCTTGCCGAAGATCCAGCCGCTGTCCTTGACCAGCGGCATCGGGTCGCCGCCGAGCGCGCCGAACATGCCGACCGTCATCACCAGCGGGATGATGATCTGCATGCTGGTGACGCCGAAATTGCCCAGGCCGGCATTGAGACCGAGCGCCGTGCCCTGCAGGCGCTTCGGGAAGAAGGTCGTGATGTTGGACATCGAACTGGCGAAGTTGCCGCCGCCGACGCCCGACCACAGGGCCAGCATCTGGAACACCCAGAGCGGCCAGTCCTTGTGCTGCAGGGCGATGCCCGTGCCCAGCGCGGGCGCGAGCAGCATGGCGGTGGTCAGGAAGATGGTGTTGCGCCCGCCGGCCAGACGGATGTAGAACGAGGACGGGATGCGCATGGTGGCGCCGGCCAGGCCCGAGATCGCCGTCAGCGTGAACAGCTCGGCCTGCTTGAACGGAAAGCCCAGGTTGAGCATCTGCACCGTGATGATGCCCCACATTCCCCAGACCGCGAAGCCGCACAGCAGGCTCGGGATCGAGATCCACAGGTTGCGGTAGGCGATCTTCTTGCCGGTGCTTTCCCAGAACTGCTCGTCTTCCGGGCGCCAGTCGGCGATGTCGGCGCTGGAGGTCTTGTGGTTGGCCATGATGGTTTCCTCGGGAAATGAAAATTGCTTGCGCTACAGGGTGAATGGCTTGGCGTTGTGGCCCATGACTTCGCGGCCGCGCACCTCGGTCCAGAACATCCAGATCAGCGAGACCCAGACCACGCCGTACATCAGCATGAAGGCACTGGAGCGGATGCCGGTCAGGTCCATCAGTCCGCCGAACATGATCGGCAGCACGAAGCCGCCCATGCCGCCGGCCAGGCCGACGATGCCGCTGATGGTGCCGATGTTGGTCGGATAGTCGTCGCTGATGTACTTGAAGACGCTGGCCTTGCCGAAGGCGAAGGCGATGCCCAGAATGAACATCAGGGCTGTGAACAGGTAGACGTTCAGGCCGATGTGGAAGGTCTTCGGACCGTTGACGGTGGCGACGGTGAAGTCGAACTGCGGATAGCTCAGCAGGAACAGGCAGACCCAGCTCACCCACAGCACCCACCAGGTGACGCTGTGCGCGCCCCATTTGTCCGACATCCAGCCGCCCACCGCGCGCAGCACGCCGCCGGGCAGGCTGAAGCAGGCCGCCAGCAGGGCAGCCGAGCGGATGTCCAGGCCGAACTCGCCCACGTAGTACTGCACCATCCAGAGCGAGAGCGCCACATAGCCGCCGAACACGATGCTGTAGTACTGGCAGTACTTGAGCACGGTCGGATCCTTCAGGGCCTTGAGCTGGTCGCTGAACTTGACGTGGCTGGGCACGAGGTGCCCCGGGTCGCTGTGGCTGAAAAGCCAGAACAGCACGAGGGCGCCGAACATGATGGCGGCATAGACCTGCGGCACCATGGTCCAGCCAAAGGCCACGACCAGTGCCGGTGCGACGAACTTGTTGACGGCCGCGCCCGAGTTGCCGGCGCCGTAGATGCCCATGGCAAAGCCTTGCTGCGACTTTGGAAACCAGCGCGCCACATAAGGCGTGCCAACCGAAAAGGCGCCGCCGGCGAGGCCGACAAAGAGGCCGATGGTCAGGAAGTGCCAGTAGCTCGTGGCGTAGCTCATGAGCCAGATGGCGGGGACGGTCAGTGCCATCAGCAGCGCCATGACGATGCGACCACCGTACTTGTCGGTCCAGATGCCCAGCGGCACGCGGATCAGCGAGCCGGTCAGCACGGGCATGGCAGTCAGCAGACCGAATTCAGTCGCGTTGAGGCCCAGCGTCTTCTTGATCGGAATGCCGATCACGCCGAACATCATCCAGACCATGAAGCACACCGTAAAGGCCAGCGTGCTGACCACCAGCACCGAGAGTGCCTGCCCTTTTTTCGTCATGTCAAAGACTCCTGTTGTCCATGCGATGACTGTAGGGAGCACGGCGTGTGTGCGCCATCCCTCTGAGGGAGCGGAAGTGCAATTCAATGGAACTACACCACTGACCATCCCCATAGTTCGGAAGAACTATGGAGGGCTCAGGCAGTCAATGACTTGCGATTGATCAAAGCAGGCCGTGTTCCGTCGCGATGACGGCGGCGTGCACGCGCGAGCTGACGTCGAGCTTGCGCAGGATGTGCTGCACGTGGATCTTGACCGTGGTCTCGACGATGCCGTGTTCGCGCGCAATTTCCTTGTTGCTGGCGCCGCGCGCGATGCTGCGCAGGATGTCGAGCTCGCGCGGCGACAGGCCGGCAATGGCGGCCTCGATGGCGCTCGGTGCCGGCGCGCTGGCCGCTGGCGTGCCCGCGGCGGCGCCGCGGTAGGCCGACACCAGTTTGCTCATCATCTCGGGCGCGATGACGCTGTCGCCCTGCATGGCGCGCTGGATGGCCGCGGTCAGGGCGTCGCCCTCGATCGTCTTGAGCAGGTAGCCGGCCGCTCCGCCGCGCAGGGCGGCCGCGAGGTCGGTCTCGTCCTCGCTCACGGTGAGCATCAGGATGCGCGCCTTCGGCGCGGCTTCGCGCAGCGCGGGCAGGGCGTCCACGCCGTTGACGCCCGGCAGGTGGTTGTCGAGCAGGATCAGGTCGGGTTGCAGTTCCTGGGCCTTGCGCTGTGCCTGGCCGGCATCGGCGGCGTCGCCGATCACGCACAGCAGCGGGTCGCGCGCGAGCAGGGCGGTCAGCCCGCGCCGGAACAGCGTGTGGTCGTCGACCACCAGAATGCGGATGGGTGCCGGGGCTTGCATGGGCGTGCTCAGGCCTCGCTCGCGCTGGTCTCGCGCGACAGCGCCGCGGTCGGCGGCATCGGGTGCGCCGGGCGCGGCAGCGTCAGGATCACGGAGCTGCCGTGCCCCGGCGTCGAGATCACCTCGACCACGGCACCGATGCGCTGCGCGCGCTCGCTCATGATGCGCAGGCCGACATGGGTTTCGTCGAGCGGGTTGTCGCTTGTGACAAAACCGACGCCGTCGTCGCGCACCTCGAAGCGCCACTCCGGCTGCTGGTGCACGTCGAGCCAGACCTGCGAGGCGCGCGCGTGCTTGCGCACGTTGGACAGGGCTTCCTGGATGATGTGCAGCACCTGGATCTGCAGGTCCGGCGACAGCGGCATGCCCTGGCCCTGCATGCTGAGCGACGCTTTGAGGCCGCTCTGGTGTTCGAACTTGCGCAGGGTGGTCTCCAGCGCCGGCGCGATGTCCTCGGTGTTGGTGCGCGTGCGGAAGTGCAGCAGCAGTTCACGCACGTCGCCATAGCTCTCGCGCACGCCGGTGTCGATTTCCTCGAGCACTTTTTCGATCTCGGCGGCGTTGCCGGATTGCACGGCGTCGCGCATCAATTGCACCTGGATCTTCAGGAACGCCAGCGACTGCGCGATCGAGTCGTGCAGTTCGCGCGCCAGCAGGTGGCGCTCCTGCGACACGGCCGCTTCCTTCTCGAGCGAGTTCAGGCGCAGGTTCTCCATTGCGCCGGCCAGGTGGCTGCTCAGGGCTTCGAGCAGCGAGCGCTCGGGCGGCGACAGGTTGACGCGCGCGTGGTAGAACAGGTCGACCTCGCCCATCAGGTGGTCATGCTGGCAGACCGGCACATTGACCACGGTCTCGAAGCCGGCTTTGGCGCAATGCTGGAGCGAGGTCTTTTCGATCTCGCGGATCGGGATCACGCGCAGCCCCGGCCCGACCGCGTCGGCGCCGCAGTGGCAGTCGCCCTTGTTGACGCACAGCTCGTCGTTGACCATGGCGCCGGGCAGGCCGTGCGCGGCCAGCATCAGGTAGCGCTGGTTCTCCTGATCCGACCAGCGCACCGCAACGCCATCGGCGTGTGCAATCCGGGCAACGCTCTTGGCAAAACCCTGCGCCAGCTCATCGAGCGTCGTGGCCTTGGCGACCAGCGCCGTGACTTCGTACAGGCTCTCCAGCCGTTCATGTTTTTCTTCGAGCTGGGCGGTCTTCTCGGCCACCTTGTGCTCCAGGTTCCGGTACATCGACTGCAGGTGTTCGGCCATGCCGTTGAAGCCTTCGGCCAGGGTGCCGAACTCGTCGCTGGTGACCCGCTCGACGCGGGCGTCGAAATCGCCGCCTTGGATTTTTTCGATCGCCTGCTTGAGCTGGCCGACCGGCTCCAGAACGAACAGGTAGCCGGTGTAGAGCAGCACGGCCGCGCCCAGGATTGCCATCGCCAGCATGCTCATCTGCAGCAGGTGCAGCATGGCGGTCCAGTGCGCCATGTGCGCCTCGATGCTGGAGACGAACGCGTCGATATCGGAGGCAAAGGTCACGGTCTGCGCGCGCAGCTCCTGCAAGGCGCTGGGCTTGCCGTCGATCCAGCGCGCGCGGTAGCGCGCCCAGTCCTGCTCGACGCTGGCAAAACGCGTGTGCACCGTGTCGTCCCAGGGCACGAACAGCGGGCGCTCGGGGTCGCCGCTGCGCAGTGTCGCCAGACTGTCGTTGAATTCCTGCACCTGCTGCGCCAGAGCGCTGGTTTCACCGGTGCCGATCGAGAGGGCCATGCGGTAGGACTGCATGCGCATGCGGCCGGCCTCGTTGACGGCGGCCGCGCCGCCGTCGAGCTGCCACGAGACCCACAGCGTCGCCGCGGTGGACAGCAGCGCCAGCAACAGAAAGGGCAGACCCACCAGCGCCAGTTTGGCGCCCAGACTCCAGTGCTTGGGCACGGTCATGGCGGTTCGCTGGCGCGGCGCTCGCTGGTCAGGCCTGGCGCTCGAAGATCGCGGCGATGCCCTGGCCGCCGCCGATGCACATGGTCACCAGGGCATAGCGGCCACCGATGCGTTCCAGTTCGTACAGCGCCTTGACCGTGATCAGGGCGCCGGTGGCGCCGATCGGATGACCCAGTGAAATGCCCGAACCGTTCGGGTTGACCTTGGCCGGGTCCAGCCCGAGGTCCTTGGCAACCGCGCAGGCCTGTGCGGCGAAGGCCTCGTTGGCCTCGATCACGTCGAGGTCCTTGACGGTCAGTCCGGCCTTCTTAAGCGCGAGCTGCGAGGCCGGCACCGGGCCGATGCCCATGTACTTGGGGTCGACGCCGGCATGGGCATAGGCTACCAGGCGTGCCAGGGGTTTGAGGCCGCGCGCCTTGGCGGTGGCTGCCTCCATCAGCACGACGGCTGCGGCGGCGTCGTTGATGCCGGAGGCATTGCCGGCGGTCACCGTGCCGTTTTCCTTCAGGAAGGCGGGCTTGAGCTTGGCCAGTTCGGCCAGCGAGCAGTTGGGGCGGAAATGCTCGTCGGTGGCGTAGGCGATATCGCCCTTCTTGCTCTTGAGGATGACGGGCATGATCTGCGACTTGAAGTAGCCGGCCTCGGTCGCGCGCTGAGCGCGGTTGTGGCTTTCGACGGCCAGCGCATCCTGCTGCTCGCGCGTGATGCCCCACTTGGCCGCGATGTTCTCGGCCGTTACGCCCATGTGGATGTTCTGGAACGGATCGTGCAGCGCGCCAATCATCATGTCGACCATCTTGGTGTCGCCCATGCGTGCGCCCCAGCGCATGTTCAGGCTGGCAAAGGGTACGCGGCTCATGACTTCCGCACCGCCGCCAATGGCAATGTCGGCATCGCCGAGCAGGATGGACTGGCTGGCCGAGACGATGGCCTGCAGGCCCGAGCCGCACAGGCGGTTCACGTTGAAGGCAGGCGTGCCTTCGGCGCAGCCACCGTTGATGGCCGCCACGCGCGACAGGTACATGTCTTTCGGCTCGGTATTGACAACGTGCCCGAACACGACATGGCCGACGTCGGCGCCGGCCACCTGGGCGCGTGCGAGCGATTCGCGCACGACCTGCGCAGCCAGCTCGGTCGGGGCGATGTCCTTCAGGCTACCGCCAAAGGTTCCAATGGCGGTGCGCACGGCACTGACGACAACTACATCACGGCTCATAGCAAACTCCTGAATTGAGAAAGGTTGGGAATATTTTTTCACACGCTGGGCTGGCGCTGCGTCACCCCGCATTTTGCGCCAGCGCGATAGCGCCGCTAGCGGACCGTCCTGATGCAGGGCTCGCCAGCCTTGTCAGGCCTGGGCGGTGTGGGCGCAGGCTACGCTGTTTCGGCCTTTGTCTTTGGCCAGGTACAGGCCCTCATCGGCGGCCTTGATCAAAGCCTCGAAATGCTGCATCTCGGGTCCCTTTTCAGCGACGCCGACGCTGATGCTGCCCGACCATTCCCCACCGCTGACCGGAACGCGCAGCTTGGCAACGCCCTGGCGCATCGTTTCTGCCACTCGCAGCGCGCCATCGAGTGCCGTGCCTGGGCAGATGATCAGGAATTCGTCGCCACCCAGCCGGCACACGATGTCGTTGCGGCGCACGCAGCCGCGCAGGTGGGCGGCCAGGGCGCGTAACACCTCGTCGCCTGCCGCGTGGCCATGTTGATCATTGATCTGCTTGAAATAATCGGCGTCGATCATCATGCAGGCCAGCGGCGAGGCGTCACGTTCCGATTGCGCCCAGGCCTGCCCGAGCCAGGCCATCGCTTGGCGGCGGTTGGGCAAGCCGGTCAGTACGTCGGTCAGGGCAAGCCGCTCGAGAAACTCATTCGTTTTCGATAGCGCGCGTGTCCGTTCGGCCACCTTCACCTCAAGCGTGCGGTTGAGTTCCTGCAGCTCACGGTTGCGCTGGGAAACTTGCTGGAACAGGCCGTTGAGCGCGTTGAGTAGCGGGCCGGTCGCGCCTTCCTGTTGCGTCGCTTCGGCGGCCAGCGCGTCCTGCGGTGCCTTGCCGGCTTTGATGGCAGTGATCTGTTTGGCCATCGACTGATCGATGCCCAGGATGTGGTAAGTCAGCCAGGAGGTCAGGAATTTCAGCAGTGCCTCGGACGTCTCCTTGCGCTCATTGGAGCGCCCGTGCAGCGCGGTCACGTCCTGTACGAAATCCGTGTGTGATTGCGTGTGCTGCTGGATGTGGCGTGGATCTAGTCCGGCCTGCAGCATCAGTTTTTCTTCCTCCTTGAAGTGGTGTATCGCGTAGGTGGCCAGTTCGTTGAACAAGCTGTTGACGTCGGCCTGGGATGCGCCCTCGGGCTGAATCAGCAGGTCGCCAAGCCGGTTGATCAGATCGACCAGGCCGCGGTGCTGCCGGTCGACGGTCGCAAGCCCGGTTTCAAAATACTTGTTCCAGTGGAACGACTCCATGCCGGTCTCCAGCGATTCTATGGTGCGGAATTATGGCACCGCGCTTGTTGATCCGTAGTCACGGGCCCGCGATGCCCGTGCCGCCTTGCACGTTAATATCCCGGCATGGACAATGTCGATTCACTGCCGCGTGACGCCCAGAGCATCCTGGAGCTGGCCGCTCGCTCGATGTTTGAACTGTTTGCCAGTGCCAGCGAAGGCATGCTGCTGGTTGACCGGCAGGCGCGGGTGGTCTGGATCAACGAACAGTACAAGCGATTTCTGCCAGCGCTGGGCTTTGAGCGGGTCGAGGACTTTGTCGGGCACCCGGTGGCCAGCGTCGTGCAGAACACGCAGATGCACCATGTGCTTGAGAGCGGCAAGCCGATCCTGATTGACCTGCTGACGAATCGCGCCGGCACCTTTGTCGTCAGCCGCATTCCTTTGCGCGACAGTGCTGGCGAGGTGATCGGTGCGCTCGGCATCGTGCTGTTTGATCATGCCGAGACCAGCTTGCAGCCGCTGGTAGGCAAATTTGCACTGTTGCAGCGCGATCTCGACGATGCCCGGCGTGAACTCGCCAGTCAGCGCGTCAGCCAGCAAAAGGGCGAGCGCAACGGCCAGCGCCAGTCGCGTTACACCTTCGCCAGTTTTGTCGGCACCAGTCCGGCTGCCGTCGAAGTCAAACGCCAGGCGCGCCGTGCCGCGCAGACCGCCAGTACGGTGCTGCTGCTGGGTGAGACCGGCACCGGCAAGGAATTGCTGGCGCATGCGATCCACGCCGCTTCGGCGCGCGCCGCCAAGCCCTTCATCAGCCTGAACATCGCGGCCGTGCCAGACACGCTGCTGGAGGCCGAATTCTTCGGCGTCGCGCCCGGTGCCTACACCGGTGCCGACCGCAAGGGGCGCGAAGGGAAGTTCCGTCTGGCCCATGGTGGCACTTTGTTTCTCGATGAAATCGGTGACATGCCGCTGGCCCTGCAAGCCAAACTGCTGCGCGCGTTGCAGGAGGGTGAGATCGAGCCGCTCGGTTCGAACAAACTGCTGTCTTTCGATGCGCGCGTGATTGCGGCAACCTCGCGCGATCTGGCTGCACTGGTGCGCCAGGGCGAGTTCCGCGAAGACTTGTTCTACCGCCTCAATGTGCTGCCGATCCGGGTGCCGCCGCTGCGCGAGCGGCGTACCGACATCGCCGCCCTGGTCGAAGTGCTCGGCGAAGACATGGCACTGCGCAACGGTGCCCAGCCACCCGAGCTCAGCACCGAGGCGCTGGAACTGCTGACGGCGCAGGTCTGGCGCGGCAACATCCGCGAGTTGCGCAACGTGCTCGAACAGGCCACCATGCGCAGCGATTCGCATCGCATCGAGGCCGCGCAACTGGCAGCGGTGCTGCGCGAGTCCGGCGTTGAGCTACCGCCAGCGCTGGCAGCGAGTCCGGCCCCGGAGAAGGCTGCGCCTGCAGCACTGCCACTGGCGCAGCAGCGTGCGGCACTGGAGCGTGATGCCATCAGTGCCGCCATGGCGCAGGTCCGCGGCAACAAGGCGGCTGCGGCGCGGCTGCTTGGAATTTCCCGCGCCACGCTGTATGGACGGCTTGGGAATACTGTTCAGTAATCAGGCGTTGTGTCTGATTACTGAACGTATTGAAATGCCTGAAATATGGACACTTTGCCTGGCGTGGAAATTTTTCCAAATAAAATCAATGGCTTGCAAATTGGCATATTTGGTGCATAGTCAACTCTGATCAATCAACCCATCTGGAGACATATATGGATCGTCGTACTTGGGTCACGTGCACCGCACTGACCACCGCCGCGCTGGCTTGTGCGCTGGCTTCGCCGCTGGCTTTGGCGCAGTCCAAGGAAATCAGGATCGCCCATATCTACAGCAAGACCGGCCCGCTCGAAGCCTATGGCAAGCAGACCGCGACCGGCTTCATGATGGGTCTCGATTACGCGACCGGTGGCACCATGATGGTGGCCGGCAAGAAACTGGTGGTGATCGAGAAGGACGATCAAGGCAAGCCCGATTTGGGCAAGTCATTGCTGGCAACCGCCTATTCCGACGACAAGGCTGATCTGGCGGTCGGTCCGACCGCTTCCGGTGTGGCGCTGGCCATGCTGCCAGTGGCCGAGGAGTACAAGAAGATCCTGCTGGTCGAGCCGGCAGTGGCCGATTCCATCACCGGCGAAAAGTGGAACAAGTACATCTTCCGCACCGGTCGCAACAGCTCGCAGGACGCCATCTCCAACGCGGTTGCCGTGGACAAGGCTGGCGTGACGCTGGCCACGCTGGCGCAGGACAATGCCTTCGGCCGTGACGGTGTCAAGGCGTTCAAGGATGCCATCAAGAAAGCCAAGCTGGTGCATGAGGAATACCTGCCGGCAGCCACTACCGACTTCACGGCGGGGGCGCAGCGCCTGATCGACAAACTGAAAGACCAACCGGGACGCAAGATCATCTGGATCGTCTGGGCCGGTGCTGGCAACCCGTTCAAGATCGTCGATCTGGACCTGAAGCGCTACGGCATCGAGATCGCGACCGGCGGCAACATCCTGCCGGCGATGGCGGCCTACAAGAACCTGCCCGGCATGGAAGGCGCGGCTTACTACTACTTCGGTATCCCGAAGAACGCGGTCAATGAAGCTATGGTGGCGCGTCATTACAGCCAGTTCAAGACACCGCCGGACTTCTTCACGGCAGGTGGTTTCTCGGCAGCCATGGCGGTCGTGACGGCGCTGACCAACAGCAAGGGCGATGCCACGGCCAACACCCTGATCAAGACCATGGAAGGCATGAGCTTCGAGACGCCCAAAGGCAAGATGACCTTCCGCAAGGAAGATCATCAGGCGATGCAGAGCATGTACCACTTCAAGATCAAGGTTGATCCTGCTTTTGCCTGGGGCGTGCCGGAACTGGTGCGCGAGATCAAGGCCGAAGAGATGCAGATTCCGATTAGAAACAAGCGTTAAAAAGGGCGTGCTCGGCTACTGCGCAGTCGCCATGCGGCGTTGCGCGGTGCTCGCAATCCTCAAGTACGGGTGTACGTTCCGGTTGCTGCGCTCCGTGCGCCTTGCCTGACGACTGCTCGCTACGCCGCTCCCACCCTTTTTTTGTTGGCTGGTTCGATCACAGGCGAACTCAAAAATGCTTGAAACCAAAGAACTCACGGTTCGCTTCGGCGGCCACGTGGCGGTCAACGCTGTCAGTTGTGCGTTCCAGCCCGGTACGCTGACGGCCATCGTCGGGCCCAACGGCGCTGGCAAGACCACTTATTTCAATCTGATCTCCGGGCAGCTCAAGGCGACGTCGGGCGAGGTCTTCTTGAACGGCAACAGCCTGGCCGGCAAGAGTCCGTCGGCGCGTACGCGCGCCGGTCTCGGTCGCGCTTTTCAGCTCACCAATCTGTTTCCCAACCTCACGGTGCTGGAGAACGTGCGCCTGGCCGTGCAGGCAGCGCGCGCGGGCGCCCATTTGCGCGGCCTGAACCTGTGGTCTGTCTGGAGCGACCACAGGGCGCTGACGCAACTGGCCGAGGAAGTGCTCGACGCCGTCGCCATGAACGATCAGCAGGACACGACCGTGGCCAGCCTGCCGCACGGCGACCAGCGCAAGCTGGAGGTCGCGCTGCTGATGGCGCTGGAGCCCGATGTCTTCATGTTCGACGAACCCACCGCTGGCATGAGCCACGACGAAGCGCCGGTCATCCTGAACCTGATTCGCAAACTCAAGGACGACAAGCGCAAAACCATTTTGCTGGTAGAGCACAAGATGGACGTGGTGCGCGAACTGGCCGACCGCATCATCGTGCTGCACAACGGCAAACTGGTGGCCGATGGCGAACCGGCGCAGGTCATCGCCTCGCCGGTGGTGCAGGAGGCTTACCTTGGGGTTGCCCCCAAGGACGCCTTGGCGCAAGATGGGACGCCCCCCTATCCCGGCCTTTCCCCTCGACGGGAAAGGCGCGAGAAATCATGAACGAAGTTTTGCTTAAGCTCGAAGGCGTGCACACGCACATTGGCGCCTACCATATCCTGCATGGCGTTGACCTTGTAGTGCCGCGCGGACAACTGACGATGCTGCTCGGCCGTAACGGCGCCGGCAAGACCACCACGCTGCGCACCATCATGGGTCTGTGGCACGCGAGCCAGGGCCGGGTGACATTCGGTCAGCGCGACATCACACAGCTCACAACGCCGGATATTGCCGGCCTGAACATCGCCTACGTGCCGGAGAACATGGGTATCTTTTCTGACCTCACGGTCAAGGAAAACATGCTGCTGGCGGCACGCCAGGCCAAACGCGCGGCGCAGATGGACGCCAGCCGCTTGCAGTGGATCTTTTCGCTGTTCCCGGCGGTCGAGAAATTCTGGGACCATCCGGCCGGCAAGCTTTCGGGCGGGCAAAAGCAGATGCTGGCGGTGGCGCGCGCCATCGTCGAGCCGCGTGAACTGCTGATCGTCGACGAGCCCAGCAAGGGTCTGGCCCCGGCCATCATCAACAACATGATCGACGCCTTCGCCCAACTCAAGGCCACCGGCTCCACCATCCTGCTGGTGGAGCAGAACATCAACTGTGCCAAGCGCCTGGGCGATCACGTGGCGGTCATGGACAACGGCCGCGTTGTCCACGCCGGCGCCATGCAGGCGCTGGCCGAGGACGAAGCACTGCAGCGTTCGCTGCTGGGGTTGGCGATATGAAAAATCTTGACTTCGACTGGAAGCCACTGACTTTGGTGCCAATCCTGGCGCTACTGGTTGCACCCTTCATCGGCTCGGCCTCGACCTGGCTCACGCTCACGGTCGCGGGACTGGCCATGGGCATGATCATCTTTGTCATCGCCTCCGGCCTGACCTTGGTGTTCGGTTTGATGGACGTGCTCAATTTTGGTCATGGCGTTTTCATTGCGCTCGGCGCCTTCGTCGCCACCACGGTGCTGGGCATGATGGGTAACTGGACCGGCTCACCCGATCTGTGGCGCAACCTGGTGGCGGTGTTTCCGGCCATGCTGGTCGCGATGGCCGTGGCCGGCGCGCTCGGTCTGGCCTTCGAGCGCTTCATCGTGCGCCCGGTCTACGGTCAGCACTTGAAGCAGATCCTGATCACCATGGGCGGCATGATCATCGGCGAAGAACTGATCAAGGTGATCTGGGGCCCGCAGCAGATCCCTCTGCCGCTGCCCGAAGGCCTGCGCGGCGCCGTGCTGTTCGGTGACGCTGCCATCGAGCGCTATCGCCTGCTGGCGGTTGTGGTTGGCCTCTTGGTTTTCGCGCTGCTGGCCTGGACCCTGAGCCGCACCAAGATCGGACTGCTGATCCGCGCCGGTGTGCAGGACCGCGAGATGGTTGAGTCGCTCGGCTACCGCATTCGGCGCCTGTTTGTCGGCGTCTTTGTCGTCGGCAGCGCGCTGGCCGGTCTGGGCGGCGTCATGTGGGGCCTGTACCAGCAGAACGTAACGCCGCAGATGGGCGCACAGGTCAACGTGCTGATCTTCATCGTCATCATCATCGGCGGTCTGGGTTCGACCGGTGGCGCGCTGATTGGTGCCCTGTTGGTCGGTCTGATGGCGAACTACACCGGCTTTCTGCTGCCCAAGGTGGCGCTGTTCTCGAACATTGCGCTGATGGTGGCGATCCTGCTGTGGCGACCGCAGGGTGTCTACCCGGTGGCGAATCGTTAGGACTGAACCATGCTCAACCGTATCCTTTCCCACGACCACCCGCGCAGCCGCGTGCTCGCGTTCATGCTGATCGTGCTGCTGATTGCACTGGCTGGCGCACCGTTCATTTTTCCGGGTGTCAAGGCGCTCAATGTCGCGGCCAAGGTGTTGGTCTTCATCGTGCTGGTCGCCAGTTTCGATTTGCTGCTTGGCTACACCGGCATCGTCAGCTTTGCCCACACCATGTTCTTTGGCATCGGCGCCTACGGCATCGCGGTGGCGATGACGCGCCTGGGTCCAACGTGGGAGGCGCTGGGCCTGGGTTTGCTGGCTTCGTTGGGTCTCTCGTTTGTGCTGGCCTTGCTGGTCGGTCTGTTCTCGCTGCGCGTGCGTGCCATCTTCTTTGCCATGATCACGCTGGCGGTGGCCTCGGCCTTCCTGACGCTGGCCTCGCAGTTGTCCGACATCACCGGCGGGGAAGACGGCCTGACCTTCAAAGTGCCGGAACTGCTATCGCCCAGCCTTGAGTTCGCAGATCAGCCCTTTCTCGGCGTCACGCTCGACGGCCGCTTGCTGTGCTACTACCTGCTGTTCGTGACCGCATTGTTGCTGCTGCTGGCGCTGCTGCGCATCGTGAACTCGCCGTTCGGGCGCGTGTTGCAGGCGATCCGAGAGAACGAATTTAGGGCCGAGGCGATTGGCTACCGCGTCGTCGTCTACCGCACCACGTCGAGCATCCTGTCGGCGCTTTTTGCCTGCCTGGCCGGCACCATGCTGGCGATCTGGTTGCGCTACAGCGGACCCGACACCTCGCTCTCGTTTGAGGTCATGATGGACGTGCTGCTGATCGTCGTGATCGGCGGCATGGGCACGATCTACGGCTCGGCCATCGGCGCCGCGCTGTTCCTGGTGGCGCAGAGCTATCTGCAGGATCTGCTGCGCCTGGGCAGCGAGGCAGCCGCCGGTTGGCCCTGGCTGTCGGCCCTGTTGTCGCCGGATCGCTGGCTGCTCTGGCTCGGCGTCTTGTTTGTGCTGTCGGTGTATTACTTCCCGACCGGCGTCGTGGGTCGTTTGCGAGCCAATGCTGCTGGAGGCCGGCTATGAATGCAGCACCGGTTTCGCGTTACCTGACCTGCGCCGGGCGCGAGATCCACCTCACCGAGTGGGGCGCCGAGCATAGCAACACCGTCGTCGCCTGGCACGGCCTGGCGCGCACCGGGCGTGACATGGATGAACTCGCCGAACATTTGTGCGAGCGTGGTTATCGCGTGATCTGTCCCGATACGCCGGGCCGTGGCCTGAGCCAGTGGAGTCCGCTGCCAGCCCAGGAATACTGCCTGGCGTTTTACGCGCGCCTGGCGCAGGAATTGTTCGATCAGCTCGGAATCGAGCGTGCGCACTGGGTTGGCACTTCGATGGGCGGCGCCATCGGCACGGTCTGCGCGGCCGGTCTGCTGCTGCCGGGCATGGCCCGGCGCATCCAGAGCCTCACGCTCAACGACAATGCGCCGGAGTTGGCGCAGTCGGCGATTGCGCGCATCCGCGCCTACGCCGGCAGTCCGCCGGCGTTCGACACGATGCTCGAACTCGAAGCCTTTTTCCGCCAGGTCTACAAGCCCTACGGTTGGCTGAGCGCCGCGCAATGGCGGCGTTTGACCGAGACCTCGACACGGCGCCTGCCTGACGGACGCGTCACGCCGCACTACGACCCGGCGATGGTGCAGCAGTTCATCAGCCACCCCAATGATTACCTGATCTGGGACCACTACGACGCGATCAGGATCCCCGTGCTCTGTCTGCATGGCGTCGAATCGGATCTGGTCCTGCCTGAAACCATTCGTGCCATGCAGGCTCGCGGCCCGGGTGCGCGCGGCTTGCTGCAGGTACTCGAAGTGGCGGGATGCGGACATGCGCCCGCGCTCAACGTGGCGGATCAGCTTGATCCGATCGCAGCGTTCATCGCTGCCGCTGACTGAATATCGAATACCTGGATCGCCATGTCGCTGACAGTCACGAGGTGGCCATGGGCCTGTGCTCTATTGTTTGGCGCCCAGTGCCAATGCCGCGGCGCGTGAGGCTGCCAGCGTTTGCGGATCAGGCGCGTTCTGGGTCGGCCAGCCGGCCAGGTGCGTTTGCGTGAGTTCGCACAGCGCGCCGATCCACGCCGGGTCATCGTTGAGGCAGGGGATGTAATGGAATTGCTGACCGCCGGCCTGCAAGAATGCGGCGCGCCCTTCCATATTGATTTCTTCGAGCGTCTCAAGGCAGTCGCTGGTGAAGCCGGGACAAATTACATCGACGCGTTTGACGCCGGACTTTGCGAGCGCGATCAGGCTTGGTTCGGTATAGGGTTGCAGCCATTTGGCGCGACCCAGGCGCGACTGGAACGTGACCTTGTATTGGTCTGGCAGCAGCCCCAGCTGCGCGCCTAGCAGGCGCGCGGTCTTGAAGCATTCGCAGTGGTAGGGGTCACCCAGGTGAAGGCTGCGCTCGGGTATGCCATGAAAACTCATCACCAGTTGTTCCGGCCGACCGTTGGCCTTCCAGTAGGTCTCAATGCTCGCGGCGAGCGAGGCGATGTAGCCGGCGTCGTCGTGGTAGCGGTTGACAAAGCGCAGCTCGGGCAGGTTGCGAACCGTGGCGGCCCAGGCATAGACGGCGTCGAACAGGCTGGCCGTGGTGGTGGCGGAATACTGCGGATAGGCCGGCAGCACCAGCACACGCGTCACACCTTCGGCCTTGAGCGCGTCGAGCTGTTCGGCAATCGAAGTACTGCCGTAGCGCATGGCGTAACGCACGCGCACATCATGCCCGCGCTGCGCCATCCAGCCTTGCAGCATGAGGGCCTGCTTCTCGGTCCATATCTTCAGGGGAGAGCCCTCGGGGGTCCAGATGCTGGCGTACTTGGCGGCCGACTTGGCGGGCCGAAACGGCAGGATCACGCCGTGCAGGATCAGCCACCACAGCAGTCGCGGAATTTCGACCACGCGCGGGTCACTGAGAAACTCTTTCAGGTAACGGCGCACGTCCGTGGTCGTGGGCGAGTCGGGTGTGCCGAGGTTGCAGAACAGCACGGCGTTGCGCGCACTCTGGCCGTGCTGGAAAGGAGGTTCTGGTTTGAATGCGGTCATACGCTATTTTCACGCATGATGGCCTGCGCTGTCCGGCCTAAGGTCAAGCCTCTTTCTTGCATTTTGTCTTGCCCTGTTCATTGCCGGCTCCGACCCGCAATCCATGCTTCGCGTGGCACTGGCAGAAGGCATGGATCCCCCGGATCGGAGTCCGGGATGACAAATGTGAGGCGGGGTGACAAATTGCATCAGCGCGTGGGCGAGAGCATCAACGTGTTGGCGCCAGCGTCAGCGTGCTGTGTGTGTTGGCGGCAACATCGGCCTCGGCCAGATGTTGCGCCACATAGCCGCCGCTGATGAAAGTTTGTGCCTGATCCTTGTAATGGGCGTCAAACAGCACACCGCTCTGACCGATCGGGTTGATGCCGACCGCCTTGCCAGCGTCGGCAAAATCAATCACGCGCCGGGTTGATGGACCGTAGCTGACAGCCCAGGGCGCCGGACCGATGTTGCTGCCCAGGTTGTTGGGCAGTTCGCGCCCGCCCGGTGCCGCGAAGGGCCCGATATTGAACAGCTTGTCGAGCGGCTTTTGTGCCGCCAGCGGGTGGCCGTGCGTCAGCGTGTGGGCTTTGCCCCAGGTCCAGCCAGTACTGTCGGCACCCAGCGTGGTGCGCAGGTGCGAGAGCGTTGCGCGCCAGGCCTCTTTGATGGTGTCGGTCCGGCTCTCGACGGTCGGCGTGTTGCGGTTGTCCCACCACGGGGACGTTACGTCGCTGACAAGACGCGGCAGGGCAAATTCCAGTGCCCGTGTGGCCAGCAGATTCTTGAACTGTACTTCGCCCATCTCGTCGGCCATGGCGGCGCGCGCGAGCTCGTAGACAAATTGGGTGTAGAGCGTGGTGGCAACGCTCTCGGTGTTTTGCTGGCCGTCCCAGCTTGCCAGCAATTGCAACAGGGCACGTTCGCCTGGATCGGTGACGACGCCCTGCAGCACGGGCAGTACCGGTTTGAGGATGCGTGCTGCGTAGTCGGTCTTGACGTCCAGCTGCAAGGCCTGACTGGCTTTGCTGTCCCATTTCACGCCAGGTTGTCGCAGGCGCTCGTCGAGCCGCTGCACGCGCTCGGGCACGCAGTAGTAGCCGGGAATTGCGACGCCATTGGGTGATCGCGGTTCATGGTTGGCAGAGACGATGTAGCCGCGTGCCGGATTGACTTCGTGCGGGTTCTCGCTGAAGGGGTAGAAGCCGAGTTTGTCGGCCTCGGGCAGGCTGCCATCCAGAATGAAGGACGGGTTCACGTTGGCCGGGCGGATCGGCAGCTTGGCGGCTGCCCACCAGCCGATGTCACCGCTGGCGTTGGCCCAGACCACGTTCAACCCCGGGGCGTGGATCTTGCTGGCGGCCTGGCTGGCTTTGGCCGCTGTATCGGCGCGGTTGAGTTCATAAATGGCGTCCAGGATCGGGTTCTCGGTTTCGAGAAAAGCCCACCACATCGCGACTGGCGTCTTGCCCAGCAGAGTCGGGTAGGCATCGGTGATGATGGGGCCGTGCGGTGAGCGCCGCAGCGTGAGCTTGATCGGTGCCGCGCCCTTGACCACGATTGTTTCTTCACTGCTTTGCAGTTCCACCCATTGATCGTGGTACCAAATCTGGTTCGGATTGGCCGGGTTGGCTTTTTCGGCGATCAGGTCGATGTCGTCGTTTTCGAACATGGTCAGGCTCCAGCCGAACTGGCTGTTGTGGCCGAGCAGTGCGGTCGGCACGAGGCCCTGATGATGACCGTACAACTCGAAGCCCGGCGCTGACAGATGGGCTTCGTACCAGACCGAAGGTGCCGAGTAGGCAATGTGCGGGTCACCGGCGAGCATCGGTTTGCCGCTGGCCGTGCGACTGCCCGCGATCGCCCAGGCGTTGCTGCCCTCGTAACGCGGCAGACCGGCGTCGGCCAGCGCCTGTTCGCTGACTTGCGCCAACTGTGCCAGCACCTGCCAATCGGGCCGGTTCATCGCACTGCTGCCACTGGCTTGCAGCACACCCTCGGGGCGCGTGTCCAGATCAAAGGCTTTCAGGTAGGCGGCGCCGAGTTTGTCGCGCACGTAACTCAAGGCCGGCTCGGTGCGGAAGGTGGCGGCAAAACTGTAGGCCAGGTAACCGGTGACGGCAAAAGTGTCCTGCACGGTAAAGGGGCGCTTCGGGATGCCGATCAAGTCGAATTCCAACGGCGCCGGGTGCGTGGCCTGAAACTGGTTGATGCCGTCCAGGTAGGCGATCAACGCCTTGGATGCGGGGCTCAACGGGTTCATTTTGGCGGCCGACTCCTGCGCGTGGGCGCGGATGCCGAGCGTGCGAAAGAGCCGGTCCACGTCGGCGAGTTTGGGACCCAGCACCTCGGCCAGTTCACCCTGCGCCAGGCGGCGCATCATCTCCATCTGGAACAGACGGTCCTGTGCCTGCACGTAGCCCAGCGCGCGGTACAGATCGGCTTCGTTTTCGGCCCGGATGTGTGGCACGCCGTGCTCGTCATAACGCACGCTCACGGGCGCGTGCAGCTGTTTGAGGCTCAGCGATCCCGAGCGTTGCGGCTGCTTGCTGTGCAGATACCAGGCGCTGCCCGCACCGCCGAGCAGCAACAGCACAGCGATTAGCAGGGCGACTAGCTTGAGGGCGCGTTTCATCGGCGGGTCTCCTTCATGATTTTTATCAGGCCAAGCATAGCAAGTTTGTCAAATGGATTGCCACGCCTCGCTCGCAACGACGAAACCCTTGGCCTTCATTGCGAGATGCGTAGTCCGTATGCAGCGCAGCGCAATACGGGGTCGGCAACATAGCGTTGTCCCCGCATTACACCTGCGGCTTCATGCGCGCTACACACGTGGTGACGACGGCTCATGGAGAGGAAAAATCCAGCGCTGCTACCGCCGCCACACCACTGCGCACGGCGCCCTCCAGCGTGGCCGGGTAGGGTCCGGCGACGTAATCGCCACAGGCCAGCAGAGCGGGCGCGATTCTCTGCGCCGGTCGCTGCAATCTTGGTGTGCAGGCGAAGGTGGCGTGCTTCTCCACGATGGTCTGCACCGGCTGCAGGTTGAGGCCCAGTTGTGCGCTGGCCTGACGCAGCACCTGCGTTTGCAGCGTTGCGCGATCCGCTTGGCTGGCGCTCACGACAAAGGCGAGCAGTCCTGGCGGCCCACCGAGCCGAGCGCGGTCAAACACAAACTGCGCCGGGAAAGTCGCATCTGAGCGCAAGGCCAGCATCGGCGAGCTCAGCCTGGCGCTTGGGTGCCACGCATAGACCGTGGTGATCGCTTCGAAACGCAGGGCCTGCGTGACAACGCAGCATCGCAGCATGGCTTGTGCCGTTGCTGCGTCGGCACTGGCGGCACTGCGGCTGAGCAGTCGCGCCGCTGCGCTGGCACTGGTGGCGACGATTACCGCGTCGAAAGACTCACCATCGACCTGCCAGTGCGGACCTTGCGGCACCACTGTGTTGACGCGGGCCGCCAGACGCAGTTGCGCGCCACGCGCCAGCAGGTAACGCGCGCCGGCCGTCGGAAACAGCGCCGACAGATCGCACCGTGGCAGCAGCAGATTGGATGTACCAGCGCCGCCGAATAGCGCGTCCTGCATGACACGCAGAAAAACCTGCGCGCTGGCGTCTCGCGCCGGGGTGTTGAGGGCCGATACGCACAGCGGCTCGATCAGATCGCTCAGCACGCGCGGGCTTAAACCCTGGCACAACCGTGTAACCGATGCATTTACGTCGCAGGCAAATCCTTGCCGGCGCCAACGCTCTGCCAGACGCAGCAGAGCCCACTTGTCGGCCCAGCGCCAGCCGCGTGCGCCGGCGATGGCGCCGAGCGCATTGAGCGGCGCCGGCCAGCGCGGGAACCGCAGGCCGCTGCCATCGGGGAAGCGCAGCGTCAGCGGCAGACGCAGCAGCGCGGTCTTGGGATCAACGCCGACCTGTTGCAGCAATCGCAGCGTCTCGCTGTAGGCGCCAATCAGGATGTGCTGGCCGTTGTCCAGTGTCAGCGGTGTGCCGTCGGGCAACTGACCGGCCACGGCTCGGGCGCGCCCGCCGACGGCATGCGTGGCTTCAAAGAGAACGACCGGGTGACCGGCAGCGGTGGCCGAAACCGCCGCCGCGATACCCGCCCAGCCGGCGCCGATGACGGCGATCCGGCTCATATCCGGCCCAGCGCCTGCACCTTCCACGCCAGCCACAGCTTGCGCAAGGGCGTCAGGCTGATGCGCTGGTGCAGCACCTGGAACTTGTCATGCTCGATTTCGGTGAGCAGCGTGCGGTAGATGCTGGCCATCATCAAACCGGGTTTTTGCGTGCGCCGGTCAGCCGCTGGCAGCAGCGCCAGCGCCTCGTTGTACAGGCCCTGGGCGCGGCGCGCCTGGAACTGCATGAGGGCGGTGAAGCGATCAGAGTAGACGCATTTGAGAATCTCATGGGCCTTGACGTCAAACTTCTGCAACTCGGTCATCGGCAGATAGATGCGTCCGCGCCGCGCATCCTCGCCGACGTCGCGGATGATGTTGGTCAGTTGCAGCGCCAGGCCGAGCTTGTGCGCGTACAAGGTCGTGCTGGTCTGCGTCTGGCCGAAGATGTTGGCTGCCACTTCACCCACGACGCCGGCCACGAGATGGCAATAGCGTTGCAGTCCGGGGTAGTCAAGGTAGCGGGTCTGGTTCAGGTCCATCTGGCAGCCTTCGATCACGGCTTGCAAATGCGCCTGCTCGATATGAAATTCGCTGGTCAGTGGCAAGAGCGCGTGCAGCACCGGGTGACTGGGTTGGCCGGCAAAGGCCTGCGCCACTTCCGCCTGCCACCAGGCCAGTTTGGAGGCGGCCACGCCGGGGTCCACGGCGTCATCCACCACATCATCGATTTCGCGGCAAAACGCATAGAACGCCGTGATAGCGGCGCGGCGCTTTTTCGGCAGGAACAGAAAGGCGTAATAGAAGCTGCTGCCCGAAGCGGCGGTCTTTTGCTGAACGTATTCTTGTGGCGTCATGTAAAGGCGAGTTTAAAGGCGTTGCCGGCGCATCAGTTCATACGCCAGGCGCGCCACAGCAGCAGCGGAAAATCGAAGGCGCCCAGGTGCACCCGTTGGCGCCAGCTCTCATGCCCGATGGCCTCAATCTTGTCGAGTATGCGCAGGCCGCCTTGTACCACCAGGCGCAGTTCCCAGCCGGCGCGCCCCGGAATGCGCAGTGCCAACGCTGCGCCTTGCGCCATCATGTCCCGGGCCTGGGCGACGCCGGCAGCGATCAGTGCGCAAGCGTTCGCGCAGGGACGGTCCGCCAGCAAATCGGCCTCAAGCACGGCATGCTGCTGCATGGCCTCTACGCTGGGATACCAGCGGTCACGGTGAACATCGGGCCCCAGGTCCTGCCAGAAGTTGATCAGTTGCAACGCGCTGCAGATCTGGTCGCTTTGTGCCAGAGAGACCGCGTCATCGATGCCGTACAGGTGCAGCAGCAGGCGCCCGACCGGGTTGGCCGAGCGCGTGCAGTAGTTCAGTAATTCAGCATCGGTCTGGTAGCGCTGGCCGCTGGCGCTGTAGCGCACGTCCTGCTCGAATGCGCTTAGCAGTTGCGCCAGCAGCGCAGGGGGCAGGGCGAAGACCTGTAGTACGCTGCGCAAGGGGTTGAAGATCTGCGGCCAGCGCCCGCTGTGCGGCGCTCCGCTGGTGATGGCGGCCAAGTCGGCGCGCAGTGCCGCGAGATCGGCCAGGCGTGCGGCGGGTGCGGCCTCGCCTTCATCGGCGATGTCGTCGGCATTACGGGCGAAGTGGTAGATCGCCGTAATCGCCGGGCGCAGCCGGGGCGGGCAGAGCCAGGAGGCGACCGGGAAGTTTTCGTAGTGGTCGATTTTCACAAGGATTGACCGTGGCCCGAATTGACAAGCCCAGCAAAGCATTTAGAATTAATAACCCCCTGGTCATTAATTTGATTCTCCGTCTCTGAAACGAATGCTGTCATGACGTCTGTCGATTCCTTCAAGTTATTCTGTGCCCTGATTGTCTCTCTGACAGCGGCCGGCTTGACGGCCTGCTCCAAGCCGGCGCCGCCCGAGGAGCCGGTGCGTGCCGTCAAGCTGCTCACGGTCGGCGAGCAAAGTCTGCAGTCGGGCCTGGAGTTCCCCGGCGAAGTGCGCTCCCGCGTCGAATCGCGGCTTGGTTTTCGCGTTGCCGGCAAGCTCACGCAGCGCCCGGTCGAGGTCGGTCAGCATGTCAAGGCCGGGCAACTGCTGGCGCAGCTCGACCCGCAGGACTACCGTTTGGCGAGCGATGCCGCCCAGGCGCAGATGAACGCGGCCCGGATCAATCGTGATCTGGCCGGCGCCGACTTCAAGCGCTACAAGGAACTCAAGGCGCAGAACTTCATCAGCGGCACGGAACTCGATCGCCGTGAAGCCGGTCTGCAAGCGGCGCAGGCGCAACTGGAACAGGCGCAGGCGCAGCTCTCGGGCCAGCACAACCAGGCGAGCTAC
>CAIXNB010000071.1 GCA_903920695.1 uncultured beta proteobacterium
CCTGGTCTGCCACCTTGATGACAAGGCCGCCGCCGATAAGCTGCGCCGCATCCGCGGCGTTGACGACAAGCACCACCTGACCCTGCTGTGCCGCGACCTGAGCGAACTGGCCAATTACGCGATGGTCGACAACCAGCAGTTCCGTCTGGTCAAGTCGGCCACGCCCGGGGCCTACACCTTCATATTGGAAGCGACCAAGGAAGTCCCGCGCCGCCTGAGCCACCCGGCCCGGCGCACCATTGGTCTGCGCGTGCCTGAGCACAAGGTGCTGCAGGCGCTGCTGGAACTGCACCGTGGGCCTTTGCTGGCCACCACGCTGATCGCACCAGGCGAGACCGAGCCGCTCAACGATGCGCAGGACATCCTCGAACGCTACAAGAACCAGATCGCCGGCGTGATCGACGCCGGTGCCTGCGCGCGCGAACCGACCACGGTGATCGACCTGAGCAGCGGCGAGCCGGTGGTGATCCGCAAAGGCCGCGGCGCCCTGTCCGCACTTGGTCTTTAAGGCTCTGGGACAATAGCGTCATGGACTTTGCTCAACTGATTCAAACCGTCGTCACCTACGCCCTGCCAGTGCTGTTCGCGATCACCGTGCATGAGGCGGCGCATGGTTACGCGGCGCGCCATTTCGGCGACAACACGGCCTATGCGCTCGGGCGCATCACGCTCAACCCGCTCAAACACATCGACCCGATGGGCACGATTCTGATGCCCTTGCTGCTCTACTTCGCCACCTCCGGCACCTTTCTGTTCGGCTACGCCAAACCGGTGCCGGTGCGCTTTGGCAACCTGCGCAACCCGAAACGCGACATGATCTGGGTGGCGCTGGCCGGGCCGGCCGCGAATTTCATCCAGGCCTTTCTGTGGGGCGCCCTGCTGTTCGTTCTCAGAGGCACGGGCGTGTCCGAACCCTTCTTCATCAAGATGGCGCAAGGCGGCGTGCTGGTCAACGTCGTGATGTTCGCCTTCAACCTGTTTCCGCTGCCGCCGCTCGACGGCGGGCGCATTCTGGTCGGCCTGCTGCCGTATCGCCAGGCGGTACTGGTGTCGCGTGTCGAGCCCTGGGGCTTTTTCATCGTGATGGCGCTGGTAATCGCGGGCGTGATCAGCAGCCTGTGGATGCAGCCGCTGATGGCGCTCACCTATGGTCTGCTCGATCTTTTATTGACACCGCTTGCCATGCTCCTGAGTTAGTTCCAATCGCCACTGCAAAGAAGTTTCCCTGACATGAGTTCCAAGCGTTTTCTGACCGGCATCACACCTTCGGGCACGCCGCATCTGGGCAATTACGTCGGCTCCATCCGGCCTTCGGTACAGGCCAGCCGGCGCACCGATGTCCAGAGCTTTTATTTCCTGGCCGACTACCACGCGCTGATCAAGATCGACGAGCCGGTGCGCATCCAGCGCTCCACACTCGAGATTGCCGCGAGTTGGCTGGCGGCCGGGCTTGAGCCGGAGCGCGTGACCTTCTACCGCCAATCCGACGTGCCCGAAATTCCCGAGCTGACCTGGCTGCTGACCTGCGTCACCTCCAAGGGTCTGCTCAACCGCGCCCACGCCTACAAGGCGGCGGTGGACCAGAACACGGCTGCGCTGCAGGAACCGGACGCCAACGTCAACGCCGGCCTCTTCATGTACCCGGTACTGATGGCCGCCGACATCCTGATGTTCAACGCGCACCAGGTACCGGTCGGGCGCGATCAGATTCAGCACATCGAGATGGCACGCGACATTGCGCAGCGCTTCAACCACCTGTACGGCGAGCATTTCACACTGCCGGAAGCGGCGATTGAAGACAACGTGGCCACCCTGCCCGGCCTCGACGGGCGCAAGATGAGCAAGAGCTACGACAACCACATCGCGCTGTTCGCGCCGCGTGCGCAGTTGAAAAAGCTGGTCGGCGGCATCGTGACCGACTCGCGCGCGCCGGGCGAAGCCAAAGAGACCGAGGGCTCGGCCCTGTTCCAGATCTACCAGGCTTTTGCCAGCGCCGAGGAAACCGCAGCCCTGCGCCGCGCCTACGCCGAGGGCATCGGCTGGGCTGACGCCAAGCACATGCTGTTCGAGCGCATTGACCGCGAAATCGCGCCGATGCGCGAGCACTACACCGCGCTGATGGCGGCACCCGGCAAGATCGAGGAGATCCTGCTCGCTGGCGCCGACAAGGCGCGTGCCATTGCCAGGCCCTTCACCGCCGAGCTGCGCCGCGCCGTCGGCCTACGCGACCTGCGCACGGTATCCACAACCAAGAGCACCGTCAAGCCGGCCAAGACCGCGCTGCCGCTGTTCAAACAATACCGTGAAGCCGATGGCAAGTTCTGTTTCAAGCTGACCAAGCCCGGTGGGCGCGTGCTGCTGCAAAGCCTGGGCTTTGATTCACCGCGCGACGCGGCGGCGGCGATCCAGTTGCTGCAAACCAAGGGCCATGCGGCCCTGGCCGAACTCGCTTCCTGCCTGCAACCGATAGCCGACGTCAGCGACGACGATATCGAGGCCGCGCTCCAGCAACTCGCCGCGGCGGCGACCTAAGGCCTGCGGGCGCTGATACAATCGCGCCTGCTTGCATCAGCATTGAATCACTCGGAGAGGTGGCAGAGTGGCCGAATGTACCTGACTCGAAATCAGGCGTACCGCAAGGTACCGTGGGTTCGAATCCCACCCTCTCCGCCAGCAGCAAAAGCGCCCAGCCGGGCGTTTTTTTGGTGCCCAACCGTAGCCGGTTACACAGTCTCCATTGGCTTGATATTTGCCAGCACATCGGCCAATTCGTCTTTCAGACGCGCGGCGTCGTAATCCAACTGCAGCCCGATCCAAAAGCCATCGTTGACCCCGAAAAAACGTGACAAACGCAAACCCGTGTCCACGGTGATTGCTCTTTTGCCCGCGACGATTTCGCTGATCCGCATCTGCGGCACACCAATGTCCTTGGCCAGCCGGTAAGCCGAAATGCCCATGGGTTGCAGAAACTCTTCGAGGAGAATCGCGCCGGGTTGAGGATAGGGAACTTTGCGCATAGATAGGGTCTCTCAGTGATAATCAACGATTTCTACTTTCAACGCCCTGCCGTTGCTGAATCGAAAGCAGATTCGCCATTGATCGTTGATGCGAATACTCCACTGTCCCTTTCGGTCTCCTTTGAGTGCTTCGAGCCGGTTATTGGGCGGGATTCGCAATTCTTCCACCGCAACAACCCGGTTTAGCATCGCCAGCTTTCGCATCGCAACAGTCTCGATGTTTCGAAAACGCGCAACCCGATGTCCGTCAAAGAGCGATTCAGTGTCGCGGCAGTTGAAAGATTCAATCGACATACGCAATACTATCGGTACTCGATAGGTTCGTCAAGCGATAGCATTATCCTGATACTTTGCTTTGCGTTAACAGGTAGGATAAGCACGGTACAAGCTCTGGCGAGCCGACGCAAAATGGACAGCACAAGATGAATTCCGATTTCCCCATCCGCTACATCAACCCCCTGTTTCGCCCACCGAGCGAAGCGCAGTCGCTAATCCTGCCCGTTACCAACGGCTGCTCCTGGAACAAGTGCACGTATTGCGAGATGTACACGGCGCCGCAGAAGAAGTTTGCCGCGCGCGACGAGCAGGAAAGCCTGGACGCGATCCGGCGCTGCGGCGAGCAGTTTGGCGATCAGGTGCAACGCGTCTTCCTCGGTGATGGCGATGCCATGGTGCTGTCAACGCGCCGGCTCATGACACTGCTGACGGCGATCCGCGCGCATTTGCCTCGCGTACGCCGCATTTCGAGCTACTGCCTGCCGCGCAACCTGCGCAGCAAGTCGGTCGCAGACCTGCTCGAACTGCGCGCAGCGGGTTTATCGCTGGCCTACGTCGGCGCTGAATCGGGCGATGACGAGGTGCTGCAAAAAGTCAACAAGGGCGAAACTTTCGAGACCACGCGTGACGCGCTGGACAAGCTCGGCGCGGCCGGCATCACGCGCTCAGTGATGCTGCTCAACGGCCTGGGCGGTCCCTTGCTCTCACGCCAGCACGCGGAAAACTCGGCGCGCCTCCTCAATCTGACGCAACCGGAATTCGCGGCCACGCTGGTGGTCAGCTTTCCGCAGGGCGAGCAGAGATTCCGCGAAGGTTTTCCGCAGTGGCGCGCGCTCGATCAGCAGGAACTCTTCGCCGAGATGGAACAATTTCTGCAGGCCCTGGAACTCAAGCGCACGGTATTCCGCAGCGACCACGCGTCGAACTGGCTGGTGCTCAAGGGCGTACTGGGCGCCGAAAAAGAGCGGCTGCTGCAGGAAGTCCGCAATGCGATCGGACGCCCCGAGTCGGCGCAGCTGCGCGCCGAGTGGCAGCGCGGCCTGTAGGCTCGCTGCTACGAAAACGTGGCAAGCCGTATCAGGCCATGAGCGGCTGCAGCATGCTGTTGCGGTTGCCTTCGGTGTCGATGAAAGCCACGTAGGGGCCGATGCCGGGGATTTCCATCGGCTCGCCGAGCACCTTGCCACCGGCCTGCTCCACCCGCGCCATGGCGGCATGTATGTCCTCGACCCCGATGACCAGCGCCGGGTGTTGCGCCGGCCAGTCGGGCTTGAAGGGAAACAGGCCGCCATTGATGGCGCCCGCCGGCGCGCCCGGTTTCACGTCGGAAACGGCGGTCGTGACGAGCAGGTAGTCGCCCATCTGCGGCCCCAGCATCTGGGTCTGCCAGCCAAATGCCGCAGTGTAAAAGCGGGCAGCGCGCTGACCGTCACGGTAAGGCATTTCAAAATGCACAACAGGGTTCATCATGGTCTGTCCTCCGGTAAGGGTCACTTCATTCTGGATTCAACCTAGGTTCAACCAACAAACTCATAAGCACCATCGACTCTCAGGTTTTCCGACAGGAAATCGAGCAAGTGGCGCACTGGCGGAAAGAGCGCGCGCCGCGCCGGGAACATCGCATGCGTGATGCCCGGCGGCGGTCCCCAGCCTGGCAACAGTTCAACCAGCCGGCCGCTGGCGAGATGGGCGTGGCACATGTAGTCGGGCAGCATCGCCGCGCCAGTGCCCTGCACCACGGCGAAACCGAGCGTCAGCAAGTCATCAACCATGTAGCGCGGCTCATGGGCATGAACGAACACTTCGCCGTTCGGGCCTTCCAGACGCCAGCTGCTGCGACTCTCACCGATGGACATCGACACGGTGTCGAGCCGCGCCAGATCGGCCGGCTGGTGCACCGGACCCTGCCGGTGCAACTGATCGGGACTGGCCACCACAATCAGGCGGCTGACGCCAAAGGTCTTGGCCACCAGGGTCGCGCTGTTCTCAATCTGCGAGCGCACGCGCAGCGCGATATCGACACCATCCGGCACCGGATCGACCGGACGGTTCAGCACCCGCATCTCGACACGCACCTGTGGGTAACGTTGCATGAAGACCGGCAGCAAGGGCCCCATCGCGCTTTGTGCCAGTGTCACCGGGCAACTCAGGCGCACCATGCCGCGCGGCTCGGTGTGCACATGGGCAATGGCGTCCTGCGCGGCCTGGGCCGCGTCGCGCATCTCGATGCAATGCCGCAGGTACAGCTCGCCAGGTTGCGTGAGCGAGAGCTTGCGCGAGCTGCGCTGCATCAGTTGCACGCCGAGTTGCGTCTCCAGGCCGGCCACGCGCCGTGACAGACGCGACTTTGGCAGGCCCAGAGCCCGGCTCGCGGCGGTGAAACTGCCGCGCTCGGCCACCTCGGCAAAAAGAATCATGTCATTCAGGTCTTGCATGGCTCTATCGTCCCATATTTGGGACGGTGCATCGCGTTTTTGGTGGCTTATCAAGCATTCGACTGGAAAATAGAATTGCAACATGGCCGGCCAACTTCAGCGTCGGCACCTTCAACGAAAGTCTGCTTTGACCATGAAACTGTTGCACGTCGACTCCAGCATCCTCGGTACCCACTCCGTCTCGCGCCAACTGACCAGCGAAATCGTGGCCCAATGGCGCAAGCTCCATCCCGATACCCAGGTCGAACACCTGGATCTCGCGCTGAACGCTCCCAACCATTTCAGCGCAGATGCCCTGGGCATCAAGACCGGCGTGCAAGCTGAGCCGACCGAAGCGCAGCGTCTTGAAAACGCTGTGTCCGAGCAGTTGGTCAGCCAGTTCCTCGCTGCCGACGTGATCGTGGTGGGCGCACCGCTCTACAACTTCTCGGTCCCGACGCAGCTCAAGGCCTGGATTGACCGTCTCGCGCAAATGGGTCGTACCTTCAAGTACACCGACACCGGCCCGGTCGGCCTGGCCACCGGCAAGACGGTGATCGTGGCGTCAACGCGCGGCGGCGTCTACTCGACCAGCGAAGGCGGCCAGGCGATGGAACACCAGGAAAGTTACCTCAAGGTCCTGTTCGGTTTCTTCGGCATCACCGATGTGCGCATTGTTCGCGCAGAAGGCGTCGCCATGGGCGACGCTGCCAAGGCCGCCGCGCTGAGCGCAGCACAAACTGATATCGCCGCCATCGCGGCCTGATTGCCGGTTTGTCCGGCAGCGCTGGCGGCGTCAGACACAAGACAGTCGGCGCCGCCGCGGCAGCATTTTCTTCATTGGCTTTGGCATTCGGGCTGGCAAACGCCAGCCCGGCCATCGAAGATTTCTCAGCCTGCCCCCAATTCTTCGTCCATGCCCGGCCGCCATCGATCGCCGCCGGACCGACCGACCGCGCCCTGTGCTATGACGCCTTTGCCATCCTGCATTCGGGCCAGAGCAAGACGCCGGTCTATGTGGCAGAAAAGCTGAATCACGCATCGGTTCTCGATGCCGACGAAAGGCGCAGCAACCGCTTCTTCGCCGACGCCCGGCTGCGCGCCGCCGAGCGCGCCACGCTCAACGATTACAAAGGCAGCGGCTATGACCGCGGCCACATGGCACCGGCCGGCGACATGCCGACCGCGCAAGCCATGGCGCAGAGTTTTTCGCTGGCCAACATGGTGCCGCAAGCGCCGGAACACAACCGCGGTGTCTGGGCCAAATCGGTTGAGCAGGCGACACGCAACTACGCCCGACGCGCCAGCGGTGATGTCTATGTCATCACCGGCCCGGTCTATGTGCCCAGCATTGCCCAGAGCCCAGCCATCGGCGCCGGGCAGGTGCGTGTACCCAAGTACCTGTTCAAGCTCGTGTACGACCAGGATCGCAACCAGGCCTGGGCGCACTGGCAGGAAAACAGTGCCAGCAACCGGGCCGCCAGACCGATCAGCTACGACGAGTTGGTCAAGCGCACCGGGGTTGATTACCTGTCGGGCGTGCGCCCGAACTGAGTGCTGGTGTCATCGACGGCTATGCGTGCGCCATGCCAAGCCGCAGTCCTTCGAGTTCGGTGTCGACCATGATCTGGCAACACAGGCGCGAGGTTGGCGTGGCGGAGAAGACGCAGTCGAGCATGTCGGCCTCAGCGTCGCCTGCCGGTGGCAGGCGATCAAACCAGTCCTGATCGATCCAGACGTGGCAGGATGCGCAGGACAGCGAGCCCTCGCATTCACCCGCGATCCCGAGGTTCAGCCCGCGCAGGGCCTCCATGACGGACAGCCCCTTGCGGGCCTCGACGCAGTGTTGCTGACCCAGCTTGTCAGTAACAAATATTTTTACCATGGCCCGTTGCTCCTTGAACTTATGGCGTTGACTGGTTGTCGTCCCATTGCGGGCGCTGGCGATGCAGAGGGCGACGCTTTTCAATGGCCGCAGCGGCACGCAGCACATCGTGCTCCGCGCCCATCGGGCCGACGATCTGGACGCCGACCGGCAGACCCTGCTTCGTGAAGCCAATGGGTACCGACGCGGCCGGGTAACCCGTCATGTTCCAGGGATAGGTATACGGACACCATTGCCAGTCGAAATCGGAATAGCCCGGCGGCACATCGCGCTCAACCGAGAATGCTGGCACCGGCATCACCGGTCCCACGAACAAATCGAAGCGTTGAAAGAAAGCCTTGGCAGCGACCGACATCATCAGCCGCTGTTCCTGCGCACGCAGGTAGTCGCCAAGGCCCTTGCTGCGACCGACGTGCGCGACGCCGCGCAACAAGGGGTCCAGCAGAAGTTGCTTGTCCGGGCTGAAGCCGTCTACCGTCGTGAGACAGGCAATCTCCCAGAAGACCTCAAACGGCTCGAGCGGGTCGCAGGGCCAGACTATGCTCGCCGCGCTGAGCGACGCGCCAGCATCGGTCAACAGCGGCGCGGCTTGCGCCACCAGTTCATCGACCTGTGCATCGACCAGTGGCGCATGGCATCCCATGCGTGGCGAAATCGCGATGCGAAGTCCGCGCAGGTCCGTCGCGCCCGACAGATCCGGTGCCAGGAATGGAATCGGCCAGGCGAAGGGATCGCGCGGTTCCGGACGGCTCATGATGTCGAGCAGCAGCGCTGCATCCTGCACCGAGCGCGTCATCGGACCGACCACCGAATGCGGCATGTCGGTATCGGGCGGGAAGGCCGGCACGCGGCCAAAGCCGGGTTTGAGTCCGAAGACATTGGTCAAAGATGCCGGGATGCGAATCGAGCCTGCGCCATCACTGCCCAGCGCCAGCGGCCCGAAGCCCAGTGCCAGCGCCGCTGCCGCGCCACCGGATGAGCCACCGGGTGTCTTGCTCAGGTCATACGGATTGGCGGTGACGCCATGGACCTGACTGCGCGTGACGACCTTGCAACCGGCTTCCGGCGTCGCGGTCTTGGCGAGAAAGACCAGACCGGCTTCGCGCAGGCGAGCCACACAAGGCGTATCAATCCTGGCCGGTGCCGTGGCGTCGAGCGCCAGCGAGCCGCGCCGCAGTGGCATGCCGATGACCGAGGACAGGTCCTTGATCGTGATCGGAACGCCGTCCAGTTGCGAGAGCGGCTGAGCATTGGCGTAGCGCGCCTCGGCCGCGCGGGCCATCGCCAGCGTGTACTCTGCGTCAACGTGAACAATCGCGTTGACGCGCGGATTGAGGGCCTCGATGCGCGAGAGCAGGGCCGTGGCGACCTCCACCGGTGAGAGCACGCGACGCCGGAAGGCATCGGCCAGAGCCGCGGCGTCGAGGTAGGCCAGCCGCTCGCTGTCAGTAGAGGTCAAAGTACTCATTGGTCTCCGCTGCTGGAATTTCATCACGCAGCCGCGCCGTCTCCTGGCGTTTCATGGCCAGATAAACCTTGACGAACTCCTCGCCCAGCAAGTCGCGCAAGGCGGTATCGGCCTCGAACGCATCGAGCGCATCGTTGATCTCGGTTGGCAGCTTGACGTAGCGTGGATCTTCTTCTTTCGGACCAGAGCCCGCCGGAATCAGTTCGCGCTGCTGCATCAGTCCGAGCAGGCCCGCGCCGATGGTCGATGCCGCCACCAGGTACGGATTGGACAGCGCCGCCGGAACGCGCACCTCCATGTGCGTCTGCTGATCGCGGCTGGCCTTCACGCGCACGCTGGCGGTGCGATCCTGAATGCCCCAGGAGATATTGGACGGCGCAAAGATGCCGGGCCGGATGCGGCGGTAACAGTTGGGCGTAGGGCTCCAGATCGCCATCGTGGCCGGGACGTGATCGAGCACGCCCTGTATGAAGCTCTTGAACTGGTTTGACAAGCCGTTCTCGTCGGCCAGGTCCAGGAACGCGTTCTTGCCGGTCGCCTTGTCGAGCAGCGAAATATGGAAGTGCGAACAACTGCCCGACAGGCCCTTGTAGGGCTTGGTCATGAAGGTTGCCAGCAGGCCGTGCTTGGCTAGGTATTCCTTGACCGTGCTCTTGAAGATGAAACCCCGGTCCGAAGCAGCGACGCCGTCCAGCGCCGAGTAGTTGATCTCGACCTGACCCGGCCCGTGCTCGACGTTGTAGGTGATGATGTCGATGCCTTGTTCCTGCAAGACCCGGATCAAGGAATCGATGGCCGGCGTGCCATGCGTGCGTGCCGATGAGAATATCGGCTGACCGTCGAAGATCGGTTTGCGCGTGACGGCATCAACCACGTAGAACTCGAACTCGTGTCCCATCTTCACAACGTAACCCAGCGAATCCGCCAGTGTCAGCATCTTCTTGAGCAGCAGGCGCGGCGCGGCCATCTGCGGGCGTCCGTCGTACCACATGGTGTCGCAAATCACGCGTCCGGTTTTTTCCAGCCAGGGCACCGGCGACAGCGTGTCCTGGTCAACCACCATCACGCAGTCCTGGTAGTTCATCTCCTCGTGGTAACCGGAATTGCGCACCGGGATGGAATAGCTGTCGAGCGCCACCGTGCCGCCGTAAAGATTCAGACCGGAGCGCATGTAGCCGGCAATGTGGCTGATCGGCACGGTCTTGCCGCGGCTCATGCCAGCCATATCGGAGATCTCAAAGCGCACGTACTCGAAGCCGGCAGCGGCGACCTTCTTGACGAAGGCATCAGCCTCTTCGCGCGTCGAGAGCTTCAGTGTGGGCAGGTATTCGTTGTGCAGGGCACGATCAATCACGTTGTTCATTTCAGGAGTTCTCCAATAAGATGTTGCAAACAGTTTTCCGGGTGCGGCGCATCACGTTTCAGGTGCCGCTGGCCAGCAAGGACCAGAGGTTGGCGTTGATGCGCTCAGCCCTGGTTCGAAAATCGGGCAGCTTGGCCATAACAACGGCGCCGAGTTGGGCCGCCTGTTCGGCGCCGAGCGCGTTGATCAGACTGGCCTTGTATTCGGGGATCTGTTCCCAATCGCTGACCGTCGATTCGGTTATCTCCACGTGGTACTGAAAGCCGTAAGCGTGAGGTCCCCAGCGCAAGGCCTGCACCGGGCAGGCCGCATTCGCTGCCAGCACGACCGCGCCAGCGGGCAATTGCGTGACCTCGGCACCGTGCCACTGGAAGGTTTCCAGCGTGGCAGGAAAACCGGCGAGCAAGGGATCGCTTTGCCCGGCCGCAGTCAAATTGACGGCGGCCATGCCGACCTCGGGCTTGGCCATGAGACCGACCGTCCCGCCAAGCGCTTCGGCCAGCAACTGATGCCCAAAGCAGATTCCGACATAGGGGCGCCCCAGCTCTTTCACCCAGCGTCGGATTGCCGCTTTCTCCGGCACCAGCCAGGGATGCTGCTCTTCCTGCCATACATCCATGGGCCCACCCATGACCACCAACAGGTCGTAGGGCTCCAGCGGCGGTATTTCCTCACCCACATCCAGTTCGACCGCAGTCCATTCATGGCCAGCCTGGGCCCAGAATTCACGGAAAACACCGGGGTGTTCGACATCAAGATGTTGAAAAACCAAAATATGCATCAGGCTTCCTTTTGAGTGAGTTGGGGCCCCGGTTTGCCAAGGCTGGTTGAATATTGAAAATGAAAGGAGCGCTCCGGGTACAGGTAGCTGCGCGCCGCATGCGCCGCACTGGCGGCTTCAGCAAAACCGGTCAGGATCAGCTTGAGCTTGCCCGGATAGTGGGCGATGTCGCCAGCGGCGAAGACACCGGCTCGCCGGGTCTTCATGCCAACTGGCTCAACCGGGATGCCATTGCGGTCAGCGCCGAGATCCCAGCCGGAGATGGCCGACATGTCCTTTGCCAGCCCGAAGAAGCACAGGAGCGCGTCCGCTTCAATCGCATGCTCGCCGCCCTGATCGTCACTGAGAATGACGGCACTGATTTGTCCCGCGCTGCCGATTAGGCCCTTCAAGGCTCTGGGTGCTGCCAGCGTGACCCGCCCAGCGCCGGCGAGGCGATCCAGCGCGGCCAGGGTTGCGGGCGCGGCACGGAACACCGCACGGCGATGGACCAGGGTAACCGAGGCGGCAACTTCGGCCAGCAACACGGCCCAGTCAGCCGCCGAATCGCCACCGCCGGCAATAACGACTGTCTTGCCGCGAAAGCGCTCGGGCGATTGCACGGCGTAAAAGACGGAGCTGCCCTCGAAGGCCTCAATGCCAGGCAGCGGCGGGCGATTCGGGCCGAAGGCGCCGGCGCCGGCTGCCACCAGCACGGCACCGGCTGTCACGGATTGACCATGCGACAAGCCGAGCACAAAGCGCTCGTCGCGCTGCTGCACGGTATCGACCCGTTTGCCCAGCAGATACTGCGGTGCATAGCCAGCCGCCTGCAGCAGCAAATCATCGATCAGTCTGGCTGCGCTGATTTCAGGCCGGCTCGGGATGTCAAAGATCGGCTTCTCGGGATAAAGGGCGGTGCACTGCCCGCCGGCCTGCGCCAGGGCATCGATGACCACGCTGCTCAGGCCCACCTGCCCGAGCGCTGCGACGGCAAACAGGCCAACCGGGCCAGCGCCAATCACCGCAACATCGGCGTCGCGTGTGCTCATCCGGCAGCCACCGGCCGCAGCCAGGCCTGTGTTCCATGCACGCTGGTACTTTGCGCAATATCGCACTGGCGCCCTGGCACCAGTGCATTGACGTTGTAGCGGGCGCCGTTGACGCCAGACCAGCGCCCCTTGTGAACGATCACGGTGCCGCTCTGGGTGTCATCGGAAATGCAAACCTGCAGCGTCAACTCTCCTTGTTCGTTGGCCAGCAGCACTGGATCGCCATCGCGCAAGCCATGTCGCAGCGCATCGTCGGCGTGCAGCAAAACCGTTGGTACACCGAGGCGGGACTGAATGGTGGCGTCATTGCCGTAGCTCGAATTCATCAACCAGTTTGAAGCCGGCGACAGGACGCGCAGACTGCCCTCTGGCGGGAGCGCATCGGCCTGCGCTTGTGGCAGACGTGGCAAACCCTGCTCGACAGCACGCGCACTGGCCAGTTCAATGCGCCCGGACGGTGTTGCAAACTTCAGACCGGCAAACTGAATGCGCGTTTGCTCGAACAGATTGACGGTGCCAAGTTTGGCCAGATCGGAAAAGCTGCCGGCAAAGCTCGTCTGCTTGAGCAACTGCTGCAACAACTCGGCGTCGGTCTCGTACAAGGCGGCTTCGGGCAGTTCCATGGCAGCAGCGAGCCGGCGAAAGATCTCGGTGTTGGGCAATGCCTGCCTCGGGGGGTCGCCTGCCTTGACCTGGGCTGACAGGCTGAGATCGAAGTAGGACAGGATCAGGTCGTCGCACTCGAGGAAACTGGCGGCCGGCAACACGATGTCGGCGTAGGCCGTGGTGTCGGTGTGAAAGAGCTCGACCGCAACATGAAACAAGTCCTCGCGCTGCAATGCGCGGCGCAGACGCACCTGCTCGGGCGAAGAAGCCGCCGGGTTGTTGTTCCAGTTGAAGAAGACACGCGTTGCCTGAGCATCTTCCAGCGTGGCGGCCAGGTCCATGTGGCTGACCGAGCCGGTGCCGTTTTGCGCCAGCGACGCAAGGGTCAGCGAAGCCATGTCCACACCGCGGATGGCCGGGCCATTCATGTACAGGTAGCCGGCGCCCGGCTTGCCCAATTGGCCAGACATCGCCACCAGTGCCGCCACAGCACGAACGATGTTGCCACCCTGCGGTTGGCGCTGCACGCCCTGGCCCAGCCACAGCAGCGACGGACCGCTGCCATAGGCAAGCGCTGCAGCGGTGATCTGCTCCGCCGGCACGCCGCACAGTTGCTCGGCTTGGGCTGGGCTCATGGCCTCAATCGTGGGCATCAGTTCGACTGCGCCTTCGACGTGCGCTGCAATGAAGTCGTGGTCGAGCAAACCATTGGCCTGCAATACGTGCAGCAAGGCGAACGCCAGCACGGCGTCGGAGCCGGGGCGCAACTTCAGATGCAGGTCCGCCTGGCGTGCCGTGCCGTGACTGATCGGGTCGACCACGATGATCTTCACGCCCGCCGCCTGCGCCTGGCCCAGCCAACCCTTGTTGTGGTGCGGCGCTGAACTGGACGGATTGGCGCCCCAGACCAGGATGGTCTTGGTGTCGCGCACTGTTCTTGGATCAAAACCTTCGAGCGAATTACCGAACACCAGTTCCAGCGCGGCATGGCCGGCCTTGTTGCAGACCGTGTCCGGATCGACTTCGGTGGCGCCAATGCGGTTGAAGAAGCGCATCGGAAACCAGCCCGCCAGAAAACCGACGGTGCCGGTGTAGTGCGTGTGCAGAATGCTGCGCGCCTGACCGGCATCGATGACCTGTTTCAGACGCTGAGCAATCTCGGCCGTTGCCTGTTCCCAGCTGATCGGCATAAATTCGTTGCTGCCTTTGGGGCCGACGCGCTTGAGCGGCTGCGACAGGCGTAAGCCCGGGTCGCGCCAGACGCCGTTATAGGCAATCGCACACTTGCCGCACAGTGCGCCGCGCGACACCGGATGGTCGGGGTCACCGAGGACTTTTGCAATCGCACCATTGCGCCGAATGACGGCAATGCCGCAGGCGTCATAGCAGTCGCGCGGGCAGGTTGTTTTGATAACGTCGTTGGATTTCATGTATCAGTTATTCCTCTTTTTTTCTCGGGTTCGGCATCAGCTCAGGCGCATCCCGCTTGCGTGATCGAAAGCCATCATTGGCGCGCGACTGAAGTCGATGCCGACGTTCTCACCCAGCACCAGTTGGGCCGCAAGGTGGGCATCGACAACAAGCCGCAGTTCTGCTGCATCATTGCGCACGGTCACCGTCGCCTTCAGGCCCAGCGGCTCGATGTCGATAACCTGGGCAGCCGTTGCCGCGCCAGACAGATCGGCAAGCCGCAAGAATTCGGGCCGAAAGCCAATCTCGAACGCAGCCTGTGCGCCAGGCAGCGCCCGCAACAGTTCGGGCGCCACCGGCAGGCTGGCACCGGCAACCTCGATGTGGGCAACGGCCGTACCGTCCCCGACAGTGCGCCAGCTTGCCGGCAACAGGTTGATCTCGGGAGAGCCAACAAAGCGTGCGACCTCACGGTCCGCCGGCGCGTCATACAGTTGTTGCGCCTCGCAGGTTTGAATCACGCGCCCGCCGCGCAGCATCACCACCGTGTCGGCCACCGCCATGGCTTCGGCGAAGTCCGGCGTCGCCAATAGAAAGCTGTAGCCATGCTCACGTTGCAGGCGTTTGAGCTCGGCGCGCAGTTCAACGCGCAACATGGCGTCAAGGCTCGACAGCGGTTCATCGAGCAGGCACAGGCGGGGCTTGCGCACCAACGCGCGCCCCAGCGCAATGCGCTGGCGCTCACCACCACTCATGGTTTTCGGCAAACGCCCGAGCAGGTGCACCACGCGCAAGGTGGCGGCCATTTCCTTGACCCGGGTCTCGATCTCCGCCGCTGGCAAACGGCGAATCAGCAGCGGGTTGGCGATGTTTTCAAAAGCCGTCTTGTTCGGGTAAAGCGCCAGGTTGTCGAAGATCATCGCCACGTCGCGGTCTTTTGGCTCGAGCTGGTCAACGTCATGACCGAGCATCGAGATCCGGCCGCTGTTAGCGTGCTCCAGCCCGGCGATGACGCGCAATGTTGTCGTCTTGCCAGCGCCGGCCGCGCCCAGCAGAACCGTTAGCGACGCTTGCGGCACGGCGAAACTGACTTCGTCCAGCGCCTGGTTCTGGCGGAAGCGCTTGCTCAGACGCTCGACTCGGAGTGCTGCGGGAACGGTCACGTTTGTCATTGGGCTGTTCTCCACTCAGGCCACCAGGCGGTGACTCGTATCACCATCAAATAGCACGCAGCTCGCCGCATCAAAGCGCAGGCCGACTGTCGCACCTTCCGCCGGCCGTTCGCTCGCCAGCGTCACCACCTTGATGCTCTGCGGCCCGAGTTCCAGCGTGACCACGGCTTCGTAGCCACGCAGTTCGACCAGCACGACGCGGCCCGCCCAGGGCGCATGCGCCGGATCGGTCAGTTGCACCGACTCGGGCCTGATGCCCAGAATGGCCTGCGTCCTGGCGGAACCCTCGACCGCTGCATCCGATGCGAGCGGCAGCGTCAGGGCAAGGTGGGCACTTTCAAAAACCGCCTCCGCGGCGTTTCGCATCAAGTGCCCGCGCAGCAGATTCATCGGAGGCGAGCCGAGGAAGCTGGCCACGAACAGATGGTCCGGCCGATCAAAGATGACGGCCGTGCGCTCAACCTGCCGGATTTTTCCGTGGCTCATGACAGCGATACGGTTTGCCAGCGAAAGGGCTTCGATCTGATCGTGCGTCACATAGATGATGGTCAGACCAATCTCGCTCTGCAGCCGCCTGAGCTCGCGCCGCATGGCAAGGCGCGCGCCGGCTTCCAGATTGGACAGCGGCTCGTCGAGCAGCAGGATGGACGGCTTGGTGACCAGCGTGCGCCCGATGGCGACGCGCTGCAATTCAGAGCCGCCGAGTTCACTGGCCCGCACATTGAGTTGCGCGCGCATGTCGAGCAGATCAGCCACCTCGTACACGGCGCGCTCGATTTCGGCCTTGGCCAGTCCGCGGACTTCCAGGCCGAAGCTAAGGTTCTTCGCCACCGACATGTGCGTGAACACCGCGTAGTCCTGAAACACCAGGCCGATGTTGCGCTGGCCCGCTGGCAAGCCGAGCACCGACTTGCCATCAACGTGGATGTCGCCGGCGCTGGGCATCTCGAGGCCGACAATCATGTTGAGCAGCGTGGACTTGCCACAACCCGATGGACCCAGCAGGGCCAGGGTTTCGCCCGCGTCCACGCGCAGATCGACACCGTCCACAGCAGCCACTGAACCGCCTTCGAATTCCTTCGTCAGCTCGATCAATTCCAGTTTGGGCTGAGTCATCGCTTGATCGCTCCAAAGGTCATGCCGCGCGCCAGATGGGTCTGGATGAAGAAACCGGTGATGACGAGCGGCAGCATGGCCAGTACCGCCAGTGCCGCCTGCACACCGTAAAGCGTGCCAGCGGTCGCAGTGACGTACTTGGCGAGTTGCACCGGCACCGTGTTGACGTTGGTGTAGGACAGCACCAGCGCAAACATGAACTCCGACCAGTTGAGCGTGAAGATGAAGAGCGTCGTTGCGAAGAGACCGCCGCGGATCAGTGGAATGGTGACGGCCAGGTGGGAACCCAGGCGCGATCGTCCGTCTATCATCGCCGCCTCCTCAATTTCGCGCGGCAAATCATCGACAAAGCTTTTGATCATCCAGGTTGAAAACGGCAGCGTGGCGGCAACATAGATCGCGATCAATCCGCTAAAGGTATCGATCATGCCAACGCTGGAAAAGATGATGACGAAGGGCACGGCAATGGCGGCCGGCGGGAACATCCGGCCCGACAGAATGACCAGTGGCGTTGCCTTGTTGCCGTCGCCGTAGCGCGAAATTCCGATGGCCGCAAACAGACCGATCAGGATCGAAAAGAAGGTCGCGGTAACCGCGGTCAGTATCGAGCCGAACACGGCTGCTGTGGCGGGTTGACTCACACCACCGACGCCATACTCGCGCAAGGCCTCGGGATCAAACAGGGTTTTGAAGTTCACCAGGGTCGGCGCTGAAGGCACCCAGATGGCGGGAGAAGCATTCCAGTCTGTGGGCGGCTTGATCGCCGTCATCACGATCCAGAACACCGGGAACATGGAGACCAGCAGGGCTGCGATCAGCAACGCGGTCTGGAGCCAGCTCAGGCGGCGGTTGTTCATGTCAGCGCCCTCCCAGCAACTGGTCGCGCACCGGCGCCAGCAGCAGATGAATCAGGCCCAGCGTGCCCAGCAGCACCAGGAAGGCTGCGGCTGCACCATAGGCCAACTGGAAATCACTGAAAGCCAGTTTGTAGATGTAGAGACTGATGGTCTCGGTGGAGGTGCCGGGTCCGCCGCGCGTGAGCATGAAGACTTCATCAAACAGCTTGATGATTTCCATCGACCGGATCACGAAGGCGACGATGATGACTGGCTTCATCATGGGTAACACGATGCGCCAGAACACCTGGCGTGGACTCGCGCCCAGGATGACGGCGGCGCGCACCGGGTTTTCCGGAATCGCGTTCAGGCCCGATAGCAGAATGAGAAAGAACAGCGGTGTCCAGTGCCAGACCTCGGTGGCAACGACTGCCAGCAGGGCAAAGCGGGCGTTGCGAAACCACTCGACTGCGGCCTGTGGTCCCATCAACCACATCAGCATCTGGTTGACCGGGCCGTTCGACTGAAACAGCATCCAGAAGGTGTAGCCCACGACCACCGGGAGGATCATCATCGGCGTCAGGAAAATGGAGAAGATCAGCTTCTTGCCCTTGAACTCGCGCATGAACAGAACCGCCAGACCGAGCCCGAAAAGAAACTCCAGCGACAGGCAGACCACCGAGAGCAGCAGGGTTCGACCCACGGCCTCGGCAAATCGGCTGTCGTAGATCAGCAGTTCCTTGTAGTTATCGAGACCCACAAAGGGCGCTGCCAGCAGCGACCCGCGTGTCGGCGACCAGTCGGTAAAGCTCATGTACAGCGCTACCAACAAGGGCACGACCAGCACCACCAGCGATACCAGCTGCCCTGGTAACGCCAGCAAGCTTCCAACCGACCGGCGCTTGGGCGCCGCTGGCGTCACCACGCTGCTGCCGGCGACGGCAGCAACCGGTGGCAGCACAGACTGGATCTCGATAACTGCCATGGAATCAACCCCAGCGCGCAGCGCCGCTGGCTTTGCGAATCGGCTCGGCCAGGTTCTTGGTCAAGGCCAGCCAGGACTTCTTGACCTTGTCTTTGCCGAGCCGGCGCGTGATGCGGTCAAAGCCGCGCGAGGCATCGTCGAGCGCCTGTTTCGGCTTCTTCTCGCCGGTCATGCAGGCATGCACTTCCTTGTCCAGCGCGTCCTGGTACTCGAAGCCGCCGGGCAGGCAGAAGTCGGGCACGGTGTTGACCATGTTCGCATACAGCGTCTTGAGGTACTCGACCGAATAGGTGTCGATCATGCGCTGCGACGGCGCCAGCATCTGATGCGTGCGATACGGATCGGAGTACCCGCCCATATAGGGAATCGCGTCCATCGAAATGGTGGGCGAGGTCATCCACTGGGCGTAGGCGTAGGCCAGTTCCGGATTGGCCGAGTACTTGGAGACGGCGTAACCGTAGCCCCAGCAGAACAGACCTGCGTGCAGCAGCGAGCCGTCCTTGAGCTTGTCCGCCGGCATCACGGTGGCGGCGATCTTGCCGCTCGTGGCCGGCCCGGTCGAAGGTGCCTTGGCGTATTTGAAGCCGGAAGGCCAAACGATGTTCATGAAGCCTTCACCGCGACCAAACGAGTTGTAGTTAGACGACCAGGTAAAGCTGAACGCATCGGGGTGCAGGTACTTGTTGATGGCCAGCATGTCGTCCAGAACCTGCAGACCCTCTTCCGAGTTGAAGGTCGGGTTCATGTCCTGGTCAAAGTACAGGCGGCCCTTGGAGATCAGGCGCTGCATGAACATCCACTTGACGTAATAGCGTGAGCGGTACTCAAGCGAGCCATAGAACTTGTTGGCCGGGTCGTGCATGAACTGCGCCAGATTGGCGTACTCGGTCCAGGTTTTTGGCACGGCCAGCGCGTAGCCGAACTTGTCGGCAAAGGCCTTCATCTTGGCCGGATTCTTCAGGTGATCGTCGCGGCACAGCAAGGTGATCTGGTCGCCGTCATTGAGCAGGCCAGCGACGCGGCCGTTGTAGAGTTGGGCGTGATGGCTGGCCGGGAAGGTGACACCCCAGTCCTTGTGAAACAGGTCCGGTTTGTATTTCTCGACCCAATCGGTCAGGTCATAGATCACGCCCGAATCCATCCAGTCCGGATAGGACATGGCCGTTGGCATCATGACGTCGTAGCGCCCGGTCTTGGCAACCGCTTCCTGCATGCCCTTGGTGTGCACGACCTCGTCGGGTTCCTCGATGAATTCGAGGGTGATGCCGAGTTCCTTCTTCCACAGATCGGCATAGGGCTTCATGTTGCCAATCGAGCCGGTCGGGATCAGGACGGTCAGCGTCTTCTTGGTCGCTTTCGCGGCCGCTGCCTTGGCCAGCGCCCAGGCGCGCTCCTCCGGCCCCTTGATCGTCGCTACGGCGTCCGTGGCGCTCATGGCCGAGTTCATGATGAAGTTGGACATGCCGACCGAAATGCCGAGCTTTGACATGCTTTGAATAAAGCCGCGACGGCTTTCTTTGCCCGACTCAAAACGATCGAGAAGATCCCTGATTTGCTGCGTACCTTGATTCACTGCGAACTCCTAAAAAGGTTGGAGATGAAAAGAATGAGTGACCGCTTCAGTGAAACCGTTTAGTCGCTGGCGTAGCCGATGGGTCAGTGACTTGCATCGGATTGATCGCTTGACGGAAATGGCTTCAAAGTGGCCTCATCGTAAAAAGCCCGGTCAATCCCTGACAGACCCATTTACGGATTAATCAAGGTACCAGCAGGGTTTACCCGTGGCCCAAATCTTGCGAAGCAGTTCATGCAGATCGATGCGTAAATGATCTGCGCACCAGAAACGCCCATTGCCATGCCCAAAACTGCTGTTACCGGGTCCTTGCTTTCCTTCGCACTTGATCGACAGTGCACGCAGCCGCTGCACCGGCAACTGCTTGATCAACTGCGACTGGCGATCGAATCGGGGCGCTTGCCCGGTGGCAGCAAGCTGCCGAGCACACGCATCTTTGCCGATGAAATTGGCGTCTCCAGAAACACCGTTCTGCAAGTCTTTGACGCGCTCACCGCCGAGGGTTTTTTGCAAGGCAAAGTGGGCTCCGGCTCATTCGTTGTCGATCAGGCCGAGCAACCGGACATGCAGATGCACCAAAAGGCAGCGAGCCCATGGCAAGGGCATGGCTACCCCTTTCGGTCACTGTCCCGCAGGGGACGCCGCTTGGTCGCATCGTCAACAGATGAATTCGCTGAAAAGCCGCGACCGTTCATGCCCGATGTTCCTGACTTGCGCGAATTCCCGATCAAAACCTGGCTTCGTCTGCTCAGTGAGACATCAGGGCGCTTGACTGGAGAAATTCTGGCCAGCACAAGCAACGCCGGCTACGAGCCTTTGCGCCGCGCACTGGCGCAACACCTGAACGCCTCACGCGGAATGAGTTGCACCCATGAGCAAATCGTCATCACAACCGGCTCACAGCAAAGTCTTGATCTGACCTGTCGCATGTTGCTCGATCCAGGAGACCCGGTCTGGATGGAAGAACCAGGCTATATCGGCGCGCGTTCAGTGATACGGGCCAACGGCGGCGCGGTCTGCCCGGTTCCGGTAGACAAGGACGGTATCTGCGTGGAATCGGCAAGCTTGACCCATCCAGTGCCACGGCTCATCTTTGTCTCCCCCTCGCGTCATTATCCGCTGGGCATGACACTGTCGGTTGCACGTCGCGAAATGCTGCTCAAGTTTGCGCGCAACTGCGGCAGTTGGATTGTCGAAGACGACTATGACCATGAGTTCCGCTACGCCGGGCATTCGCCGCAGGCCATTCATGGCATGGACAGGGATGCGCGAACGATTCATATCGGCACCTTCTCCAAGATACTTCTGCCCTCGTTCCGTTTGGGCTACATGGTGATTCCGAGCGATCTTTGTCAAGCCTTCGGCAAGGCGCGCGCCATTGTGGATCGACATGCCTCGCTGATCGAGCAGATGGTGATGTCCGAGTTGCTGCTGCGCGGCCTTCTGGTCTCCCATATTCGCCGCATGCGTGTCCTGTACCGCACGCGACAAAATCAGTTGATCGAGGGCCTGCGCAAGATGTTCGGCGCCGACTTGCAACTTGAAACGACCGAAACCGGAACACACGTCATTGTGCTTCTCAAACCGGGCACCGATGACACGGCGCTGGCGCGACTGGGCGTGCAGGTGGGCCTGATCATGCGCCCACTCTCACCCTACTACGCGACGCGTCAGACCCGACAAGGACTGCTGCTCGGTTTCGCCGCATTCAATCCGCTCGAAATTGAGACCGGCCTGGAAAAACTGCGCGCAATCAGCGATTCGCTGGCGCCTTTTGTTGTGCGAAATTGCACTACACCCGACAAGCTGGGTTAGACTAGATACGTGCGCAACTGGCGATAGACACCCGACGCTTTTGCGGCTGGGTGTGGACGTGGAATACCACTAGGAAGTGCACCGTCGCAATCAGCTCATCAACGGATTGCGACGAACCCGTCGTTCGCCTGGGCAGTCCCGCTTCAATGCCGGGACCTTATGCCAAAACCATTCAAAATGACCAGGACTGCCATGTACCTCCGCACAACTTTGATCGAACAAACCGACCCCGAAATTTTTGCTGCCATCCAGGCCGAGAACGCGCGCCAGGAACAGCACATCGAACTGATTGCCAGCGAGAACTACGCCTCACCGGCGGTGATGGCGGCGCAGGGGACGCAACTCACCAACAAGTACGCCGAAGGCTATCCGGGCAAGCGCTATTACGGCGGTTGCGAGTACGTCGACATTGCCGAGCAACTCGCCATCGACCGCGTCAAACAGCTCTTCGGCGCCGAATGTGCCAACGTGCAGCCGCACTGCGGCGCATCGGCCAACGAGGCGGTGTTCCTGGCCTTCCTCAAGCCCGGCGACACCATCATGGGCATGAGCCTGGCCGAAGGCGGGCATCTGACGCACGGCATGCCACTGAACATCAGCGGCAAGTGGTTCAACATCGTCAGCTATGGCCTGGACGACAAGGAGGAAATCGATTACAACGCGATGGAAACAAAGGCGCGTCAGACCCGTCCGAAACTCATCATTGCCGGCGCCTCCGCCTACGCGCTGGCAATCGACTTTGCGCGCTTCGCAAGCGTTGCGAAAGAGGTCGGCGCCATCTTCATGGTGGACATGGCGCACTATGCCGGCCTGGTCGCCGCTGGCGTCTACCCCAATCCGGTGCCGCACGCCGACATCGTGACCTCGACCACGCACAAGAGCCTGCGCGGCCCGCGCGGCGGCATCATCCTGATGAAGGCGCAGCACGAGAAACTCATCAACAGCGCCGTCTTCCCGGGCTTGCAGGGCGGCCCGCTGATGCACGTCATCGCCGCCAAGGCGGTCGCCTTCAAGGAAGCGCTGGACCCCTCGTTCAAGCTCCATCAGCAACAGGTGCTGAAGAACGCGCAGATCATCGCCGCGACGCTGACCCAGCGCGGCTTGCGCATCGTGAGCGGTCGCACCGAGAGCCACATGATGCTGGTCGACCTGCGCGCCAAGGGCATCACCGGCAAGGAAGCCGAAGCCGTGCTGGGCAGCGCCCACATGACCATCAACAAGAACACGATTCCGAACGATCCGGAAAAGCCGATGGTCACCAGCGGCATCCGCGTCGGCACGCCGGCCATGACGACGCGCGGCTTTGGCGACGAGGAAGCGCGCGCTACCGCCCATCTGATTGCGGACGTACTGGACAATCCGCGCGACCCGGCAAACATCGAGGCGGTGCGGGCCAAGGTTCATGCCTTGACCACGCGCTTTCCGGTTTACGGTTGACGCGGGCATGCGCCTGGCCACACCCGTCTTCAGCAACAAGCCGTGAATCGCGATTTCCCGATCCGCTATGTCAATCCGGTGTTTCGCCCACCGAGCGAAGCGCAGTCGCTGATCCTGCCCGTTACCAACGGCTGCTCCTGGAACCAATGCACGTACTGCGAGATGTACACCGCGCCGCAAAAGAAGTTCGCCGTGCGCGATGAGCAGGAAAGCCTGGACGCGATCCGGCGTAGCGGTGAACAGTTCGGCCAGCAGGTGCAGCGCGTCTTTCTCGGCGATGGCGATGCCATGGTGCTGTCAACACGGCGCCTGATGACGCGGCAAAATGGCGGCAAGACTACTGCAAGGACCGGCCCATGCCAAACCCTGACTATTCCAAAGGCGCCGCCTTCGTGCAAGGCCGCTATGTGCCGATCGGCGAAGCCGCCATTCCGATCACCGACTGGGGCTTTCTGCGCTCGGACGCCACCTACGATGTGGTGACGGTGTGGGACGGCGCCTTCTTCCGTATCGACGCGCACCTGGAGCGCTTCCTGCGCAGTTGCCAGCGCTGGCGTCTCGACCCGGGCCTGACAGCCGCGCAGATCACTGAAGTGTTGGCGCAATGCGTGCGCCTGAGCGGGCTGCGCGCCTCCTACGTCGAGATGATTTGCACACGCGGCCAGCCGCCCTGGGGCTCCCGCGACCCGCGCCTGGCCGTCAATCAGTTCTACGCCTTTGCCGTGCCCTATGTCTGGATCGCCAACGCCGAGCAGCGCGAAAAAGGACTGCACCTGATGATCAGCGACGTGCAGCGCATCCCGGCCGCGTCGGTCGATCCGACGGCCAAGAACTACCACTGGAACGACCTGACCATGGGCCTGCTCGGCGCGCTCGACGCGGGGGCCGACAGCGTGCTGCTGGTCGATGCGCAGGGCAACGTGGTCGAGGGCCCGGGCTTCAACGTCTTTTACGTCAGTGACGGCGCGCTGGTGACGCCAAACGCGGGCATGCTCGAAGGCGTATCCCGGCGCACGGTGATCGAGATCGCGCAGTCGCTCGGTCTGGCGCTGCAAGCGCGCGCCGTGCCGGCCGCCGAACTGCGCGCTGCGGACGAAATCTTCATTTCGACTTCAGGCGGTGGCGTGCTCCCGGTCACGAGGGTAGACCAGTGCGTGATTGGCGACGGCAAGCCCGGACCGATCACGCGCCGCCTGGTGCAGACCTATTGGGACTGGCACGCCGACCCGGCTTACAGCCTGACGATCAATTACGCGCGATGACGCACAGCGCGACGGGCGCTACCAGATCAACTCAGGGCGCAGCACAACTGAAACTGGCCGCCGCGTTGGCATCGCCACTGCCCTTGTACTTGGGCCAGCTCGGGTACTCGCACAGCGGGCGTGAGCGGCCGGGAACACCGGTCGTATCGAAGACCACCTGATTGCTTGGCGCCACGCCCTTTTCGACCCAGTTCTCCAGCGCGCTGATCGAATCCCAGGCGGCGCCGAACACCGTGCTCAAAGCATGGTTGTAACCCGGGATCTCGTAGTAGCGCAGGAAGCCATCGGTGCGCGCCGCACCCATGGCGCTGCGAAGCCGCTGGTAGTACTGCTCGGTGGCGCGGGTGCTGACAAGTTGGTCTGAGGTGCCATGCGCCATCAGGATCTTGCCACCGCGTTGTTCAAACTCCGACAGATCGGCCTTGTTGGCGTCCTGCAGGCCGGTGAGCTCGCTGATGCGCGCACTCCAGCGGCCCGGGTTCTCCGGATCGAGCGTGAGCGAATTGAAGCCGGGGTCGCGCGTCACGAAGTAGCGCACCCACTGATCCCAGAATCCCGAGCCATAGGGCACGCCGGGTGCCGATACAGCCCCGGGCGCCGGCATGGGAAAGGTCGGCGCCAGCGTGTTGAGACCCAGGAAATTCACATAGGCCTGCACACTGCCCGCGCCGGGGCGACCAAAGTCAGTGCCCCAGACATTGAAGCCAGGGTATTGGGTCTCGCCATTGGCCAGCGGGTAGTTGAAGGTGACCGGTGTGTTGATCGCATTCATTGCGTTGATCTGCAAGTCCGACAGGCAGTTGTCGCCGCTATCGGCCCCGCCCGGACAGCGCAGCGCCTGACCGTTCAAAGTGGCGCTTGCTGGGTTGAAGCTCGCGTTGCAGGCAGACTGGTTGCTGATCAGCCCGTCGACAAGGCCGTCAGCACCATCACAGGCCTCGATCGCGGCGTCGTACAGCGCCTTGCGCTTGAGTAGGTTGGGATAGGCCCCTGGCACCGCCAGTGCGCGCGTGATACGGCCAAACTGAAGGTCGAGACTGACGGCGTTGAAGGCGGGGTAGAGGGCGATCACGCCATCGAAATCTTTGGGCCATTTCTGCGTCACCGCCAGCGCTTCGCGACCACCCGTGGAGCCGCCCACAAAGTAACTGCGCAGAACAGGCTGCGCGTAGCGCTTGTCAACCAGCAGCAATGCGGTATCGCGTGTTTTCTTCAGCGCATCGGAGGCAAAGTTGCGCAGGGCTTCGTCGTTGACACCGAAGCCGCCCTGGTTGCTCGCACCTTCGTGTCCGGAGTCGCTGCCGAAGACCGCATAGCCGCGCCCGATCGGATTCGGTTGGTCGGCCGGCCCAGCCGCCACGTTACCGGCAACATTCGGAACCGTGCCGTCATAACCACCGCCGCCGAGCATCATCACTCTGCGATTCCAGTTGGCCGGCAGTGCCATTTGAAATTTGATCATCGACGCTGCCGCGTCCACCGGGTCGATCTCGCCCGAAACCAGGCAGTACTCGCCGAAAGTCTTGGGCGCCGTACCGCCCGCAGGGAACAGCTTGACACCGGTCACTCGGGCGCCACGGGTCGGCAGTGCGATGGCCGAGGCCTGTACCCTTAACTCGGCAAGCTGTTCGCATGACAGCGGGGCCGCCGTGGCCCATGAGCCGACAGTGCCGGCGACGGCAATCAACGTTGCCGCGAAATACCATCTGCACTTGAATCGCATGTTTTGTCTCCTTTGTTTGCAGGGTCAATCGAATTCTCATATGCCTGCCATGGAACTTTCCATGGTTCGTTCCTATAGTATTCGAACAGTGAACTGAAACAAGGACGAGTCAATGGAAAGTCTGGACCACAGCGTATTGCGCGACGCCCTCGCATGGCACAGCGCCGGTCACCGGGTCAGCCTGGTCACGGTCGTGCAAACCTGGGGCAGTGCACCGCGGCCACCGGGCGCGTTGCTGGCGATCCGTGACGATGGCATGGTGAGCGGCTCGGTTTCGGGGGGCTGTGTTGAGGACGATTTGATCGCGCGCGTACAAGCCGCATTGCACAGAGCCGAATCAAAGACAGCACCGAGCAAGCCAAACGTGATCGCCTACGGGGTCACGCAAGAGGAAGCGGCGCGCTTTGGCCTGCCCTGCGGTGGCAGCCTGCGCCTGGTGCAGGAAGCACTGGTGGATGCGAGCTGGCTCGTGCCATTGCTCTCGCGCATTGCGCAGCATCAGTTGGTGGCGCGCACGCTCGACATGGCCAGTGGCGCGGTGCAACTGCAGGACGCAACGCGCGAACAGGCGCTGCAGTTTGACGGCGCCACGCTGACGACGGTATTTGGGCCGAAGTGGCGCCTGCTGCTGATCGGCGCGGGACAGATCTCGCGCGCCGTCGCGCAGATGGCGAGCCTGCTTGATTTCGAGGTTTTGTGCTGCGATCCACGCGAGGAATACGCTGCCATGCTGGCGACTGATCTGCCCACCGTGCGCCTGATTGCGGGCATGCCCGACGACGTGGTGCGCGAGCTGCCGGCTGACGCCCACTGCGCCATCGTGGCGCTGACGCACGACCCCAAACTCGACGACATGGCCTTGCTCGAAGCGCTCAGGTCAGACGCCTTTTACGTCGGCGCCCTGGGCTCGCGCCTGAACCAGCACAAGCGCAAGCAGCGCCTGGCCGAGCACTTCGGTCTCACAGCCGCTGAGCTGGCGCGTTTGCACGGCCCGGTCGGGCTGGCGCTGGGCGCGCGCACGCCGGGCGAGATCGCGCTCTCCATCATGGCAGAGATCATCGGGGTCAAGAACGGCGTGGCGTCGCCATCGCCCTGGGGCGCCGTGGACACGACGGAGCGCTTGTGCACCTGAGTGCGCCCACCGTCCTGATCCTGGCGTCAGGACGCGGTGAACGCTTTGTTGCATCCGGCGGCAATGGTTCCAAATTGCAGGCGCTGCTCGGCCACAAGACCGTGCTGCAGCACACGCTCGACGCCGTGCGTGCCAGCGCCCTTCCCTGGTACCTCGAAGACAGCGGCCAGAGCGGCATGGGCGACTCGATTGCGGCGGCCGTGCGCGCCACATCAGAGGCCAGCGGCTGGCTGATCCTGCCGGGCGATCTGCCGCTGATCCAAAGTGATACGCTGCGCCGCGTCGCTGCGGCCCTGCACGAACATGACGTGGTGGTCCCCACATATCGGGGCCAACGCGGCCACCCGGTTGGCTTCTCGGCGCGCTGCGCTGCGGCGCTGTGCCAACTCAGCGGCGAGCGCGGCGCAGCCAGCATCGTGCGTCAGTTTGCGGCGTTCGAATTGACGGTGCATGATGTGGGTTGCGTGAGCGATATCGATACAGTTGACGATTTGCGCAAAGCCGAGGGCTTGTTGCGCAGCACTTGATGGGATTCGAACCATGAGCCACTATTCCCTGAACATCAACGGCGTGATGCGCCAGATTGAGGCGGCGCCCGAGACGCCGCTGCTGTGGGTGCTGCGTGAGCAGCTTGATCTGCCGGGCACCAAATATGCCTGCGGTGTCGGCACCTGCGGCGCGTGCATGGTGCATCTCAATGGCGTGCCGACGCGCGCCTGCATGACGCCGATCTCCACCGTGGGCCGCAAAGCGGTTCTGACCATCGAGGGGCTGGACCCGAGCGGCGCACACCCGCTGCAGACTGCGTGGCAGGAGCTCGATGTGCCGCAGTGCGGCTATTGCCAAAGCGGCCAGATCATGAGCGCCGCAGCGCTGCTCAAGGAGAATCCAAACCCGAGCGACGCCGAGATCGACGACGCCATGGCGGGCAACCTGTGCCGCTGCGCGACCTATGTGCGCATTCGCGCTGGCATCCACCGCGCCGCTGAAATCGCGGCGAAGAAAAAGGAGGGCGCATGAAACCCGTTCCTGATCTGTCAGCGCCAGGCAGTGGCCCAGACCGGCGCAGTTTCCTGCGCCAATCGACGCTCGGCGGCAGTGGCTTGCTGCTGGGCTTCTACCTGCAGCCACTGGGTGCTGCGGAGGCCATCGTCAAGCCCGGCGCTACAGCGAGTTTCAGGCCCAGCGTCTTCATCAGCATCAACGAGCAGGGCGTCGTCACCCTGATCTCCAAGCAGCCCGAGATCGGCCAGGGCATCAAGACCTCGCTGCCGATGGTGATTGCCGAAGAACTGGAGGTGAACTGGAAAGACGTGCGCATTGTGCAGGGCGACCTCGATCCGGCCTATGGCGGCCAGAGCGCCGGTGGCTCAACGTCAACGCCGAACAACTACAACAACTTCCTGCGCCTGGGCGCGACCGCGCGCACCATGCTGATTCAAGCGGCAGCGCTGACCTGGCAGGTGAGCGCCAGCGAATGCCTGGCCGCCAACAGCGCAGTGAAGCATGTGCCAAGCCGGCGTAGCCTGGGTTACGGCCAACTGGTGGCCAAGGCGGCCATGCTGCCAGTGCCCGCAGCCGACACCGTTGTGCTGAAGAACCCCAAGGACTACAAGCTGCTGGGAACGCGCATCGGCGGTGTCGATAACCTGTCCATCGTCACCGGCAAGCCACTGTTTGGCATCGACGTGAAACTGCCAGGCATGCTGCACGCGGTGTTTGAGAAGTGCCCGGCCTTCGGCGGCAAAGTGATCAGCGCCAATCTGGACGCGATCAAGGCCCTGCCCGGCGTGCGCGACGCCTTCGTCATCACCGGCACGAGCAACCTCAACGGACTGATGCCCGGTGTGGCCATCGTCGCCGACACGAGCTGGACCGCGATCAGCGCGCGCCGCCAGCTCAAGGTGAGCTGGGACGAAGGCGCGGTCGTCAACCAGAGCTGGGATGGCTTCGTGGCGCAGGCACAGAGCCTGTCTAAACAGCCGGGCAGCGTGCAGTTGCGCAAGGACGGCGACCCGGCCAGCGCCTTTGCTGCCGCAGCGAAGACGGTGCAGGCCGCCTACAGCTACCCGTTTGTCTCGCACGCGAGCTTCGAGCCGCAGAACTGCACGGCCTGGTATCGCGACGGTGCGCTCGAACTCTGGGCGCCAACGCAAAATCCCGCCGCCGGGCAGAACCTGGTGTCCAGCACGCTGGGCATTGCCAAGGACAAGATCACGCTGCACATCATCCGCAGCGGCGGCGGCTTTGGCCGGCGCCTGAGCGCGGACTACATCGTGGAGGCGGCGGCCATCGCGCAGCGCGTCACTGCGCCGGTCAAGCTCACCTGGTCGCGTGAAGACGACATGCGGCACGACCACTACCGCGCCGGCGGCTTTCATTTCCTGCGCGGCGCGCTCGACGCCAAGGGCCAACTGACGGCCTGGCACAACCACTTTGTCACCTTTGCCAATCGCATCACGCGCGACGGCCAATCCGTCCTGCAGCCGGGCAGTGGCGCGAGCCTCTCGGGCGACGAGTTTCCGGGGCGCTGGGTTGCCAACTGCCTGCTGGAGCAGACGCCCATGGAGTGCGGCATTCCGATGGGCCCGTGGCGCGCGCCGGGCAGCAATGTCTTCGCCTGGGTTTTTCACAGTTTCATCGACGAGCTGGCGCATGCGGCGGGGCGCGACCCGCTGGCGTTTCGTCTCGAACTTCTGGGCAACAAAGACTTCCAGCCCGGCACCGGCGAGCGCGGCGTTCCGTACAACGTGGCGCGCATGCGCAAGGTGCTGACCGAGGTCGCGGCCAAGGCCGATTGGGGCCGCAAGAAGTTTGCGCGCGGCCAGGGCCAGGGCATTGCCTTTCACTTCAGCCACCGTGGCTACGTGGCCGAGGTGGCCGAAGTCACGGTGTCCAAGACCGGAGAGTTGAAGGTGGACCGCGTCGTGGTGGCGACGGACATCGGCTCGCAAATCGTCAACCCCAGCGGCGCCGAAAACCAGGTCGAGGGCTCAGTCATCGACGGCCTGAGCACGCTGATGTTTGCCGAACTCGACATCGAGCGCGGACGCATCGTGCAGCGCAATTTCACCGACTACCCGCTGCTGCGTTTCCCCGATGCGCCGCTCAAGATCGACGTGCATTTCGTCAAGAGCGACCAGCCCGTGACGGGCCTGGGTGAACCGGCCCTGCCGCCACTGGCGCCCGCCGTGTGCAACGCGATCTTCGCCGCCACGGGAAAACGCGTGCGGCAACTGCCGCTGAGCCGCACCGACCTGAGCTGGCAGTGATCAGACGCTTGTTCAGCCACCGGCGCGCTTGACGACCAGACCCTGCGCCTTGAGCATTTCGACAATGCGGTCGCGGTGATCGCCCTGCACTTCGATGACGCCGTCCTTGACCGTGCCGCCACAACCGCAGGCGGTCCTGAGTTGCTTGCCCATGGCCGCCAGTGCCACGGCGTCGAGCGCGAGCCCCTGCACCAGGGTCACACCCTTGCCGGCGCGGCCCTTGGTCTGGATAGCGACCCGCACTACACCGTCAGACGGCGCTCGATTCACAACGCTGCTGCAGCGGCAATTGCCGACCGGCTGACGACAGAGCGGGCACATGCGCCCGGCATCGGTGGAGTAGACCAGGCCGGTGCCTGAGTTTCTGGATTTCATCGCTGAATCGTAGCTGCAAACAGCACGGATTCCCGGGCTGACGCTCAGCGCCCGCCGGGACCCTGCTCTCTTTGCTGCTTATGCCCATTGCCCGAGCCCTGAGCCGGTTGCGGCCGGCCCTGTGGGCGCTCTGTCGGTTGCGCCCGGGGCGGGCGGGCCGATGGGGGCGGGCGCTGCGCACCCGGCACTTGCGCACCCGGTGGGTGCGGCTGGCCCGGTGGGCGCACGCCCGGTGGCACTGGACGCGGGCCGCCGGGTGGTCGGTAACCGGGTGCCGGCGGTGATCGGTGGCCATCGGGGCCGAACCTTGGC
>CAIXNB010000072.1 GCA_903920695.1 uncultured beta proteobacterium
ATTCAGCGCAAGCCAGCGACGTAGTCGGCCACAGCCTTGATTTCGGCATCGTTCAGCTTAGCCGCCACCTGCGTCATTTGCAGACTGTTCTTGCGCACGCCGCTACGGAAAGCGACCAGTTGCGCCGCAGCGTAATCAGCATTCTGGCCACTCAGACGCGGGTACTGAGCTGGTATGCCAGCACCATTCGGGCTGTGACACCCAGCGCAGGCCGGAATTTGACGATCCACCACGCCACCGCGGTAGATGCGCTCACCCAGGGTCACGAGTTCCCGGTTCCTGGCAAAGCCTGGTTTGGCCACTTTAGAACCAACCCATAAGGCAACTTTATTGACATCGGCATCGGAGAGTAGCGCCGCCATGCCCGACATGACCGGACTGGCACGCTTGCCCGATTTGAAGTCCATCAACTGTTTGACCAAGTATTCAGGGTGCTGCTGCGCCAGTTTCGGGTTGACCGGAATGGTCGAGTTGCCCTCGACACCGTGACAAGCGGCGCAAATCGCATTGAAACTCGCCTCGACATTGGTGCCATCGAACTTGGCTGCGACCGGCGCGGACGCAGCCTGGAGTGCAGCTGCGCCCGGCGCAGGCGCAGTCTTGACCGCCGCTGCCGCAGCTGGCTTTGCCGCTTCGGCCAGAGCTGTAACAACAGGCGCGGCCATGCAGGCGGCAAATAGGAGGGAAACAAGCAACTTCATAGGGGATTGGCAAGTCAGTTCAGTTGGGCAAAACAGGCGCCATTCTACAATGCAGCCTGGGGTTTTATCCCCGTACCAAATGACTACCCCTTCAAACACCAGCCCTGCGGCCTCTCCACCACCCTGTGCGCCAGGCGACACCGCCAGCGCAAACGCCCTGGCTTCGGGCTGGCTGCATACGGCCAAATTCCTCACAACCGCACCACAACTGCACTTCCTGCCGACACTGGACGTGCCCGAAATCGCATTCGTGGGCCGATCCAATGCGGGTAAGTCCACCTGCATCAACACGCTGACGCAGCAAAAGCAACTGGCTTTTGCCTCCAAGAAACCCGGACGCACCCAGCACATCAACCTGTTTTCACTCGGCAAGCAAGGGGTGATGGATGCGGTGCTAGCCGACTTGCCGGGCTATGGCTACGCCGCCGTACCGAAACAGGACAAGATCCGCTGGCAGCAGGTGATGGCCAACTACCTGGTGACGCGCGAGAACCTGAAAGCCATCGTGCTGATGTGCGATCCACGCCACGGCCTGACCGAACTCGATGAAATCCTGCTCGATATCATCCGCCCCCGCGTGCAGGAAGGACTCAAGTTTTTGGTCATCCTGACCAAGGCTGACAAACTGACCCGCGTCGAGCAGAGCAAGGCACTGTCGATCATGAAGCTGCAGGCTGGCGGCGGTGAAGTCCGGCTTTTTTCCGCCACCAAGCGCCAGGGTATTGACGAAGTATCGACCCTGTTGTGGCAGTGGGCGCATCCAGCGTCATGATTGAGACCTACGACCGAGCCCTGCCGCACGGCATCACCCTAAGTTGCCGGGCCGCCGGCGAAGCGGGACGTCCGGTAATGCTGTTCTTGCATGGCTTTCCGGAAGCTGCTTTTGTTTGGGATTTCCATCTGGCCTATTTCGCGCGACCTGAAAACGGCGGCTACCGCTGCGTCGCGCCCAATCTGCGCGGCTTCGAACACTCTAGCGCGCCAACCGATGTCAACGCCTACCGGCCCAAGCATCTGGTGCAGGACATTGCCGCCCTGATTGCGCTCGAAACCCAGACCCAGGGCGGCCACTTGGCCGCTTTGGTGGCGCACGACTGGGGCGGCGCCGTGGCCTGGAAGTTGGCCAATCAGTTACCCGGCTTGGCGCAGAGGTTGGTCATCATCAACTCGCCGCACCCGGGTACCTTTCTGCGCGAGCTGCAGCACAATCCGGCACAGCAGGCGGCCAGCGCCTACATGAATTTCCTGATCCGCCCAGATGCCGAGAAATTGCTGGCACAGGACGACTACCGCAGGCTCTGGGAGTTTCTGACCCACGGCAAGGACGGATTCAAAGCACCGGTCTGGCTCACGGCCGAGCTCAAGGACCAATACCGGAGCGTCTGGCAGGCCGGTCTGCGCGGCGGTTGCAACCTGTACCGTGCGTCACCCTTGCGCCCGGCGCGCCCTGAAGACCGTGCCGCAGCAGTCGTGAGCATTCCAAATGAGATGTTGACAGTGACCCTGCCAACACTCGTAATCTGGGCGCTCGACGACATTGCGCTGCCACCTGGCTTGATCGACGGACTGGACAGGTATGTCGAGCATCTGACGCTGCACACCGTGCCCGGTGCTTCACACTGGATCGTGCACGAGCAGCCGCAACGCATCGCCGACCTGATCAACGCGTTCCTGCATCAGTAAACGCCAGGGACGCCGGGCGGGCGATCCTTGAAGCGCTTGTGAACCCAGAAATACTGGTCCGGCATGGTGTCAATGAAGCCTTGCAGCCGCTGGTTCATGAGGGCGGTGTCGGCGACGACATCGTCGGACGGAAAATCCGTCCAGGCCGGCATGACCTGAACCTCGTAACCCTGTCGTGTCATGCGTGTGATCACCGGCACCACCTTGGCGCGCGCGAGCCTGGCAAAGCGCGACAACGATGGCACGGTGGCCGCTGACACACCGTAAAACGGCACAAAGACCGACTCCTGCGGCCCGTAATTCATGTCCGGAAGCAGGTACAGGGGCTCACCCGCACGCAGCGCTGCGATGATGGCCTTGACGCCCTGCACGCGGCCAAAGAGCCGGACCCGGCCGAAGCGCTGGCGCCCGGCCAGTATCCAGCTATCGATCACCTTGTTGGCCTGATTGGTGTAAATGGTGGTGAAGCAGCGCGGCAGTTGCTGGGTCAGCGCGGTCCAGCCGGCGTCAAGCCCGACAAAATGCGGCGCAAAGATCACCACCGGCGCTTGGCCACTCAGTTCGTCCACGGCACCGGTCAGTCTCAGGCGCGCGCGCACCAGCTCGGGCGAACCGTGCCAGAGCCAGCCCCGGTCGAGCCAGGCCTGCGCAAAATGCACAAAGAGCCGGATCACCAGCATGCGGATTTGCGACACCGACAGCGCCGGAAAACACAGGCGCAAATTGGTTGTCGCGACGCGGCGCCGGGAAACGATCAGCACATACAGAACGCAGCCCAGCAAGCAGCCCAGGGCGCGCAACCAGACCAGTGGCAAACGCCCCAGCCCACGCATCACCTGAATGCCAAATTGGCTGAGCATCAGAGTTCCTGCCTCGGTTGTTTATAGCGCGCGTAGCCCCACAGGTATTGCTGCGGACAGGCGCGGATCAGATCCTCCATGGCTCGGTTGATCAGCGCTGCTGCCTGCGCACCATCGGCCGGCAAGGCCTGCGCAAACGGCAGAAAGCGGACGCGATAACCACGCCCCCAGGACAGGCGCTCGCCCCAGGCAACGACAAGCCTTGCGCCGGTCTGCTGCGCCAGGCGCGCCGACAAGGTCATGGTGTAAGCGTCGCGGCCAAAAAATGGAACCCACAGACCCAGACCCTGTGGTGGCACCTGGTCTGGCAGCAGACCGACCGATTGCCCTTTCTTGAGCGCCTTGATCATCTGCTTGACGCCAGCCATGGTGGTCGGCGCCATTTCCATTCCGGGGCGGTTGCGGGCGTTGGCGACCAAGTCACGCAACCACACTTGGCGCGGCGGGCGGAACAAGGCCGTCAGCGGATGGCCGGTCTTCCCATAGCGCTCGGCATAAGCCTGGGCCGTTATCTCAAAGCAGCCCAGATGCGGCGTCAAAAAGACCACGCCGTGCCCCAAGGCCAACGCCTCTTCGACGTGACGCGTCCCATCGAGTTGCACCGGCACCGGCCGCCCCAGCCACAGGCGCGGTAACTCGGCCACCAACTTGCCGGCCTCGCCAACCGCAGAGCGCCACTGGCGCCAACCGATGCCAGCCTGGCGGACATTTGCCAGAAAGCGCTGACGATAGACGCCGGAGGCCAAAAACACCAGCCACCCCACGCCCCAGCCCAATCCGTGCGCCAACCACAAAGGCAGTAAGGAGAAAATTTTGAAAAAACGGACCATCACTCGGATAAAATTGAAGCGTCGCTGAGTTACGGAACTACTTGCAGGGCGACACACAAGGAAGGGCTCGCCACGAGCCGCCATTGTGCCTTGTCAGATTTGACAATTCTGCTAAAGCGTTCGCTAAAAGCTCCCCAGCCCAAGCAACGCGGTACTCAACTTGTTGCAACTTTCGATACTGGAGCGAAAAAATAATGGCGAACGATTTTCTCTTTACTTCCGAATCTGTTTCCGAAGGCCATCCCGACAAGGTGGCCGATCAGATCTCCGATGCAATCCTCGACGCGATCTTCCGCCAGGACCCCAAATCCCGCGTTGCGGCCGAGACCCTGTGTAATACCGGTCTCGTCGTGCTCGCTGGCGAAATCACTACCAACGCGCATGTGGATTACATCCAGGTAGCGCGCGACGTACTCAAGCGCATCGGCTACGACAACACCGACTACGGCATCGACTACAAGGGCTGCGCCGTGCTGGTGGCCTACGACAAGCAGAGCAACGACATCGCCCAGGGCGTGGACCATGCCTCCGACGACCACCTCAACACCGGCGCCGGTGACCAGGGCCTGATGTTTGGTTACGCCTGCAACGAAACGCCGGAACTGATGCCAGCGCCGATCTACTACGCCCACCGCCTGGTCGAGCGCCAGGCGCAACTGCGCAAGGACGGGCGCATGCCCTTCCTGCGGCCCGACGCCAAGAGCCAGGTCACGATGCGTTATGTCGACGGCAAGCCGCACTCGATTGACACCGTGGTGCTGTCGAGCCAGCACAGCCCGGAAATGAGCGATGGCCTGAAGATGAAGCCAGCGTTCACCGAAGCCGTGATCGAGGACATCATCAAACCGGTGCTGCCCAAGGAATGGCTGACCGCCGACACCAAGTACCTGATCAACCCGACCGGGCGCTTCGTCATCGGTGGCCCACAAGGCGACTGCGGCCTGACCGGGCGCAAGATCATCGTCGACACCTATGGCGGCGCCTGCCCGCACGGCGGTGGCGCCTTTTCCGGCAAAGACCCGACCAAGGTTGACCGTTCAGCTGCTTATGCCGCACGCTATGTGGCCAAGAACATCGTCGCTGCCGGCCTGGCGCGGCAATGCCAGATTCAGGTGGCCTATGCGATCGGCGTGGCGCACCCGATGAACGTAACGGTCTACACCGAAGGCACGGGCGTCATCTCAGACGAAAAAATCGCAGCCCTGGTCAGCGAGTTCTTTGACCTGCGGCCCAAGGGCATCATCCAGATGCTCGACCTGCTGCGCCCGATCTACGAAAAGACTGCGGCTTATGGCCACTTCGGCCGCGAAGAGCCCGAGTTCAGCTGGGAGCGCACCGACAAGGCACAAGCACTGCGGGCAGCGGCCGGGCTCTAAGCGAGCCGCTGCGCCAGACCGGAACGCATGAAACTGCAGACACAACGCTGGATTGACCGCTGGGTTGGCCAGCTTCTGTGCGCTGTGGTTTCTGCATGGGTGCACTTCAAGGGCTGTTTTGGCAAGCCGCGCGGACTGGCTGCCAAGCCGCGCCATATTCTGGTAATTCTGCTCTCCGAAATGGGCAGCATCGTGCTGGCCGGGCCGATGTTCGCAGCCCTGCGCCGCAACTACCCCGGCGCAGCCATCCACGTTCTGCAACTCAAAAAAAACCAGGAAGTCTCGCGGCTACTGGGCCTGACGCAGGCCGAGTGCCTGCATGCGCTGGACGACGGCTCCGGCCTGTCCCTGATCCGCGACATCCTGCGCGTGAGCCTGGCGCTGCGCCGCATCAAACTCGATGCGGTCATCGACTGCGAACTGTTCTCGCGGGTCAGCGCCCTGCTCTCGTTTGCCTGCGGTGCGCCGCTGCGGGTCGGCTTTACCGCCCACACACAGGAGGGGCTGTATCGCGGCAGCTTCATCAACCGCGCCATTCCCTACAACCCCTATCAGCACATCAGCAAGCAGTTCCTCTCCTTGGTCGACGCACTTGACGATGTTGCCGCGACACCGCGCAACAAGACCGCGCCGATTCGCAGTCTTCCCACCGATCCCGAACTATCGGTGCCATTTGAGACAGACGAGTTGCAGAGCTACCACGCCCAGGTAATGCGCGACCACAGCGCCCTGGCTGGGCGCAAGGTGGTGCTGCTTTACGCAGGCGGCGGCATCCTACCCGAGCGCGCCTGGCCGGTGCAGCACTATGCACGCCTGGCCCAAGGTCTGTGCCAGTCCGGCTACGCAGTCGGTCTGATTGGCCTGAAAGACGACGCCACGCTCGCGCGCAGTCTGATCGCACAGGTCAGCAACGCCGCCTGCGTCGATCTAACCGGCTACACGCGCAGTATTCGTGAACTGCTGATGCTGTTTCACGCCTGTGACCTGCTGATCACCAACGACGGTGGCCCCGGTCATTTCGCCACCTTGACGCCGATCCAGACCATGGTGTTCTTCGGCCCGGAGACCGGCCGGCTGTACGGGCCGCTGGGCCAGCGCAACCAGGTGCTGGAGTCTGGCCTTGCCTGCTCACCGTGCCTGTCGGCCTATAACCATCGCCTGACCTTTTGCGATGGCGACAACCAATGCCTGCAACGCATCGCGCCCGACCCGGTGCTGGCCGACGCACTCGCCTATTTGCGCCGCGATAGCGTAGCAACCGTAGCATGAGCGCGCCGCAACCCATACAACGCGCACTGCTGGGGGCGCTGGTCTGGATCGCGCGTTACCGCTACCTCAAATTCGGCATTGTGGGCGCCAGCGGCACGGTGGTGAACCTGGTCATGTTACACGTCGGGCACGAGTACCTATTTCAGTCGATTGAGGCCGCCTACAAGAAACCATATGCCTCGCTGGCGCTGGCCATCACGCTGGCAACCCTCAACAATTTCACCTGGAACCGCCTGTGGACCTGGTCTGATCGTGTCAGGACCATGGAGCAAGGACAAACCAGCGATCACGTGAGCCTGCGGCTGCTCGGTACCGAGTTTGGGCAATACGTCGTTGCGTCGAGTTTTGGCAGCGCCGTGCAGTACTTTCTGACGCTGCTGCTGGCGGGCTACATTGACTACCGCATTGCCAACGTCATCGCCATCCTCTGCGCCAGCGTCAGCAATTTCCTGGCCAACGACCGCTGGACCTTTCGCCGGCGCACGAGGGACTAAGGTCATGCACACCGAGCGGTCCAACGCGCCCGATGCCGCGACACTGGCCTGGATCGCCTTGCTGGCCCTGGCCGTTCTGATCTATGCGCTGGGTCTGGGCGGACAGTACAACCCGAGCAACGGCGACGAACTCGTCTACACGCACATCGCACGGCTGACTGCGGCCTCGCAGCATTGGCTGCCGCTGGTCTCGGAGCTGGACCACATGCGCAACACCAAGCCGCCCCTGCTGTTCTGGCAAGCGATGGTGGCCGGTGACTGGGGCCGGCACTGGAGCCTGGCCGCGCTGCGCCTGCCCAGCATGCTCTATACGCTGCTACTGGCAGCTGCCGTGGCCTGGAGCACGCGAAGAATCACTGGCTCGACGCGCAGCGCCTGCATCGCCGCCTGCCTTTACCTGGTTTTCTTCTGTACCTACCGTTTCGGCCGAACCTATCTGACCAGTGCACCGGAAACGTTCTGGTTCGGTCTACCCATGTTCTGGCTGCTGTGGCAACGTGGAAATACCGACGTGGACAGCCCCGCGGTTCCCGCCTCTCCTGGTTGGCCAAGCCATGTTGTTTTCGGTCTTGCACTGGGTTTGGGGCTGGCCTACAAATCCTTCGCCCTGATCGCGCCCACTGCCGCCACCCTATGGTGCGCCCAACTGCTGAGTGCTCCCACCCTGAGTTGGCGCCTCGTGCTGCAAACAACGCTCAAGGTGGCTTTGAGCGCCGCGCTGGCGCTTGGCATTTTTGCGCTGTGGTTTGTGCTGGACCCGAACCCGGCGGCCGTCTGGCAGGAGTTCGTCATCGGCGAAAACGCTGGCAAGCTATCCAACGCCGAAGGCTACTGGCATACCGCCCTGCTCGGTGGCGGCTTTAGCATCTGGGCACAGTTGCTGGCCTATGTGCAGAACGCCGGGCTACTGGCCTTCGTCGTGCTGGGCTGGATAGGGCTCGGGCTGCGCACGCGCTTTCGCGCGGCAGACGGCGGCGTGCGGTCGGCCCAGCGCATCATCCTGCTGACCTGGCTCGCGGTCTGGCTGATTGTCTTCACCCTGCCAAGTCAGCGCTCAGCGCGCTACCTGATCCCGGCCATGCCAGCACTGGCGATCCTGCTCGCGCTCGAATGGCAGCGCATCGCGCGCGGCTGGTTCCTGCTGGCCTTGTTGTTGTGCGGCATCCTGAGCGGCGGTCTGGGCCGCATCGCCTGGGCGGCGCACGAACTGGGCATCGGCAGCAGCCTTGAGTTGGGCCTGACGCTGATCGCCGTGGCAACGGGCTTGCTATTGGTCCTGGCGGGCCTAGTCAAACCGGCTTGGACACGCGCCTGCAGCGTGGCTGCGGGGCTGGCCGTGTTCAGCTGCTTTGGCCTGAGCACCGCGCCGCTGAACGGCGCCGACGGGCTGTATAGCAACGAGGTAATGACCCAACTGCGGCAAGCCCGCATCGCGGTGCCAAACGGATTCAACGGCCAGTTCGAGCGCTTTGAGTTCCTGCTGCCGGGCAACCGCTTCATCCCCTACGACAGCGACGAGCGGGCCAGCGCCAGTGCGAGTGCCGCTGATCTACAGCGCTTGCTGGCCGGGCACGACGCGGTGATCTGGCTGCAGTCAAGTCCGCAGGAACTGGCACCGCCCTGCGTACCGGCATGCCGCTTGCTGGGCAGTCGCTGGGAAGTGAAGGGCCGGCATCAGAGCGGCGAGATCAACTGGAGCAATGTCTGGTATCCGCGGTACTGGCTGTTCAGACGCGAGTGGCTGCTGGCAAACGCGTGGCCCGCCCGCCCCGACACAGCGCGCTGACAAGCCAACTGGCCTGCAGCACGACCCAGAGCCAGGGGTCAAGCAGCCCGTCCCACAAATTACCGCTGGGCAAACGGGTCAGCACAAACAAAGCCAGCACGCACAACGGCAGGGCCGATGTGCGCGTTCCCTGCTGTAACCAGAACAGCGCAGCCATGACAACCGCGCCAACAACAGCCGACACAGTAAAGCCCCATGCGTAAACCGACACCGGAAACCAGGCCAGCGTGTCGAGCAGCAAGACCCAACCCAGCACCACGCCTGGCACCACCAGAGTCCTGACTGATCGAGCATCCGCCGTTGCGCTCGATGTCGCGCTGGTCGGCGTGCGTCCGAGCCGCTGCAGCAAGCATCCCAGGCAAATGACGACCGTCATCGTGCTCGGACTTTGAAAAGCCAGACCAAGCCAAAAGGCAGGCGAAAGCGCACCTGGCAACAGGCACCAGAGCAGTACCAACCCAGCGAGAACCAATTGATAACGCGGCACGAAACGGCGTGCCAACCAACGGGCGCCACCGCCGAGCACGATGGCCCAACCCAGATGCAACGCCAGCCAGAGTGCACTGGCACTCGGCAACAACGCGCTGTCAGCCGAAGACAGTGTCTTGAACAATGTGCTGATGTCCATCGCGTATCAGCCTTTAGTGTGCCGGCGTGGAAAAAGAGAATCGTTGCCAGGCAATCGTCTTGCGCTGATCGGTGTAGCTCACCCACAGGCTGTCATCAGCCCAGGCCAGGGCCGGGTAGGAATACTCATCGGCGCCCGTGCCGTGCGCCAGCACCTGCGCCAGCGCCCAGGATCGCCCCTCGGCAGAAACACTTAAATCGAGTGCCGTACGGTCATGCGGCGACGAGTTATGCGCCAACAGCATGCGCCCATCCCCCAAGGTTAGTCCAGCGACGGACGCATCGGGATTGGTCACCGCCAGGTCCTCAGAATCGGTCCAGCTTTGCCCGCCATTGCGTGTCTGCGCCACGGCCACCTTGCCCTGCGCACGCTGATCACGCATCAACGCCAGCCAGTGCGAGGTACCGGCGATCAACAGCGTCGGCTGCAGCAGATGATGGCGACTGGAGATTCGCGTCAATCCTAGGAATTCACCGCTCGCATCGAAACGCAGGGCGACCGGGTACTTGATACCAAGCTCGAAATGCACTGGCAGCAGCATGCCGCCATCGGCCAAGGCCAGCGGCGCACTGCGCACCAGGAAACTGGTATTCCACAACCACGACAAAGGCAGCACCCGCACAGTATCGAAGGTGAGCGCATCGAATGCCTGCTCCGAGTCGCTTTGCCTCAGATGCACGATG
>CAIXNB010000073.1 GCA_903920695.1 uncultured beta proteobacterium
CATGTAGCGCCGCAAAACGGTCATGAAGCCACAGCCTGTTTAAACCAATAATTTATCAAACAAAGATCGCATGAAACCATTTGCCTTTGTGTTCCCGGGTCAAGGTTCCCAGTCCGTTGGCATGCTCGACGCCTGGGGTGATCATCCGGTGGTGCTTGAAACCTTGCGTGAAGCCTCTGATGCCTTGGGCGAAGATGTGGGCCTGCTCATCAAGCAAGGGCCCAAGGAGGCTCTGGCGCTGACCACCAACACCCAGCCTGTGATGCTGGTGGCTGCCGTGGCCTGCTACCGGGTCTGGCTCGCCGAGAATGGCATGGCGCCAGCGGCGGTGGCGGGGCATTCGCTGGGCGAATACTCGGCCCTGGTGGCGGCTGGTGTGCTGAGCTTGTCGCAAGCGGCACCGTTGGTGCGCTTCCGAGCTCAGGCCATGCAGGAAGCTGTTCCGGTGGGCGTTGGTGCAATGGCGGCGATCTTGGGCATGGATGCAGCCAAGGTGATCGCTGGATGCGCCGACGTCAGTACCGGATTTGGTGAGGCTTCGGCCGAAGTGGTTGAAGCGGTCAACTTCAACGACCCCTTGCAAACAGTCATTGCCGGCAGCAAGGCAGCGGTTGAAAAGGCCTGCGAAGTGTTGAAGGCCAGTGGCGCCAAACGTGCCTTGCCGCTGCCGGTTTCAGCCCCTTTCCATTCCAGTTTGATGCGGTCCGCAGCAGAACGATTGCGCCAGAAGCTGGAATCGATCAAGTTTTTGCCGCCGCAAATTGTTGTCGTCAATAATGTTGACGTGGCTGCGGAAGTTGATGCGGATCGTATTCGTGATGCGCTGTACCGTCAGGCCTTTCGGCCGGTGCGATGGGTAGAGTGTGTGCAGGCGCTCAAGGCGCGTGGACTAACATCGGTAATCGAATGTGGTCCCGGCAAGGTGCTGGCTGGCTTGGTCAAGCGCATCGATCCGGAAATGAACGGTATGGCGCTGTTCGACCCGGCGAGCCTGGCTGACGTCAAGGGCTTCTTGGCGTGAGCGAAGACTGACAGACTCAGGGTACGAAGGCGCCAATTGCAGGCGATAAATGACATAAAGAGACAAAGGTGGGGTTTGCCAATGCATGAAGACAAGTTTGAAGGCCAGATTGCCCTGGTGACGGGCGCATCGCGCGGCATTGGTGCCGCTATAGCGCTAACTTTGGCCGAGCAGGGCTTGAAGGTCGTGGGTACCGCTACGACCGATGAAGGCGCGGCCAAGGTTGCACTGGCCTTGGCGGCATTTCCTGGATGCAGCGGCAAGACCTTGAATGTCAATGACCTGCAGGCGGCGGAGGCCTTGATCGGCGCTATCGTCAAGGAGCATGGCGGGCTTCACGTGCTGGTCAACAATGCCGGTATCACCCGTGATAACCTGGCGATGCGGATGAAGGACGAAGAGTGGGATGCGGTGCTTGACACCAATCTCAAGGCGGTCTTCCGGATGAGTCGCGCGGTGATGCGCACGATGATGAAGCAGCGCTATGGCCGCATCATCAGCATCACGTCGGTGGTCGGTGCCTTGGGTAATCCGGGGCAGGCCAACTATGCAGCCGCGAAAGCGGGCGTAGCGGGTATGACCCGGGCCTTGGCACGTGAGTTGGGTTCGCGCAACATCACAGTCAATTGCGTGGCGCCCGGTTTTATCGAAACCGACATGACCGCCGGTTTGCAGGAAGATCAGCAAAAGGCCTTGTTGAGCCAGATTCCATTGGGGCATCTTGGCAAGCCTTCCGACATTGCGCATGCGGTGGCCTACCTGGCTTCGCCGCAAGCGGCCTACGTGACAGGGCAGGAACTGCATGTCAACGGCGGCATGCTGATGTAAGCCGATTCATCCATTCGGCAGCCTGATTCGGGATTTGTCCCGAAGCACGGCTAAAATTGCGGATTAATTTATAACCCTCTGAGGGATCCCATGAGCGATATTGAAGCACGCGTCAAAAAAATTATTGCCGAACAACTCGGCGTAGAAGAGTCACAAGTCACCAGTGAGAAAGCCTTTGTGGCCGATCTGGGTGCGGACTCCCTTGATACGGTGGAGTTGGTCATGGCGCTGGAAGACGAGTTCGGCATTGAAATTCCCGATGAAGACGCTGAGAAGATCACCACGGTGCAAAACGCGATCGATTACGCCAACACGCACAAGAAAGCCTAGGCTTAGCCTGTGCGCTGCGCCAGATCGCCGTAGATGGTTGATGCTGGCAGTCTTCTTTCGACCAATTGCTGACTAAATTCTTATGTCCCGTCGTCGTGTTGTCGTAACTGGTTTGGGCTGTGTCAGTCCCGTGGGCAACACGGTGGCGCAGTCCTGGGCCAATGTGCTTGCCGGGAAGTCCGGGATCAATCTCATCACCAAATTTGATGCATCCAGCTTCAACTGCAAGATTGCCGGTGAAGTCAGGGGTTTCGAGGTAGAGACGTATATCAGCGCCAAAGAGGCGCGCACGATGGACAGCTTCATTCATTTCGGCATTGCGGCGGCCAGTCAGGCCATTGCGGATGCCGGTTTGCCCACGCTGGATGCGCTGACCGATGAGCTGGCGACACGGATTGGTTGCCTGATCGGCTCCGGTATCGGCGGTCTGCCGATGATCGAGAGCACGCACACTGAATTCATCCAGCGCGGTGCGCGGCGCATATCACCGTTCTTTGTGCCGTCAACCATCGTCAACATGATCGCCGGTCAGGTCGCGATCCGGTTTGGGTTCAAGGGCCCGAATCTGGCCATTGTTTCAGCCTGCACCACAGGCTTGCATTGCATTGGTGAAGCGGGCCGCATGATCGAATACGGGGATGCCGATGTGATGGTTGCTGGTGGCTCGGAGGCCACGGTGTCTCCCTTGGGCATCGGTGGTTTCGCCGCGATGCGCGCCTTGAGCACGCGCAACGATGACCCGCAAACCGCGTCTCGTCCCTGGGATCGGGACCGTGACGGCTTTGTTCTGGGTGAAGGTGCTGGCGTGATGGTGCTCGAAGAGTATGAACACGCCAAGGCGCGCGGCGCCACAATCTATGCTGAACTGGCTGGTTTTGGCATGAGCGGCGATGCCGGTCATATGACCGCGCCGAATCTGGATGGTCCGCGGCGTGCGATGCTCAACGCGCTGCGCAATGCCGGTGTCAACGCGGATCAGGTCGATTACCTCAATGCCCACGGCACCTCAACGCCGCTCGGCGATTTGAACGAATCCAACGCCATCAAGGCGGCGCTGGGGGACCATGCAAGAAAGATAGTGGTCAATTCCACCAAGTCTATGACCGGGCATTTGCTCGGCGGCGCGGGTGGCATCGAGTCAGTGTTTACCGTATTGGCGCTGCATCACCAGAAGAGTCCGCCGACCATCAATCTGTTCAACCAGGATCCCGAGTGTGACCTCGACTACTGCGCCAATACCGCGCGCGACATGAAGATTGACGTTGCCCTGAAGAACAACTTCGGGTTTGGCGGCACCAACGGTTCGCTTGTTTTCAAGCGGGCCCCGTGACCTTTTACTAGACATTTTTCTTATCCACAATCCGGTGGATTCCAGCATGCACAGCGCCCCAGCGGTCACTTATCCGGTGGGGCGTTCGAGTTTTCAGGTTTGGCTGCTGTGTTTGACGGGCCTGGCAAGTGTTCTGGTCGGCCTGCTGTGGCAGTATCAGGGTGGGCCGATCGGGTGGCGCCACGGACTTTATGCGCTGACCGCTGTGGTTTGCGGCTTTTTCGCTTTCCGGGCATGGCGCTTGACACCCGACGGTAACTTGCGCTGGGATGGTCAAACTTGGAGCTGTACGGCCCGGCAGCTTAGCGTGAGCGGGATGGTGACGGTGCATTTTGATTTGCAGTTTTGCATGGTATTGAGTTTGCGGTCTGGCGACGCTGACCGCATCTGGCTTTGGCCGGAACGCCGTCGTGACCCAGTGCGCTGGAATGCACTGCGCCGGGCCGTCTATTCGCACGCGGCGGCAGACCCGCTTAACGCCGCAGGTGCCGCTGTCGAGACGAATCAGGCGCGGTTGAAATCTTGAACTCAGCAGCGACGCCTCCTCCGTCGTCGGAGCCATCCGACGCCTGCGCTTCCGGCGATGTGATGCTGGTCGAAAGGGCGGTCGCGGGTGATCAGGGCGCCTTTGAACTGCTGGTTATCAAATACCAACGTCGGATTCAACGCCTAATTGGTCGCATGGTGCACGATGTGGACTTGGTGGAGGACATCGCGCAGGAAACCTTTATCCGAGCCTACCGGGCCTTGCACCAGTTCCGAGGTGACGCCCAGTTTTACACATGGCTGTACCGGATCGCTGTCAATACGGCCAAGAAGTTTCTATTGGAACTCAAGCGTGATCCCACCGTATCCGAGAACGTCCTTAAGTTAGATGACGATGGCGATGAAACTTTTTGGACTGGAAGCGAACCAACAACAGATGAAACGCCAGAGTCGGTGCTGGCAGCCAAGGAAATTGCGGTCGCAGTGAACCAGGCTCTGGAGGCTTTGCCGCAGGAATTGCGCGAGGCGCTGACTTTGCGGGAGATCGAAGGGCTGAGCTATGAGGAAATTTCGGAAGCGATGGATTGCCCCATTGGCACCGTTCGATCACGAATTTTTCGCGCGCGGGAAGCCATATCGGACAAAGTGAAACCCATGCTGGAAAGGCAAACCGGCAAGCGTTAGTGACAAGCGGCGTCAATGATGGCGTGCAAGATTGGAAATATGAAGCAGGAAATGCAAAGCGATGACGAACAGGTGTCGGCACTGGCCGATGGGCAGTTGCGGGGCGAGGAGTTTGCCCACACGGTCGAATGGGTGGCGCGCGACAAAGAAGCACGCCTAAACTGGCACGCTTATCACCTGGTGGGCGATGTGCTGCGATCCGGCGAGGCAATGGTCGGCGCGCGTGAACTCGCCTTTGCAGAGCGACTGAAGCTTCGGCTGCAGCAGGAACAGCCGCTGACGCCGGCTCTTGATACTGTTGATTCGAAAATTGCACAGCCATTTGCAACAAGGTCGGGCAGTTTAGATTTATCCGGAGGGCGGGTCGCAAATGACGCCATCTTTCGCTGGAAGCTATTGGCTGCGCTTGCATCAATCGTGGCGGTCGGGTTTATCAGTTGGCAGTTTGTGGGGGCGCAGCACGGCGCGGGGCAACTGGCCCTGGTGCAACTGCAGAAGGGCGCCAGCGTGATTGTGTCGCAGCAGGCGGTAACGCTTGACGCGGGTGAGCCGCAGATCATGGTCCGCGACCCGCAACTCGATGCCCTGCTGGCAGCGCACCGGCAGTCCGGTGCTGGCTCAGCACTTGCGATGTCAGCGGGCTTTCTTCGCAACGCCGCCTTTGAAGGAGCCGGGCGTTGAATCCGTTTGAGCCATTGATGGGCAAAGCAATGCGCCGCTTTGCGCTAACCATGCTGGCAATGGTTGTGAGCACCTGGGTTGGCGCGCAGACCCCTTCGCCGGCGGCGCCCAGCGCGGTTGACGCCAAGGCGGCGGACCGCAGCGTTACTGAGTGGCTGGCGCGCATGCATGAGGCTTCGCGGCGACGTGCATATGTCGGAACTTATGTGATTTCAGCCGGTAACAGCTTGTCAAGCGCCCGTATCTGGCATGCCTGTGATGGTGAGCAACAGGTGGAACGGGTTGAAGCGCTTACCGGTGCGCCGCGATCCACCTTCCGGCACAACGACCAGGTGTTGACCTTTTTATCCGATAGCCGAGTGGTGCTGGTGGAAAAGCGCGAGTCGCTGGCGTTTTTTCAGAATTTGCTGCAAGCCGGTGACGCCTCCATTGCGCAGTACTACATTCTCGGCGCGCTGGCTGGCGGGCGCGTCGCGGGTCTGGAAGCCGAAGTCGTGGAACTTCGACCAAGAGACAGCCTTCGCTTTGGTTATCGTGTTTGGTCTGAGAAGAAGTCGGGCCTGGTCCTCAAGTTGCAGACCCTGGATGGGGATGGGTCGGTGCTGGAGCAGGCGGCATTCACTGAATTGCTGCTGGACGCCCCTGTCAATATGAGCAAGCTGACCGAAATGATGCGGCAAACGGCAGGTTACCAGGTTGAGAAACCCGAACTGGTGAAGACGATTGCCGCAGGTGAAGGCTGGGTGCTCAAGAATGCCGTGCCGGGTTTCAAACCGATGAGTTGCTATAAGCGGGCCATCGGCGGAACAACTGCCAGTCGCCAGGAGAGCACCTTGCAATGGATTTTTTCTGACGGTCTGGCGTCGGTCTCGCTTTTTGTGGATGCCTTCGATCCGCGGCGCCACGGGCGTCCCATTGGCTTTGCGCAAGGCGCGACCCATACCCTGACCCGGCGTATTGGCGACTGGTGGCTCACGGCGGTGGGCGAAGTGCCAACGCAAACTTTGCTGGCTTTTGCGCAGGGTCTTGAGCGCGGCAAATGAAACCCCACATGGCAGCATTCATCAATTTGTTTTTCAAAGGAAGGTCGATGATGATTCAAATCGATTGGAAGAAAGTACGCACCAGCGTTCTCGCAGGTGCCTTTGTCGTGACGACGGCGTTTACCTTGGTGCCATCCGCTCCGGCCATGGCGCAAGGCCGGACTCTGCCTGATTTCACGGATCTGGTGGAGCAGGTCGGTCCTTCGGTGGTCAACATCCGCACGCTTGAAAAAGTGGGCTCGAGGGGGGGGCCTGACGCTGCCGGACAGGAAGATATGCTGGAATTTTTCCGCCGCTTCGGCTTGCCCATTCCGAATGCACCGCGCCAGGCACCGCAGCCACGTCGCCCTCAGCCGCAGGAGGAGGAACAGCCGCGCGGTATGGGTTCAGGCTTTGTTTTAAGTTCGGACGGGATCATCATGACCAACGCCCATGTGATTGAAGGGGCCGATGAAGTCATTGTGACGCTGACCGACAAGCGCGAATTCAAGGCCAAGGTCATTGGTGCGGACAAGCGCAGCGATGTTGCTGTGGTCAAGATCGAGGCGACCGGTCTGCCAGCGGTCAAAGTCGGTGATGTGAACCGGCTCAAGGTAGGCGAGTGGGTCATGGCCATTGGCTCGCCGTTTGGCTTGGACAATTCCGTGACGGCCGGCATCGTGAGTGCGAAGCAGCGCGATACCGGTGACTACCTTCCTTTCATCCAGACCGACGTTGCCATCAACCCCGGTAACTCGGGCGGACCCCTGATCAATATGCGTGGTGAGGTGGTTGGCATCAACAGCCAGATCTATTCCCGCTCGGGCGGCTCCATGGGTATCTCGTTTGCCATTCCGATGGATGAGGCGGTTCGTGTCAGTGAGCAGTTGCGTACCACCGGTCGTGTGTCGCGCGGCCGGATTGGCGTGCAGATTGACCAGGTGAGCAAAGAGGTGGCCGAGTCGATCGGGCTTGGCAAGCCGCAGGGCGCATTGGTGCGATCAGTTGAGGCGGGTTCGCCAGCGGAAAAGGCGGGAGTCGAAGCGGGCGACATCATCATACGGTTTGATGGCAAGGTGGTCGAGAAGTCAATTGACCTGCCGCGCATAGTGGGTGGAACCAAACCAGGTACGCGCAGCGCGTTGACAGTGTTCCGCCGTGGCGTCAGCAAAGAATTGATGATCACGGTTGCCGAAATTGATGCCGACAAACCGGTCAAGAAGGCGTCGGATAAGGAAGACAAGCCTAAGGCTTCCAGCGCAGGTCAGATGCTGGGCCTGGCGGTCAGCGATTTGACCGATGCCCTCAAGAAAGAACTCAAGATCAAGGGCGGTGTCAAAGTTGAGGCGGCTAACGAGGCTGCTGCGCGTGCAGGTTTGCGTGAGGGCGATGTGATCATTCAAATTGCCAATTCCGAGGTGAACAGTGTCAAGGATTTTGAAACTGCGGTCTCAAGACTGGATAAGAGCAAGGCTATCAATGTGCTGTTCCGGCGTGGCGAGTGGGCGCAATACGTGGTGATTCGCTTGACCCGGTAAACCCCAGTGAGTCGCCAAGACCTCAGAATTTGATTGGGATTTTGGTGTTTTACCCTTGAATTTGCGATCAAAAGACAGATGAAAAAATATTTTTCAACTGCCTTTTGAATCGTTTAATGTGTGCATTCACTAACTTAAAGAGTTTCAATTTGAAGTTTTGGTTAGAATAGGGCCTGATAATTGCCGACTGCGGGCATATCAAATGAACTGCAGTCCACGATACGGGATGAATTCAAGTGATTCACAGGCCGTCCACAGTTCACCCACAAGTTGTCCAAGGTTCGAGGCTTCAAAATTGTTAATAAGCTGTGCATAAAATTCTTGTTGCTGTCCTGCAACGACTCCTGTTAAGGTTTTTGGGGGCTGTACCTTGCCGGCTTTTTGCCTACAATGAGTTTCCAACCTTCGCAGTTGCCAATGATTGTTGGTTCAGGGCGCGTCACAATTCGACGCGCCCTTTTTTCTTGTCTCATCGTTTCAATTCAAACACTTAAGCGTTCTCGTTGATGAATCACATCAGAAATTTTTCGATCATTGCCCATATTGATCACGGCAAATCCACACTGGCAGATCGCTTGATTCAGCGTTGTGGTGGTCTGCAGGATCGAGAGATGCAGGCGCAGGTTCTGGACTCAATGGACATCGAGAAAGAGCGTGGGATAACCATCAAGGCGCAGACCGCTGCACTCAAATACAAAGCGCTCGACGGGCAGGTCTACAACCTCAATTTGATTGACACCCCAGGGCACGTCGACTTCTCCTATGAGGTCAGTCGTTCCCTCTCGGCTTGTGAAGGCGCTTTGCTCGTCGTTGATGCGAGCCAGGGTGTGGAGGCACAAACCGTGGCCAATTGCTACACGGCGCTGGAGTTGGGTGTCGAGGTCGTGCCGGTCTTGAACAAAATGGATCTGCCCAATGCGGATCCGGAAAATGCAAAAATTGAAATTGAAGATGTGATCGGTATCGATGCCACCGATGCAATTGCGTGCTCGGCCAAGACCGGCATGGGCATCGATGAAATTCTCGAAGCCGTTGTCGCCAGAATTCCAGCACCCAAGGGCAATCCCAATGGGCCGCTGCGTGCCATGATTGTTGACAGTTGGTTTGACACCTATGTGGGTGTCGTGATGCTGGTGCGCGTGGTCGACGGGCGCCTGGCCAAGGGCGAGCGCATCAAGATGATGGCCACCGGCACCACCTACAACGCCGATGGTTTGGGCGTCTTCACACCTGCCAACGAGTCACGTGAATCGCTCGAAGCGGGTGAGGTCGGCTACATCATTGCGGGCATTCGTGAATTGCAGGCTGCCAAGGTTGGCGACACCATCACCCTGATCAAACTCGGCACCGGCGGCGCGGCTTTTACGGCAACCGAACCCTTGCCCGGTTTCAAGGAAATCCAGCCGCAGGTATTTGCCGGGCTCTACCCGACCGAAGCCAATCAATACGAAGGCCTGCGCGACAGTCTGGAGAAACTCAAGCTCAACGACTCATCGCTGCAATACGAACCGGAGGTCTCGCAGGCGCTGGGTTTTGGTTTTCGCTGCGGCTTTCTCGGTCTGCTGCACATGGAGATCGTGCAGGAGCGACTCGAGCGCGAGTTTGACCAAGACTTGATTACGACCGCGCCCAGCGTGGTGTACCAGGTGGTGCAGGTTGACGGGACAGTGAAGATGGTCGAGAACCCGTCCAAGATGCCGGACCAGGGGCGCCTCGATGAAGTGCGCGAGCCCATAGTCACCGTCCACTTGTACATGCCGCAGGACTATGTGGGTGCCGTCATGACGCTGGCCAATCAGAAGCGTGGCGTACAGATGAACATGGCGTACCACGGTCGCCAGGTGATGCTCACTTATGAGATGCCGCTGGCCGAAATCGTGATGGATTTCTTCGACAAGCTCAAGTCGGTGTCGCGTGGCTACGCCTCGATGGATTATGAGTTCAAGGAGTACCGCACGGCCGACGTGGTCAAGGTTGACATCCTGCTCAACGGCGACAAGGTCGATGCCCTGTCCATCGTCGTGCATCGCTCACAGTCGCAATACCGGGGTCGTGCGGTCGTGACCAAGATGCGCGAGGTCATCTCGCGCCAGATGTACGACGTTGCGATCCAGGCGGCCATCGGTGCCAACATCATTGCGCGTGAGACAATCAAAGCGCTGCGCAAAAACGTGATCGCCAAGTGCTACGGCGGTGATATTTCACGCAAACGCAAGCTCCTGGACAAGCAAAAGGAAGGCAAGAAGCGCATGAAGCAGATTGGTTCGGTCGAAGTTCCGCAGGAAGCATTCCTGGCAATATTGCAGGTGGATGGATGAGCGCCGCCGGGCCGTCCCAAGGCGCGAAGGCCCCCATGGGGCTGGAACCTGCGGCTCCGAGCCTGCTTGAGCAGGCTTGGACAGGCGACAGAGGCGAAGCGTCTCGCGAGTCGCGGCCTGCAAGGTGCAGCGCAGTACGTGAAACGTTCTCGAAGAGCGGCGTAGCCACAAGCGTGGGGGCGAGTATCTGATGCAGGCCTTAACCTCATTTGTTCTGGCGGCATTTGTCGGATACGCTGGCGCTTGGTATTTCGGTGTGCTGGAGGGTAACTTTGCGCTGCTGCTGTTCCTCGCCACGCTGGTCACCGGCAGCTACTGGTTGGCAGAGCGTTTCTACTTTCTGCCGCAGCGTGAAAAGGCGGCGGCCTTGCTCGAAGCGCAGGCTCTGCAGCGCCGCGAAGAACTGGGCAAGATGGGTATCAGCCAGGTGGATGACAACCTGGCTGAAGCCAGAGGTCGCATCCTGGCGCAGCCCTGGTGGCTGGATTGGACCGCCGGGCTCTTCCCGGTGATCATCGCCGTCTTCTTTCTGCGCTCGTTCCTGTTTGAACCATTCAAGATTCCTTCCGGCTCAATGATTCCGACCTTGCTGGTGGGCGACCTGATACTGGTCAACAAGTTTCAATATGGCCTGCGCCTGCCGGTGCTTAATACCAAAATAACGGAGGGCAGCAAACCCCAGCGCGGCGATGTCATGGTGTTTCGTTATCCGCCCAAGCCCAGTCTGGATTACATCAAGCGGGTGGTCGGTCTGCCGGGCGACGAAGTAGCCTACCTGAACAAGCGCCTGACCATTAACGGCCAGCTGATCAAGACGACGGTGGTGTCGGAGTTCTTCGATGAAGACGTGATGCGCTATTTCAAACAGTATGAAGAGATACTGGGAGAGCACCAGCATCGTTTGCTTAACGATGACGAGCGTCCTGCATTTGTGCCTGGCGCCGATGACTTTGCCTTCAAGAAAAACTGCAACTATAGTATTGAAGGCGTGGTCTGCAAGGTACCCGAAGGCCACTATTTCATGATGGGGGACAACCGGGATAATTCCATGGATTCCCGTTACTGGGGGTTTGTACCGGACAAGAATATTGTGGGCAAAGCGTTTTTTGTCTGGATGAACTTCAGCAGCCTGAAACGGATCGGGTCGTTCAATTGAAATTGTTTTTGCCATCATTCGTGCTGTGGTGGGACAGGGGGATGCTGTGCATAGACGGCAGCAGCCTGGCGGCAATTGATCAGGAGGACGTATGAAGAGGGTTCAATCCAGATCCGGCCAACGCGGCCTGTCATTTTTTGGACTGTTGGTGGTAGGCAGCTTGCTGGCCATGGCCGGCGTTATCGTTGCGCAGATCGTGCCGACGGCGATTGAATACCAGGCAGTTCTGAAAGCCGCAAGCAAGGCAGCTCACGGCAACTCTGTGGCGGAAGTACGCAGCATTTTCGACAAGGCCGCTGCCATCGACAACATTAAATCGATCAATGGCAAGGATATTGAGGTGAGCAAAGAGGGTGACAAAGTTGTCGTCAGTTTCGCTTATCAGCGTGAAATTCACCTCGCCGGTCCGGGCTACCTGACACTCAAATACAACGGACGATCCGAATAATGCACCAGGGCAGAGGTACTGGCGCGTGAATGAAGGCCTGATGACGCTGCAAAACCGCTTGCAGCATGAATTCCGCGATCCCAATTTGTTGATCCGGGCGTTGACGCATCGCAGTTTTTCAATCGATCACAACGAGCGCCTTGAGTTTCTGGGCGATTCCGTCCTCAATCTGGCTGTCGCTGGCCTGCTGTTCGAGCGTTTGAGTTCCTTGCCCGAAGGTGATCTGTCCCGCGTGCGGGCCAATCTGGTCAAGCAGGAAACTTTGCACCAACTGGCCGTTGGGCTGGGCTTGTCGGATGTCATCCGGCTCGGCGAAGGCGAGGCCCGCTCTGGCGGGCAGAAGCGGCCTTCGATCCTGGCCGATGCCCTGGAAGCACTGATCGGGGCGGTTTATCTCGATGCCGGTTTTGCTGCGGCACAAAGCCTGGTTCATCGGCTCTTCAATGCGGTCGAAATCAATCCTGAAATGCAGGCTATTGGCAAGGATCCCAAGACTGAATTGCAGGAGTGGTTGCAGGGGCGCAAAATGAGCCTGCCGCTATACCGGGTGATCGGCACGCTGGGGGCCGCGCATAAACAGACCTTTGACGTGGAATGTGAAGTTGTCGAGCTCAATCTTTCCGAGCGGGGCATTGGTGGCTCGCGCCGCGCCGGCGAACAGGCTGCAGCCAGTGCCATGCTGCAAACCATCAAGGCAAAGGTAAAAACATGACAGCTACCAAGACGACAGAATCGAACCCAGACGCCACCGGCGTTGAAGGCCAGGATGACCTTGAAAGCATGCTCAAGAGCATGCGTGTGGCAGCACCTGCCGGCGCACCGGTTGAAGGCCAGCGCTGCGGCCTGATTGCCATTGTCGGCAAGCCCAATGTGGGCAAATCGACCCTGCTCAACGCGCTCGTTGGCCAGAAGATCAGCATCACTTCGCGCAAGGCCCAGACCACGCGCCACCGCATTACCGGCATGCACACGCAGGGCGCGACCCAGTTTGTCTTTGTCGACACACCCGGTTTTCAGACGCGTCACAACAACGCGCTGAACCGCTCGCTCAACAAGACCGTGCTCGGTGCCGTCGGCGATGTGGACCTGATCCTGTTCGTGGTCGAGGCCGGTCGCTTCAACCAGGCCGATGCCAAGGTGCTCGACGTTCTGGGCCAGGGCATCCCGACGCTGCTGGTGGCGAACAAGCTCGATCAGGTGACGCGCCGCGCCGACATTGCGCCCTGGTTGCAGGAGATGCAGCAGCGCCGTGCCTTTGCCGAGTTCGTGCCGATGTCGGCCAAGAACGCCAAGGACATTGAGCGCCTGTTGACGATCTGTGAAAAATTCCTGCCCGAACAGGCCTGGTGGTACGCGCAGGACGAGTTCACCGACCGCAGTGAGAAATTCTTGGCCAGCGAGACCGTGCGCGAGAAACTGTTCCGCCTGACTGGTGATGAACTGCCCTACACATCCACTGTGGTAATCGACAAGTTCGAGGAAGAGGCGGGTCGCGGCAAGCAAAAGCGCTTGCTCAAGATCGCGGCCACCATCGTGGTCGAACGCGATACCCACAAGGCCATGGTGATCGGCGACAAGGGTGAGCGCATCAAGCGCATCGGGACTGAAACGCGGGTCGAACTGGAGAAGGCGCTCGATGCCAAGGTCTTCATCGAGCTCTGGGTCAAGGTGCGCTCCGGCTGGGCCGATGATGAAGCGCGTGTGCGTTCGTTCGGATACCAATAGAGAGATGCTTGCCCCCACGCTTGCCACCGTGGCGTTGGTCAATTGAACGAGCCGACGCGTGGCGATCAAGCGCATCTCTGACGAACCGGCCTACGTCCTGCACCGCTACGACTGGAGCGAGTCGAGCCTGATCCTGGAAGTCTTCACGCGCAACCACGGGCGCATCGCCTTGGTGGCCAAGGGCGCCAAGCGGCCCAGCTCCAGTTTCCGTCCAATTCTGCTGCCTTTGCAGCCCTTGCACCTGACTTTCGGCGGTGATGCAGAAATCCGCACGCTCAAGAGTGCCGAGTGGCAGGGCGGGCACATCATGCCCAGCGGCGACGCGCTGATGTCGGGCTATTACCTCAATGAGTTGTTGCTGACCCTGCTGGCGCGTGATGACCCGCATCCGGGTCTGTTCGACATTTACGCCAACGCTGTCCAGGTGATTGCCTCCGAGCATGGCGAGGCCTTGCAGTCGGCGCTACGCGCTTTTGAGTTGCTGCTGTTACGCGAAATCGGTCTGCTGCCGCTGCTCGATGCGCAGACCATGACGCTGCGCGATCTGGCGCCGCAGCAGGCTTACAGCTTGGTGCCCGAGGGCGGCCTGCGTCAGACCAGCGAGTCTGACCGCGCCAGCCTCAGCGGTGCGCAGTGGCTGGCGCTGCAGCAGTCGATCGCGGTCAACGCGCCGTTCACCGCCACTTTGCGCGCCTGCTCCGAAGTCATGGCCGAGCTCAAGCCACAGTTGCGCCTGCTGCTGAATTACCATTGCGGCGTCAGCACCTTGCGCACCCGCCAGATGATGATTGATCTGCAGTCCTTGCAAGCACTGTGATGAATCGATAGTTCGTGCTGATGTATTCATAGAATTGAGCTTATGAACAAGAACAAGACTGCGCTGTCCGTCAACGTCAACAAAGTGGCGCTGCTACGCAATACCCGCCATCTGGGCATTCCGAGCGTCATGCGTGCGGCCACCCTGTGCCTGCAGGCCGGGGCTGACGGCATTACGGTCCATCCGCGGCCCGACGAGCGCCATATTCGCGCCGATGACGTACATGACCTGGCGGCGTTGATGAAAGACTGGTCGGACCGCGAGTTCAACATCGAGGGCAATCCGACGCAAAACCTGATGCGTTTTATCGAGCAGTACCGACCGCATCAATGCACCTTCGTGCCCGATTCCGAGGGCCAGTTCACCAGCGACCATGGTTGGAATCTGGCGCAGGATCGCGAGCGCCTGGCTCCGCTGATTGCGCAGGCGCATGCCCTGGGCGTGCGTGTCAGCCTGTTCATGGACGCTGAGCCGCAGGCCATGGCCGCGGCCAGGGCGCTCGGGGCGGATCGCGTCGAACTCTATACCGAACCCTATGCCGCAGCTTGGGGCACGCCGCAGCAGGAGGCGCAACTCGTGCGCTTTGCGCAGGCGACGCAGGCTGCGCTTGACGCCGGTCTGGGCGTCAATGCCGGCCACGATCTGAACCGCGACAACCTCACGGCCTTTATACGGCGCGTGCCGGCTGTGGCCGAGGTGTCAATCGGCCACGCCCTGATTGCCGACGCGCTGGAACTGGGTTACGGCGCAACAGTGGGTGACTACCTGCGCTGCATCGACGAAGGTCAATCGTGACTGGCCATGTCCGCAAGGCCGGCGCATGATCTACGGCATCGGCACCGACATCTGCGACGTGCGCCGCATCCGCGCCAGTTTGGAGCGGCATGGCGAGCGCTTTGCGCGCCGGATTTTGAGCGCGGCTGAGTTCGCCACTTGGCAGGCCCGCAGCGCACGCTGGCCTGAGCGTGGCGTGCGCTATCTGGCAACCCGGTTCAGCGCCAAGGAGGCCTTCAGCAAGGCCATCGGCCTGGGCATGATCATGCCCATGACCTGGCGCTTATGCGAAATCGGTAAATTGCCACGCGAGCATGCACAGGCTGGCAAGCCGGTCATCGTGCTACACGGTGCGTTGAAAGACTGGTTCGATGCGCGCAAACTGAGCGTCCATATCAGCGTGACTGACGAGACCGATTACGCGGCGAGCTTTTGCGTTGTTGAAATACTGCCTGAATCTGTTTCGATAGCGACATAGCAGCGTTGCTCCCATCGTCTTCTGTGAGACCTTCCCATGACACAACACGCCCCCCTCATCATTGATATCGCCGGCCTGCGTCTGAACAAAATCGATCAGCAACGCCTGAAGCACCCGCTGGTTGGCGGCCTCATTCTGTTTGCCCGCAACTGGCAGGACCGCGCACAGCTGACACAACTTTGCCGTGACATCAAGAAGCTGCGCAGCGATCTGCTGATCTGCGTCGACCATGAAGGCGGACGCGTGCAACGCTTCAAGACCGATGGCTTCACCCATTTGCCACCGATGCGCGCGCTCGGTGAGATCTGGCTGAGCGACGGCAAGGGACCTGCGGGCAATGGCGCCATGCGTGCCAGCAACGCGGCCAGCGCCTGCGGCTTTGTGCTGGGCGCGGAATTGCGCGCCTGCGGTGTTGACCTGAGTTTCACGCCCGTGCTTGATCTTGATTACGGTGAGAGTAGCGTCATCGGTGACCGCGCTTTTGCGCGTGACCCGCGCATCGTCAGCGTGTTGGCGAAGAGCCTGATGCATGGTCTGCTGCAAAGCGGCATGGCCAATTGTGGCAAGCACTTTCCGGGGCACGGCTTTGTCAAAGCCGACTCGCATACCGACATTCCGGTTGACAAGCGCAGCCTGAAGGCGATCCTGGCCGAAGACGCCGCGCCTTACGCCTGGCTGAGCAGTGTGCTCGCCAGCGTCATGCCGGCGCACGTCATCTACCCGCGAGTGGATGCGCGTGCGGCCGGGTTTTCATCGAAATGGCTCAACGACATCCTGCGCGCTCAGCTTGGCTTCGGCGGCGCTATTTTTAGCGACGACCTGTCCATGGCCGGTGCGCGGCTGCTTGACGGCCAACCGGTCAGTTATGCGCAGGCCGCAGTGGTCGCGCTCGATGCGGGTTGTGACATGGTGCTGCTGTGCAACCAGTCGCTGGCCGGTAGCGAAGGCGGCGGCAGGGCCGTTGATGAACTGATTGACGAATTGACGCAGGCGCAACTCAAAGGCGTCTGGCAGCCTCAGGAAGCCAGCGAAGAGCGCCGGCGCGCGCTGCTGGCGCGCCTGCCGGCGCCCGATTGGGATGCGCTGATGGTGCAGGGCGATTACATGCGCGCGCTTGATCTGCTTCCATGACGCTTTCGCCTATCTGACGCGTCTTTGATATTCGTCACCGGGGCTGGCGATGGGAAGCCGAAAATTGGTTTGGACCAAGCTGACGCCGGGCCATGTTGGCCAGCACCATGTTTGAACCAGAAGAGGCAAACCATGAAACACTTGAAAGCGTTGGGATTGTTGACGGTCGCCCTGGCGGCGCTCCCTGTCAGTTCGCAGGCCGAGATGGCCTATGCCGCCAAGGAGGTCCACCTACGCGCCGGGCCGGCGATTGATTACCCGATCGTGATCACCCTGCCGACCGGTGTTGTGCTGGACGTGCAAGCTTGTCTGAGCGACTACCGCTGGTGCGATGTCGTCGCTGGTCCGGACCGTGGCTGGGTCTACGCAGGGAACATTGTTTACCCGTATCGCGGACAGAATGTTCCGGTGCTGTCCTATGGTTCTGCGCTTGGGATTGGCATCATCGCCTTCAGTCTGGGTGCTTATTGGGACAGTTACTATGTCGGCCGCCCCTGGTATCCGCAGCGCCCGCTTTGGATTCGCAGGGCACCACCGCCAAGG
>CAIXNB010000074.1 GCA_903920695.1 uncultured beta proteobacterium
CCGATCTGCTGATGGGCACCCAGCAGCGCGCGGGTCAACGCCGTGCCAAGCCCTCTTTGGTCCTGCTGGTGGAAGACGACCCCGACGTGCGCCGCATCATCCGGCTGCAACTCGTTGACCTGGGTTATCCGGTGATCGAAGCCGATCATGCGGCTGATGCGCTGGAGCTGTTGGCGACCGTGCCGTCCGTGGGTATCCTGATCTCCGACATGGTGATGCCGGGCGGCATGGATGGACGCACGCTATGCCGTGAGGCGAGCCTGAGTGCGCCCGATGTGAAGACTTTGTTGATCAGTGGCTATGCCAGCTCGCCCGAGAGTGCGGTTGGTCCGCCGCTGTTAAAGAAGCCATTCACGAGCGCCGAACTGCAACGAGCCCTTGATGATTTGATGTCATGAACGCCACTACTTCTCCTGCACCCATCGGGTCGCGCTGCATCTATATCCTGGACGACGATCCCGACCTGTGCCGTCTGGTCAGTGTCACCCTGCGCGAGTTTGGTTTTCAGACCTACGAATGCGCGAGCGCGGCGGCCCTGCGCACGCTGCTGGCGTGGCGTGTCCCTGATCTGTGCATCGTCGATCTGGGCTTGCCCGATGCCGATGGCCTGGATGTTGTGCGTGAACTGCAGGCGCGCTACGACTGCGGTGTGATGGTGCTGACCGGGCGCGGTTATTTGAGCGACCGGGTCATGGGCCTGGAGCTGGGCGCCGATGACTACATCGTCAAACCGTTTGAGCCGCGTGAACTGGTGGCGCGCGTGCGCAGCATCTTGCGTCGCCATGAGAAGTCCAGCAGTGCCCAAGCGCCCGAGCCGTCACAGATTGCTGAATTTTCCGGCTGGCGTTTCCTGGCCGACTCCAACACCCTGACCGCGCCGAGCGGGCAGCAGTGGACGCTGAGCTCGGGTGAGGCGCACATGCTGCTGATGTTCCTGAAACGCCCGAACCGGATCCTGGACCGCGAGCAATTGTGCGGTGAGCGCGATCTCTCGGCCCTGGATCGCAGCGTCGATGTCCGCGTGTCAAGGCTGCGGCGCAAACTCGAATCAGACCCGGAGCACCCCAAGACCATTCGTACCGTCTACGGCGCGGGTTATCTGCTGGCGGTTGAGGTCAAGTGGTTGTAGGAGAGTAAACGGTCATGCCTGGCAGCGCCAAAAGGACGCAGGGCGGCTTGGCACTCAGCTCCGCGGCTGTCCCCGAGTTTTTGGGGTCAGAGCCAGTAGTGTCCGGTGAACGTCGTTTGATTTTGGCGCAGAGCCAATAACCATGCGGGTTTGCGGCCGGTTCTATTGGGTGCCGATTTGAATTTCGATGCTGCATTTGTTGGTAGTTTCCCTGAATTGACTTTTTTGGAAATTCCCAATGAATCTTGGCATGACGCTTTTCGCGCAATTGATGGAGTTTGTGCCCAACTTTTCAATCTGCTTGCCCCATATCAGCCATTAGCGGCTGCGATACTTCCGATGCTGAACAACGATGTTCGGCACGCGCACAAAGGAGCGCGCGATTGGAACTCGTAATCATCGGCCTGGCGGCCTTCATTACCTCAGGGCTGACTTTGTTCTCCGGCTTTGGGCTTGGGACGATTTTGATGCCTGTCTTTGCCCTGTACTTCCCGGTGCCGGTCGCCAGCGCTGCAACGGCGGTCGTGCACTTGGCAAACAATCTGTTCAAATTTGCGCTGATAGCAAAACAGGCAGACTGGCAAACCGTCGCCCAGTTCGGGATTCCAGCGGTGGTGGCGGCAATGGCCGGTGCTTATCTACTCACCCTGTTCGATCTCATGCCAGGGCTGGCAAGCTACAGCATCGCTGGCAAGGCCTTTTAAATTTTCGGCAAGCGTATGCTTCAGAAGGTAAGCATCCAGACGGTTCAGCGCGTGGTGACAGTCGCCATCTTGCCAATTGGAATTGCCCTGGTGATGGGGTGGATCTGAGCAGCCGGTTCTCATGCCTGTGACAGGGGTGCGGTTTCATTTCCAAGATCGTTGGATCAAGCAAGCTAAGCAAGACACTTTGACCTTACGCAAAGAAACACTTGACCTCACGCAAGGGAAGATCTGAATTTCCCTCCAAACAGAGACTCAATCTACACCCGCCCTTTACACTTCTTTACGTTGTAACTGTAAGGAGAAGAGAAGTGCTACTGCGCCTGGTTTCCACACTGACCGCGGCTTTGGTTCTGACCATGGCGTCGGGGCTTGCGTCCGCCGCGGACCCTGCTTATGCAGGCTCCAAGAAATGCGGCACTTGCCACGATGCTGAATATGCCTCGTGGAAGGACTCCTACCATTCCAAGATGGTTCGCCCTAAGGATGACGGAATTCTGAAAGATGTGGTGGACCAGTGGGGCAAAGGCGGTCCAACCAAAGTGAATCTGACCGGAGCATCAGCAAGCATGGCTGATGTGGTCTACGTCGTTGGCTCAAAATGGAAACAGCGCTTCCTTGTCAAGAACCCGGCGACCGGCGGTCACGTCTTCCTGGACAAACAATGGAACAGCGTGGTCAAGCAGTGGGAAGGGTATGGCAATAAGAATGACTGGGAGACGAATTGCGGCACCTGTCATTCCACCGGCTTCCAACTCACCGCGTATGACGAGAAGAACCCAGCAACCCAGAAGTGGTCCATGGCCGAGTTCAACGTCGGGTGCGAAACCTGTCATGGCCCTGGCGCTGAACACGTCAAGACCAAGAAAGCGTCGGCTATCTACAACCCGAAGGGTAAAACTGTCGAGGAACAGACGCGGATGTGCGGCTATTGCCATATTCGGATCGAGAACGAACTGTTCAAGACACCGCAGGGCGCTTCATCCGAGCACATGCCACATCCTCAGCTTGGGAAGACCTGGCTGCCAAGCGAAGACTGGACGAAGTGGTATCCAGAGCATGTCATCATCCCCGGCGTGCAACCTGAAGACAAAATCGACGCCGAGTACAAGGGCGACCTGGCGGGCATGTTTATCTTAGACGACAAAGCCAAGAGCAGCGGCATCTATGAAGCTGGTAAGCATCACCAGCAATATCAGGAGTACCTGCAATCGTCCCATTACAATAAGAACAAGGGCAAGAATCAGCTGAGTTGTTCTTCGTGTCACTCAGCTCACGCGACCGATGACAAGCCGAAGATGATCGTGGCCAAGGACACCTGCAAGCAATGTCACGACGCTTCGTACACCGTTGACAAGTACATGCCCGGAACGGGGCAGACCGTGCAAGGCTTGTTTGTGCGGACCCACACATTCAACAAGGACCCGCGTCCCTCAAAGGGCACTGTGTCGGGCGAACCCGTCTATAACAAGTAACCCCGTTGCACGCGATCAGGCTCACGCGAGCCTGATCGCGTTGTACCGGCAGCAGTTGGTTGCCTGCTCTTTTTAGCCGATTCGGGCGTCAAAGGATTCGGGGCAGCAATGCGAAGTTACCGACGCAGTGAACAAGCCTGACTGGATCCCCGGCTCATGCAATTGGGCATCCAGATAGCTGTCGCTGGCGAGCACCCGTTTGCGCTGCCCAGCCGAAATTCAGATCGCATAGACCCCTTCGGTCAAGCGTTCAGTCATGGTTGGTTACGGTTTCGCCGCCCATTGGCCGGTCGTCACAGGGTCTGTGCATGGCCTGCTCCGATTGTTTCAACAACCATCACAGCACCGCATGATCAAGCGCCGGTAAGCGCTTGCGCGCGGTTTGCAAAGCCTCTTGGATGACCTCAGCCATCACCACGCCATTGCCTTGCGCCTGCTCGGCCAGGATCTGGCCCCAGGGGCCGATGATCATGCTGTGGCCCCAGGTTTTGCGATTGTTTTCGTGCAGCCCGCCTTGTGCAGACGCCAGCACATAGGCCAGGTTTTCGATGGCGCGCGCACGAAGCAGTATTTCCCAGTGCGCCTGCCCGGTGGTGAATGTGAAAGCGCTTGGCACGAGCAAGACGTCTGAGTGCAACTGGCGATACAACTCGGGGAAGCGCAGGTCATAGCAGATGCTCAGGCCGATGCGGTAGGTGTTGCCGTCGATGGACGCAAGATCAAAAGTCACTGGATGCGCGCCGCGTTCAAGCACGCTCGATTCGTCGTAACGCTCGGTCCCGTTCTCAAAGCGGAACAAGTGAATCTTGTCGTAGCGCGCAACGCATTGACCGGTCGGATCAAACACCAGTGAACTGTTGCGGGCACGGTTGCTGTCAGCCGTGGCCAAGGGCAGCGTGCCGCCAACGATCCACATTCCATATTGCTTCGCGCTTTGCCGCAAGAAGTCCTGGATGGGCCCGCTGCCAAACTGTTCCTGAACCATGAGTTTGTCGGTGTCCTGCAAGCCCATGAGGCAAAAGTACTCCGGCAAAACGGCCAGTTCAGCGCCTTGTCTGGCAGCCTGTTCCAGCAACTGATCGGCCTGCACCAGATTGCGCTCGACGCTGGTCTCCGACACCATTTGAATAGCGGCCATCTTCACAAGAACTTCTCCTTGAAACTTTCAACCAAGAGATTTTGGTTTATCACTTGAACGGTTTGGCGTCAGGACTTTCTTCCAATCCGCCCATCTGAAGCAAAACTACACGCTGCTCGTTTGGCTGCAGTTCAGCGCGCGCCAGCGCACTGTGGCTCATAACGCGATCCGTCTTGCGATGAAGCGGTTGAGGCGATCTGGCCCCAAGCTGGTCAAGCGAATGAGCCAGGCAGCCAGGACGCCAACGGGCCAGTGAACTTTGCCGCGGGAATTCGCCGCATGATAAAGCGTTTTGACGCAGACTAAGTCAGCATTTATATTCACTCCCGCGCCACGCGGGGGCCATAGCGCCGAAGTCGCGCACCTAAAAGAAAACCGGGATGACATTCAGTCGTGCGGCGCGACGGACAAATTCACTCAGTCTGGCAAACCCGATTCGCGCAATGCCTCCCAAACTTTGATCCGTATATCGGCATGGTCGGCGTGCTGTGCATAGTCCAATTTCTTGAAGCGTGTGAGTGTGAAGCCCGGTTGTAGAGACAATAGTCTTTCCTTTGCCCGTTGCGCTATTTGCGGTTCGTTCATCAGCGTATAGGCCGCAATAGTCCGGTCCGGTCGTGATTGACAATAAACAGTCCCTCGGCTGTTGGTGCTCCCACTGGCGTCGCTTGTCAGAAAGAAAAATATCCGTCTGCCAAAGGTATCGCGCAGTCCGGCAAAAGTCTGGCATCGCAGCACACCTAGCATTGTTCTCGCAAAGTACCCACGCCTGCACCAGTCCAAGGCTTTGGCCGGTGCAGAGCCCGTGGTCGATGTCAGATATTCAAAATGAAAGGCGGTGATTCTGTGAAACGAAATAGCGGTTGGACTGTGTCTTTGGCAACCCAACATTCGGGGGTGACAGTATGAAGCGTTCAACGGGTCTGAGCGGCCTCGCGCGGGTCGTCTTCTCTATCGCCCTGGTGTTCATGCTGATTCTCGCTGGCTGCGGCGGCGGTGGCGCCAAACCTGCGGCACCCCTGCTTAACGAATCATTCAGTGCGGATGCCAGCAGCAAGCAAGTGGCCATTAGGTCCAGTGCCCTGAACACCGAGTTCCTGCTGCAGGGAAACATGATCGAACTCCAAAACGCTCAATATTTCCAGGGACTCAAGAGCCGGGTTGTCGTCTTTCAGAAGCAGGCTGGCAGGCTCTTCATGCTGGAATCCCAGGTCGGGCATACGGTGACGCCGAGCACCCCCTTTGCCATCATCCTGGCCGATTTTCCGATCATCAAGGAGGAGGGCGACTGGATCTGGTTTGATTTCAATCAGGGCATGTCCAAGATATTCACGACCAATGAGATGTATGGGTCGGATGGGCAAGGCCGAGCGTACACGCCTTCCTTCGTGGTGGCATCGATCCAGAGCAGCTTCCTGGAACAGGTGGACGACAGCCAGAATAATCGGCTGGCCTTGCGCCAGGCGGCTCAGGTCAATGGCAGCGACAACAGCATGCGCAATGTCGAGGTCCGCTACTACCTCTCTCCCTATCTGCCGGACTCGCGCTTCAAACCGACTGATTCTCCGGGCTTTACGAATGCTGGCTATTTCGAGGTCATGCCGCAGGACGAGGCGGGCGGTGCCAATACCAAAGTACTGGCCATGAAATGGCTCTTGAACAAAAGCGAACCGATCACCTACTACATCTCCGCTGAAACGCCACCGGAGTACCACGACGCTGTCAAGAATGGCGTGCTGTACTGGAACAAGGTTCTGGGTGACGTTTATTTCGCGGTGGCCGACGCGCCGGCTGGTGCCACTGCCCCCGACATGAACAAAAACATCATCCAGTGGGTAACCTATGACGATGGCGCTGCCAATGGGGGGGCCTTCGCCGACATGCAGGCTGATCCGAGAACCGGCCAGATTCTGCATGCGCAAGTATTCCTGCCAAGTTCGTTCGCGATCGGGGGCAGAAAAGACGCCTGGCGGGCTCTCAAACTACTGACCGCACCCACAGCATCGACGACCCGGATCGCGCTGAAGAACCTTTATACGCCCCGGATCTGCGACTTGTCCGCGAAACAAGGAATGAAGAGCCGGCTGACTGCATTGCTGGCCAACAACGCCAGCGATGCTGCGATATTGAAAACAGCCCAGGCTTCAGTGCAAGAAGTGGTGGCCCATGAGGTCGGCCACACCGTGGGCCTGCGCCACAACTTTGCCGGCAGCCTCGCCGCTGATTACAACAAGAAGAAGCGCGAGGATCTGTATGGCAACTTTCTCAACGGCAAGGCTTATGACTCCCTTGTTCTTCCGTCGAGCAGCGTGATGGAGTACCACGATTCGATTGAAGAAGTTCTGATCGCCGAGCGCATCAATTCGGGTTACGGGCCGCTGCCGCATGATGTGAGTGCCATGAAGTTTCTCTACCAAGAGAAGGCGCTGGACACCAGCATCCCCTATTGCACCGATTCGGACGCCGATGGCAGCCTGCAGGACTGCCTGAGGTTTGATCACGGGCGCTCACCTTTGGAATACGCATCCTCGGAGCTTGAATACCAACTCAGGCCTGACATTCTGCCGCTCACGTTTTACCTGGAGCAGGTAGCAGACCTCATTGCCGGGACGAAAGTTTCCGATCTGCACCCCTTGCCGAGCGCGAAAGCAGCCAGTCTGCTGACGACCAAACCACTGTTGCTGACGCCCTTCACCCAGAGCGGTTTTTATGCGCGCACGCTCAAGAGCTTCTTTCCCGGCACCCTGCTCCAGGATGCCGACCATGCCGAACTGCGCGCAGCGGTCATGCCGCTTGTGCGCTCCGATCTCGATACGTGGCTCCAGTCCAATCCCGTCGGGATCACATCCCTGACTGGGATGTACCGGGTTGTAGATCCGACCTGGAAAGACGCCTGGACGGATCGTTTCAACACGCTGATGGACGACCCCGACTACTACACGATCGTCGATCAGAACGGTAACAGCAGAACCCTTAGCTCCGTTGAACGTGCGCAACTGAAGAAACTGGCGGCAGACTTCTTTAGCAAACTGATTCCTGCGCTGGTCGCCGAAGACGTCAGATTGTTGTCGTCGGTCACCGATAAGATCGATCTGGTGGACGGCACGGCCGGTGACGCGCTGCTGGTAGCCATGAACACAAGCAGCAAAACCTACGTGGAGGCCAGAACAGGCGCGACTCTGAGCGCCACCATCTATCAGGCAGCGCTGACTTTACCCTTGTTCAGATACGACTGGACGGTGCGGCGCGATGCCTCGCTGCTGATGAACAGCCGCTCGATCGGGTCAGCCCTCTGGTGGGGGATCCGCGAAACCGAGGCCATCAAGACATCGTTGACAACACTGCTGAATGAATCGGTCAAGGCAAGCGGTGATATCTTCGATTCGACCGACACTTACAACGGATTTGCCAGCCTCAGCACCAGCAACGCGGCTTACCAGTGGTACCTGGAAAACCTGAATATTTTGAATAAGGGTTTCCTGTATCAACCCTGATGTCCTCAATTAAGACCGACTTGACTTGGGCAGACCTGAGCAGCGCAGACCTGACCGGCGCGAACCTGCACGGCGCCTTATGTACCGATCAACGCAGGTGCGTTGCCAATTCAATTGGCGGCTGCCTGCAGGTAGGCAGCGTGATGCGCTGTTGGGCGAAGCATACGAAGTATCGTATTGATCAAAATAACGTGCTAATGTATCGCTGAGAATAGCGTTGCGGTAAGCAGCGGGTCGTTTCATGTGGGCGCTTAGCAGGTTCGAGGGGGGTTGTATGACAGGCAATAAAGGCTTAAGCAGGGCTCTTCATCGCAGCCTACTGTGCTGCGCAGCGGCCCTGATGGGCATCGCAATCGCCACGGCCGCGGGTTGCGGTGGTGGTGGCGCAAACAACCTGACGCCCAGTCCCCCAACACCCAGCAGCGCGTGGGCCTTGCACGCTGCCAATGAACCCATTCTGACCAGCTACTTGCGTTCAGCACTGGGGCCAACGAGCACGCGCTTCTTAGGCAGCGTCTGGGCGTCTGACCTCCCCACGGCCGTCAACGCGACATCCGCCGCCGTTGCATCGGGTGCGGCCAGCTTTGCCTCAGGAACCACGCTCCAGGAGGCCGGCGTTGATGAAGCTGATTGGATCAAGAGCGATGGAAGCTTTGTATTCAATCTGGAGCGCAGCGGCATCGCCAGCAGCAATCCGGACGTGATGCGACGCCAGCGGCTCGATACCAACGCGGTTGACGCTGCACTGACACCCGTAGATAAACTGGCGCTGGCGCTGGCGTTTTCGTCCGCCGTGCGCAGCACTGGTTTTTACCTCGATGCGGACCGACAGCAACTGGCGGTGCTGGCCCAGGGACGGACCACTTGGGGCGTCTACGACGCCTGGTTTGCGCCGCAGTCCTGGGCGCAGGGCGCAACCGAGCTGGCCCTGATCAGCACAGCCAATGCGACGCAGATGAAGACGATCCGAACCTTGCGCATGACGGCACAGCTCATTGGGTCTCGTCGCGTCGGGTCCACGCTGTATCTGGTATTGCGCAGCTACCCGCAAGTGCCAGGGCTGGACCCGGCTTGGCCGGCAGAAAAAACAACAAGCAATCAGGTTGTGATTGACAGTTTGCAGTCGTCCCAACTGCTGCCAACTTTGTCGATTGACGGCGCAGCGGCGCAACCGCTGGTGGATGCTACATCGTGCTTTACGCAAGACAACAATGCCGTCAATAGCGCCGATATCGTCACCGTTGTCGGCATTGATCTGGCCGCCACGGCGCACCGGCACGCGGCCCGCTGCTTCACCGGTGGTACCGAAGCTTTTTACCTGTCAGACCAAAGCCTGTATCTGGCCACCACGCGCAGCGCCTACAGCTATAGTGGTGCATTCCCGGTCTACAGCGGACAAAGCAGCACCGATGTGCACAAGTTCGCCCTCAATGGTTTGGATATCGCCTACCGGGGCTCTGGCAATGTGAGCGGCCACCTGGGGTTTGATCAAAATCGCAAGTCATTTCGCATGGGCGAATACCAGGGTGTATTGCGCGTTATCACCCAAACTGCCAGCACCTGGACCGGTTGGGTGACGTCTGTCGCAGCGGGCGGCACGACCTCCACTTTGACCACGTCCACCGATTCACCCGCTCACCTCACGATTCTCAAGGAAAGTGCGGGCGAGTTGGTAATGGTCAGCGAACTACCCAACGCAGCACGACCGGCCTCTCTTGGCAAGGTTGGCGAGCAACTCTATGCATCGCGTTTCATCGGTGCGCGTGGCTACCTGGTTACCTACCGGCTGACCGATCCCCTCTATGTGCTGGACTTGTCCAAACCGGCCGATCCCAAAGTAGCCGGCGAGTTGCAGGTCAGTGGCTACTCGGATTACCTCTTTCCGCTGACCGAGTCACTGCTGCTGGGCGTCGGCAAGGAGGCCATATCCGACGGTTCTTCGGGAGACGGAAGATTCGCCTGGTACCAAGGGGTCAAGCTTTCGCTCATCGACGTCAGCGACCCGGCCAATCCCCGAGAATCGTCGCGCAGCATCGTGGGCAAACGTGGCACCGATGCCACCGTGCTGCACGACCACCATGGCATCGCGCTGCAAACCATTGGTAACTCGGTGCGAGTGGGTTTGCCCATCAGCCTGAACGACACGCCTTCTCCTGATGCGACCGGGGCGGCGAGCGACTACTACCAGTTCACCCGAACCGAACTGCAGCGCTTTGAAATTGACCTGTCAGCGCAGTCTTTGAGTGCCCGTGTACCCTTGGCGCCCCAGACTGCGGGGTCGCGCGACATCAGTGCGGATCGCGTATTGCTATGGAACGATCAGGTTCACTATTACCAAAATGGCCTCTGGAGTTCGGCCGCCTGGAAATAATCGGTCGGCGTTGCGTAAGAGACGCTTATTTCATCTTCGAGGGCAGGATGATCGTCTGGCCCGCCACGCGGAAGGCGCCACGCCCTTGGTGGTGAAGCGTCGCCGGCGCCTTGACGGCCGGATCGACCCAGGCCTTGACGACTTCGAGCACGAAGAGGCTGTAGCGGTTCACCATCCGGGTATCGACGACTCGGCACTCGAGTTGGGCGTAGCACTCCCGGATGCGCGGCGCTGTCACCAGGCTGGCCGGCTGCTGGGTCAGTGCGAAGGCCGCGAACTTGTCCAGGGTCTGGCCCGAGGTATTGCCGCAAGCCACCACCTGCGCCGCCAGTTCCGCCGTCGGGATGTTGAGCACGCATTGCCGGCTGGCTTTCAGCGCGGCAAAGCTGAAGTCGCGGTTGCTGACGATGCAGGCCAGCAGCGGCGGCTCGAACTCCATCATGGTGTGCCAGGACAGCGTCATCACGTTGGCCTTGCCTTTGTGCAGCGTCGTCAGCAGCAGCACCGGCCCGGGTTCAAGCAGGCCGTAGACCTTGGACAGGGGATAGGAGCGCTTGGCCATGAAATACCTCAGTTCAGCAGATTGAGACCGGTTCATTCTCCGCGCGATGCGCGCCTGGCACAAGACATTCCAGTGGGCATGCGCTGGCCGCAATCCCCCGTTTGTGGAAATGCGCTAAGGTAGCAGCATGATGATTTCCTTTTGGCGCCTGGGCGGACGATCTTTATGGCGCGATTTGCGTTCGGGTGAGCTGCGTTTGCTGATCGTGGCCGTAACGCTGGCGGTGGCGGCCTTGACGGCAGTCGGGTTTTTTGCAGACCGACTCAAGGGCGGCCTGCAGCGCGATGCGCGCCAACTGCTCGGTGGCGACGCCGTCGTCGTGAGCGACAACCCGTCGCTGCCGGCGTTCACTGCCAAGGCGCGTGCGTTGGGTCTGGAATCGGTGCAGACCCTGAGTTTTCCGACCATGGCGCGGGCCGTCGATGCGCGCGGTGGCGCGGCAAGGCTGGTGGCGCTCAAGGTGGTGGAGAGCGGTTACCCCTTGCGCGGTAGCCTCAAGGTGGCAAGCGCGCCGGGTGCGCCCGACGCCATCACACGTGCCATTCCGGCTGCGGGTACGGTCTGGGTGGATGCCCCCTTGCTTGAAGCACTGGGGCTGCAGATGGGCGACACCGTTCTGCTGGGTGATGCCAAACTGCGCATCGACAGAGTCATCACCAGTGAGCCCGACCGTGGTGCCGGCTTCATGAGCTTCGCACCGCGCGTCATGCTCAACCGCGCTGACATCGACGCCACGGCGCTGGTGCAGCCGGCCAGCCGCATCAGCTACCGCATGGCGTTGGCGGGTGACGATGCGCGTATCAAGAACTTTGTCGACTGGGCGCAGTTGGAGGCCAAGAAGCCCGAGGTGCGCGGCGTGCGCGTCGAGTCCTTGGAGGGCGGGCGCCCGGAGATGGGCCAGACGCTGGAGCGCGCCGAGAAGTTTCTCAACCTGATCGCCTTGCTCGCAGCGCTGCTCAGCGCCGTGGCCGTGGCATTGGCGGCGCGTGGCTTTGCCGAGCGGCACCTCGATGATTGCGCCATGCTGCGCGTGCTGGGCTTGAGCCAGCGCACGATTGCGTTGGCCTACGCCTTCGAGTTCATTCTGATGGGTGCCCTGGCCAGCGCGCTCGGTGTGGCCTGCGGCTATGGCGTGCACCATGTGTTTGTGTTGCTGCTTACCGGGCTGGTGGACGCCGCACTGCCTGCGGCCAGCCTGTGGCCCGTGTTGTTTGGCATGGGTATGGGGCTGACGCTGCTGTTGGCCTTTGGCCTGCCACCGGTGCTGCAACTCGCGCAGGTGCCGGCGCTGCGTGTGATCCGGCGTGATGTGGGCCAGCTCAAGGCCGCCTCGTTGGCCGTGCTGGGCTTGGGCGTAGCCGGTTTTTCGGCATTGCTATTGGCTGCCAGCAGCGACCTGACGCTGGGTTTGATCGCGGTCGGCGGTTTTGCTGCTGCCGTGCTCGTCTTTGCGCTGTCGAGCTGGGCCGCCGTCTTGTTGTTGCGGCGGCTGGTCAACGAGAGCAGCGCGCCGCGCTGGCTGGTGCTGGCCACGCGCCAGGTCACGGCACGTCCGGCCTTTGCCGTGCTGCAGGTCAGCGCGCTGGCGGTTGGCCTGCTGGCGCTGGTGCTGCTGGTGCTGCTGCGCACCGATTTGATTGCCAGCTGGCGCCAGGCGACACCGGCCGACGCACCAAACCGCTTTGTCATCAACATCATGCCCGAGCAAGGCGATGCCTTTCAACAAGCCTTGCGCGACGGCGGCGTGGCGCGCTTCGACTGGTACCCGATGATTCGCGGCCGGCTCATCGCTATCAATGGCACAGCGGTGGCGGCGCTGGTGTACGCCGACGAGCGCGCCCGGCGCTTGGTGGACCGCGAGTTCAACCTCTCGACCAGCGCCAAGCAGCCGCAGCAGAATGTGGTGGTGGCTGGGCGCTGGGTCGAGGAAGAGCAGGGCGCCATCAGTGTCGAAGAGGGGCTGGCGAACACCCTCAAACTCAAGCTCGGCGACACGCTGCGCTTTGATGTGGGCGGCATGCAGACCGAATCGAAGATCACCTCGCTGCGCAAGGTGGACTGGGGCTCGATGCGCGCCAACTTCTTTGCCATGTACCCGGTCAGCAGCCTGCCCAAGGTGCCAGCCACTTACATGAGTGCCTTTCGCGCGCCGCTGGCACCCGGTTTCGACAACGCGCTGGTGCGCCATTTTCCCAACATCACGAGCGTCGACATGACCAGCACCATCGCACAGGTGCAGCATGTGCTTGACCAGGTGATCGGCGCGGTCGAGTTTCTGTTTGCCTTCACGCTGGCGGCCGGCTTGGTCGTGCTGTTTGCCGCAGTGACGGCGACGCGTGAGGCGCGCGCGCGTGAATTTGCCGTGATGCGCGCCGTTGGCGCCACCAGCAGGCTGCTGCGCCAGGTGCAGCGCGCCGAACTGATGGGCGTGGGCCTGCTCGCCGGCCTGCTGGCCTCGGTGCTGGCGATGGTGCTCGGCTGGGCACTGGCGCATTACGTGTTCAATTTCGAGTGGGCGGTCTCGCTCTGGGTACCCTTGTTCGGCGCCGTCAGCGGCGCCGTGCTGGCCCTGGCGGCTGGCTGGTGGGGCTTGCGCGAAGTGCTGCGTCGCCCCGTTGTCGAGACCCTGCGCCGGGCGGCGCAGTAGCCCGTATGGAGCCGAAGGCGCATACGGGAACGCCTATGCCGTGCCAACATCGTATGGCGCTGCGCTCCCTATGGGCTGCGCTGAACGGAAGAAATGAAACACGTACTTTAATTTTCATACTTTATGGCGCATACTTCACGCATAAACTAATTAGGTACGCAATGCAAACGATAGATGTCACTTTGGCTGAGCGCGGGCAGATCGTAATACCCAAGGAAGCACGCGACGAACTGGGCCTCAAGCCTGGTGCGCGGCTACAGATGCGCATTGAAGACGGCCGTTTGCTGCTTGAAAAAAAGGTTCAGCTTGATTTGAAACGCTGGATCGGCCATGGGCTGGACGACGGACTGTCCAGCGCGCAGGCGCTTGCCGAACTCAGAGGTCGTCCGGTGCCGTGGCAGGACGACGGGACCGGGTCAGCATGAAGACCGCCGTCGATTCGAGCGTGCTCTTTGACATCGTCAAAGGTGCGCCCGGAGCGGCGCCAGCCCAAGCAGCCATGGAAGCGGCGCTGGCGCATGGCAGCCTGTGCGTGTGCGCAGTGGTGGTGGCTGAACTGGGACGCTACTTCGCCACCGAGCAGGACCTGCTCGAATTCCTGCGAGATTGCCAGATTGAACACGACCCGCTGTCAATCGCTGCTGCGCTGGAGGCGGCCCGCATCATGCGCGGTTACGCGCGCAACAAAGGTCCGCGTGAGCGCACCGCGCCTGACTTTTTGATTGGCGCTCATGCCATCAAGCAAGCCGATGCATTGTTGACCACCGACGCCGGGTTTTTCCGCCACTACTTTGCGGGCCTGACCGTTATCACGCCCTGAGATCGACGCAGCGTCGCCGTCCGACTGCATGGACACGTCCATGCTCGATGGTTACCTGGCAGCCGTGGTGTCCGGCCCGAATATGGTTATGCCCGGCGAGATGTTGCGTTGGGTGTGGGATATCGAACACGGTGAGGATTCGCCTGATTTCAAGAGCGAAAAGCAGGCGCAGACCATCATCGGTTTGATCATGCAGCACGACCAGCACGTCAATGACACGTTCAACCGATTCCCGCAAGACTACGAGCCGAGCATCATGGCGCGCGAAGTCGAAGGCCGCGCCATCCCGATCATCGACAAATGGTGCATGGGCTACTACAAGAGCATTGCGGCCGACCAGCAAGCCTGGTCGCCGTTGCTGCTGAGCCAGTCCGACTGGTTTACTGCCATCCTCCTTTACGGCACCGAAGACGGCTGGGAGGCGCAACAACACCAAAGTCGGGCGCAACGAGCCCTGCCCCTGCGGCAGCGGGCGCAAGTACAAACACTGCCACGGCGCGAACTGAATAAGCAAGAGCCAACCCCGTATTGCGCTGGGCTCCATACAGGGCCGCTTCAGCCTTTCGAAGCCATCAGCAGTACCAGCAGCGCACCAGCGCCGCCGTCGGCTGGCTTGGCCTGGACGAAGGCCAGCACTTCCTGTTTTTGCACCAGCCAACTGTGGACGCGGCTCTTGAGCACTGGCGCTTTGCCGGGTGAGCCCAGGCCCTTGCCGTGCACTACGCGCACACAGCGGATGCCTTGCTGGTGTGCTTCGCGGATGAAGAAACTCAGGTGCTCGCGCGCCTCGTCGCGGCGCAGTCCGTGCAGGTCAATCTGGCGCTGGATGCTCCAGTCGCCGCGGCGCAGTTTGCGCGTGACATCGGCTCCGATGCCGGGGCGGCGAAAGCTCAGCAACTCATCGACATCGAGCAAAGTGCCGACGTCGAACTCGTCGCTGATGGCCTCGCTCAGCACGGCTTTTTCGTCGCGCTGGTATTGCATCACCTCGGGCACCGGCAGCGCTTTTCTGAGCTGCGCCCGGCGCTTATGCGCCAGTGGTTGTACCACGCCAGCGGCGCGCACAAAGAGATTGGCCTCGCTTGCCGCCAGCTGTTTGGCGCGCGCCAGTTCTGCCACTTGCTTCGCCTGTTGCAGTGCCTTGGCCTCGATCTCGCGCTTGACCTGTTTCAGACCGGCCAGGCTGGCGATTCTGACGGGCTTGGCGCTCACAGCAAACCCCGCTCGGCCATCGACAGCGCTTCGCCCGGTGCCACGATCACGTGGTCGAGCACGCGCACGTCGATCAGCGCCAGCGTGGTCTTGAGGGTTTGCGTCAGCGCCTCGTCGGCGCGCGAGGGCTGCACCGTGCCGCTCGGGTGGTTGTGCGCCAGCACCACGGCAGCGGCCTGATGGTGCAGGGCGCGCAACACCACCTCGCGCGGGTAGACGCTGGTCTGCGTCAGCGTGCCGCGAAACAGCTCTTCGAGCGCCAGCAGGCGGTTTTGCACGTCCAGAAAGAGCACGGCAAAGACTTCATGCGTTTTGTTCGCCAGGTGCAGTTGCAGGTAGTGCTTGACGGCGTCGGGACTGGCAAAGACGGTGCGCGCTTTGAGCTGCTGCGCCAGCGCGCGGCGCGCCAGTTCCAGCACGGCCACGATCTCGGCGCGTTTGGCCGGCCCCAGTCCCTTGACGCGCTTGAGGTCATCGGCGCTGGCGTGCAGCAAGCCGGCAACGCCGTCGAAGCCGTCGTTCTCATCACTGTCTGAACGCTTGAGCTGCAGCAACTCCTGCGCCATCTGAAGCACGCTCTTGCCCTTGATGCCGGTGCGCAGCAGCAGCGCCAGCAACTCGGCGTCGCTTAGCGCGGCTGCGCCGCGTGCGAGGAGCTTCTCGCGCGGGCGCGCTTCAGGGGGGATGTCTTTAAAGGGCATTGGGCTGGCTTTTACAATCAAGCCAGATTATCCGGGACTCCTTAATGACTGCCACCCTTCTTTGTGTCGAATCAGGCTCGTTTCTCACGCTGCACTACCGCCTGGCGGGGCCGGCGGGCGATCTGATCAACACCTTTGCCGGCAAACCCGCCACGCTGACGCTGGGCAGCGGCGCTTTGTCGCCGGCACTGGAGGCACATTTGATGGGCTTGGCCGAGGGCGGTCGCGCCACTTACGAGCTGGCGCCGGGTGCGGCCTTTGGTGAGCGCAAGCCCGAGATGCTGCAGTGGCTGGCGCGCCAAGTGCTGCTTGAGATGGGCGACGCAGCCGAAAGCTATGCGGTCGGCGATGTGGTGCAGTTCCCCACGCCTGACGGCCAGGGCCGCTTTGCCGGGACCGTGCGCCAATTGCGCAGCGATGCGCGCGGCGACGCCGTGTTGTTTGACTTCAACCATCCGCTGGCCGGTCAGCCGGTGACGTTTGAAGTGCACGTGATGGGCGTGCTGTGAGTCAGGGTGTTGAAGTCCTTTTGGCAGAGCCGCGCGGCTTTTGCGCTGGTGTTGATCGCGCGATTGAGATTGTCGAGCGTGCGCTTACCAAGTTTGGCGCGCCGATTTATGTGCGCCATGAGATTGTTCACAACACCTATGTCGTCGGCGATCTCAAGGCCAAGGGTGCGATCTTCATTGAGGACCTCGATGAGGTGCCGCCCGGCGCCACGTTGATTTTCTCGGCCCACGGCGTCAGCCGCGCCGTGCAGCGGGAGGCGGCGGCACGTGGTTTCCAGGTGTTTGATGCCACCTGCCCGCTGGTGACCAAGGTGCACGTGGAAGTCGCCAAGCTGCACAAGGAGGGCTTCGAGTTCATCATGATCGGGCACAAGGGGCACCCCGAAGTCGAGGGCACCATGGGCCAGCTTGACAGCGGCATTCATCTGGTGGAGAGCGTGGCCGATGTCGCGTGCGTGCAACCGGCCCAGACGGAAAAGCTCGCCGTGGTGACGCAGACCACGCTCAGCGTCGACGACGCGGCCGAGATTGCAGCCGCCATCAAGGCGCGCTTTCCCAATGTGCGCGAACCCAAGCAACAGGACATCTGCTACGCCACGCAAAACCGGCAGGACGCGGTGAAGGTCATGAGCACGCAGGTGGAACTGGTGATCGTGGTTGGCAGCCCGACCAGTTCCAACAGCAACCGCCTGGCCGAACTGGCGCGCAAGCTCGGCACGCCGAGTTACATGGTTGACAGCGCGGATGAACTGCAGGGCGCCTGGTTCGAGGGTCGTCAGCGCGTTGGTCTGACAGCCGGCGCTTCGGCGCCCGAAGTTCTGGTCAATCAGGTCATTGATCGCATCAAGGCCTTCGGTGCTGTTTCCGTGCGCAAGATGAACGGCACGCCGGAGACGGTCAAGTTTCCGTTGCCCAAGGGATTGAAGCCGCGCGCCTTATGAGCGGCGCGGCTTTCTTCAAAACTACAATCGAATCATGCTAGACATTACCCTGCTCAGAAAAGACCTCGCCGGCGCCGTTGCGCGCCTGGAAACCCGCAAGAACCCGCAAGCTTTCCTTGATGTGGGGAGCTTTCAGACCCTGGAGGGCGAGCGCAAGACGATCCAGATGCGCACCGAAGAGCTGCAGGCGCAGCGCAACGCGCTGTCGAAGGAAATTGGACCCCTGGCTAGCCGGATTACTAGGTTCATTGCCGAGGAAGAATTCGACCAAGCCGACTTTTTTCAGAATCTGGTTGAGCAGAAGAAAAATCAGGTAACAGGCCTCAAGCAAGAGTTGGAAACCTCAACAGTTCGACTGGACCAGATTCAGGCTGAAATGCAGACGATGCTACTGGCCGTGCCCAATCTGCCGCACGAGAGCGTGCCGATCGGCGCCGACGAGCATGGCAACGTGGTGGCGCGCACCTGGGGTGTGCCCCGGGTCTTTGATTTCACGGTCAAAGACCACGTCGATCTGGGTACGCCGCTTGGGCTCGATTTCGAGATGGGCGTCAAGCTCAGTGGCGCGCGCTTTACCGTCATGAAGGGCCAGATTGCCCGCCTGCACCGCGCGCTGGCCCAGTTCATGCTCGATGTGCAGACGCAGGAGCACGGCTACACCGAGTGCTACACGCCTTACATCGTCAATGGCGACTCCTTACGTGGCACCGGGCAGTTGCCCAAGTTTGAGTGCGACCTGTTTGCAGCAAAGAAGGGCGGGCAGGAGGGTGAGACGCAGCCAGACAACACAGCCCTGTACCTGATTCCGACCAGCGAGGTGCCACTGACCAATTTTGTGCGCGATGAGGTGGTGATGGAAGCTGCGCTGCCGATCAAGCTGACGGCGCACACACCGTGCTTTCGCTCGGAGGCCGGTAGTGCCGGGCGCGATACGCGCGGGCTGATCCGCCAGCACCAGTTCGACAAGGTCGAGATGGTGCAGATCGTGCACCCTGACAAGAGTTATACGGCACTCGAAGAAATGACCGGTCACGCCGAGGCGATCCTGCAAAAGCTCGGCCTGCCGTATCGCGTGATGGCGCTGTGCACGGGCGACATCGGTTTTGGCGCGGCCAAGACCTATGACCTGGAAGTCTGGCTGCCGGCACAGAACACCTTTCGCGAAATCAGCTCGGTGTCGAACTGCGAGGCCTTTCAGGCGCGGCGTCTGCAGGCGCGTTTCAAGAACGCGCAGGGGAAAAACGACTTGGTGCACACCCTGAATGGCTCGGGTCTGGCGGTCGGTCGCGCGCTGGTGGCGGTGATGGAGAATTATCAAAATGCAGATGGTTCCGTCACAGTCCCGCCGGCCTTGCGACCTTATATGGGGGGCTTGACGGTCCTGAGCAGCACGCCTGGCAAGGACGTCGCGCTAGCCGCCAAGGCTGCTCAAGATGTCTTTTAAGCCAACATGGAGTCGGTCTATACCAGCATCCTAACTACATAAAATATTGTCCTGTATCAAGAAATATTCCGAGTTTTCAGGGGAGGTCGGGCGATAATGCAGATTGTGTGATGCGCGTCGGTCTGCTGGCGCACCGAACTTTCTGATTCTCTCCAACCCCAAAAGGAAAGCTATGCCTGCTTGGTTGCTGTACACGTTTGTTTCCGTGTTTTTCGTTCTTTCTTTTACTGCGCTTTTTTTCTTCACGGTGACGCGGGGTGCCTTGATCATGCGCGCGGTGATGCCAGGCAAGCCTGACGAGGCAGACCATGTCTACCCGATTTACTCGAACATGCGCCTGATCCGCATGGTCGATTTTCAGCCGATTATTGCGGCGATCCTGTTGTTCCAATATGACCGTCTGGTGTCCGCGATTGTGGCCGGTCTGCTCAAGACAAAATTGACGGGTAAGAACGTGCTGATCACGTCCTGCGCCTTTGGCAACGTGATTCCGCGTGTCGTATCGGCAGCGGTTGACGCGGGTGCCCGTCGCGTGCTGATTGCTGACATCATCAAGAACGAACTCGATCATGCCCAAAGCAAATTGCTGGCCTATCCCGGCAAGATCCAGTTCCTGGAAGAAAATGCCACCGCCATGAAACAGCCTGATGCCTCGGTCGATGCCAACGTGATCTTCTTCCTGCTGCACGAGTTGCCGCACCATCTGAAGGGCGTAGCGCTGAAGGAAGCAGGCCGGGTTCTGGCACCGGGCGGCAAGCTTTATCTGGCCGAGTTCCATCGCCCCGATCTGTGGGTGCTGCGCGCGTTGAGCTGGACTTATTTCAAGGTCTTTGAGCCGCTCGGTTTGGCCCTATGGGATTCGCATGATCCCTTGAAGCAGCTTGAAGCCATGGGCGGTTTCACGTGCGAGCGTCGCACCGTGTTTTTCGGCAATTTCCAGATACTGATCGCCACCAAGAACGCCGCCTAAAAACGGGTTTTCCAGACATAAAAAAACCCGGCTCGAAGCCGGGTTTTTTTATGTCTGGAAGCTCAGATTTATTTGAGCTTCATTTCCTTGTAATCGACATGCTTGCGAGCTTTGGGATCAAATTTCTTGATCAACATCTTCTCGGGCATGGTCTTCTTGTTCTTGTCGGTCGTGTAGAAGTGACCGGTGCCAGCTGTTGATTCCAGCTTGATTTTTTCGCGTCCGCCTTTGGTAGCCATGATGGTTCCTTAATGGTTTCAGGCTTGACCGCGTGCGCGCAGGTCTGCGAGCACCGAATCAATCCCGTTTTTGTCGATCAAACGCAGGCCAGCGTTGGAAATCCGCAGACGGATCCAGCGGTTTTCGGTCTCGACCCAGAAACGGCGGTATTGCAGGTTCGGCAGGAACCGGCGCTTGGTTTTGTTGTTGGCGTGGGAAACTTTGTTCCCGACCATTGGGCCTTTGCCCGTGACTTCACATACGCGTGCCATTTGGACACTCCAGAGAAAATTAACAGCTTTCGCCGCACCTCGCCACACTGTTGCGTGGCGGTAAGGAGATTCGCCGACTGCCCCAAGCCCTGGCATGGACAGGTTTGAGGAATGCCGGAAAAGCCTTGGATTATAGCGGTTTCAGCCCTGCTCAAGGAAACGCTGGGCGTCTAGCGCAGCCATGCAGCCGGTACCGGCGCTGGTGATGGCCTGGCGGTAGATGTGGTCCTGCACGTCGCCAGCGGCAAAGATGCCGGGCACGCTGGTCATGGTGGCAAAGCCCTTGAGTCCGCCCTGGGTCACGATGTAGCCGCCGGCCATCTCAAGCTGGCCCTGGAAGATTTCGGTATTCGGCGCGTGGCCGATGGCGATGAAGCAGCCCTGCAGCTTGAGGTCTTCGGTGGCGCCGCTGTTAACATTCTTCAGGCGCACGCCGGTGACGCCGCTGGCGTCGCCCAGCACTTCGTCGAGCATCGAAAAGGTCTTGAGCTCGATCTTGCCGGCAGCGACTTTCTCCATCAGCTTGTCGATCATGATCGGCTCGGCGCGGAACTTGTCACGCCGGTGCACCAGAATCACTTTCGCTGCGATATTGGAGAGATACAGCGCTTCTTCGACAGCGGTATTGCCGCCGCCGACGACGCAGCAGACCTGATCGCGGTAGAAGAAACCGTCGCAGGTGGCGCAGCCCGAGACGCCGCGCCCCATGAACGCGGACTCGCTCGGCAGGCCCAGGTATTTGGCGGAGGCACCGGTGGCGATGATCAGTGCGTCGCAGGTGTACTCGCCGCTGTCGCCCTTGAGTGTGAAAGGGCGTTTGCTGAAATCCACGGCATTGATGTGATCGAACAGGATTTCGGTTTTGAAGCGTTCCGCGTGCGCCAGAAAACGCTGCATCAGGTCCGGTCCTTGCACGCCGTCAACGTCGGCCGGCCAGTTGTCCACTTCGGTTGTCGTCATCAATTGGCCGCCCTGCGCGATGCCGGTGATCAAGAGCGGACTGAGGTTGGCGCGCGCCGCATAAATGGCGGCCGTGTAGCCGGCCGGGCCAGAACCGAGAATCAGGACCCGGGAATGTCTGGTATTTGTCATCGTCAACGCTTTCCTGGAAAAATACGGCGGCTGCCGTGTACAGTTCGCCATAGTATGACTTATTCGCTCAACACCCTGAACTCCACGGGCCACGAGGCCAGAGCCGCACGCTCGGGCTGGCGCCGTTTTGCCGATGAACTGGCCCTGCTGGCCGGTCTGGCGCTGCTGCTGTTCTGGCTGCTGGCGCTGCTGAGCTATTCGCCACTTGATAGCGCCTGGTCGACCTCGGGCGCAGGCGCGGCGCTGCTCAATCGCGCCGGTCGGCTCGGCGCCTTGCTGGCAGACGCAAGCTATTTTCTGCTCGGGTTTTCGGTCTGGTGGTGTGTGGCAGCGGGCGTGCGCGCCTGGCTTGAGGGTCTGGCGTACTGGTTGCGTGGCCACGATGAGGTGACGCCAGTGCCGGAAAGCACAGTCTCTCCGATGGCGCGTTTTGCAGCCAGTCGCAGTGCCTTCTGGTGCGGTCTGCTGCTGCTGCTGTGTGCCAGCGCGGCGCTGGAATGGTCGCGCCTGTATAGCCTGGAAGCGCGTTTGCCGGGACACGCCGGAGGCGTCCTCGGCTATCTGGTGGGCCCGCTAAGTGTCAAATGGCTCGGTTTTTCCGGCTCAGGTCTGCTCGCCATCGCCATTGGCTTGATCGGTTCGGCGCTGGTGTTCCGTTTTTCCTGGAGTCAGGTGGCCGAGCGGCTCGGCGCCTGGCTTTATGTGCTGGTCGATTCGCGGCGCGAGAAGCGCGAACTGGAGCAGGACCTGGTACTGGGGCAGCAGGCGGCGCGCGAGCGCGACGAGGTGGTGTTTGACGAGCGCGAGGAGGTTGCCGCGCAAGCACCGGCGCCGGTGCGTATCGAACCCGTGCTGGCCGTTATGCCGCTGAGCACGCGCGTGGCCAAGGAGCGACAAAAGCCCTTGTTCAAGGAACTGCCTGACAGCCATTTGCCGCAGGTTGATCTGCTGGACGACGCCTTGGTGCGTCAGGAAACGGTGTCACCCGAGACACTGGAAATGACCAGTCGCATGATTGAAAGGCGGCTCAAGGATTTCGGCGTCGAGGTGCGTGTCGTGCTGGCACAGCCCGGGCCGGTCATCACGCGCTACGAGATCGAACCTGCCATCGGCGTCAAGGGTTCGCAGATTGTGGGTCTGGCCAAAGATCTGGCACGGTCGCTGAGTCTGGTCTCGATCCGCGTGGTGGAGACGATTCCCGGCAAGAATTACATGGCACTTGAATTGCCCAATGCCAAGCGCCAGTCGATCCGGCTCTCGGAAATCCTAGGCTCACAGGTCTACAACGAGGCCAAGTCCTTGCTCACCATGGGTTTGGGCAAGGACATCGTGGGCAACCCGGTGGTGGCCGATCTGGCCAAGATGCCACACGTGCTGGTGGCCGGCACCACGGGCTCAGGCAAGTCAGTTGGCATCAACGCCATGATTCTGAGCCTGCTGTACAAGGCCGAGGCCAGCGATGTGCGCTTTCTGATGATCGACCCCAAGATGCTGGAGATGTCGTTCTACGAAGGCATTCCGCACTTGTTGGCGCCTGTGGTAACTGATATGAAGAAGGCAGCCTATGGCCTGACCTGGTGTGTGGCTGAGATGGAGCGGCGCTACAAGTTGCTGAGCAAACTCGGTGTTCGCAACCTGGCCGGCTACAACGCCAAGATCGACGAGGCCAAGGCGCGCGGCGAGTTCATCTACAACCCGTTCAGTCTGACACCCGAAGCGCCGGAACCGCTCGCGCGCCTGCCGCACATCGTGGTCGTGATCGACGAGTTGGCCGACCTGATGATGGTGATTGGCAAGAAGATCGAGGAGCTGATTGCGCGCCTGGCACAGAAGGCGCGTGCGGCCGGCATTCACCTGATTCTGGCGACGCAGCGCCCGAGCGTGGACGTGATCACCGGCCTGATCAAAGCCAACATCCCGACGCGCATCGCGTTCCAGGTCAGCAGCAAGATCGACAGCCGCACCATCCTCGACCAGATGGGCGCCGAAGCCTTGCTCGGCATGGGTGACATGCTCTACATGCCCAGTGGCACCGGACTACCGATTCGCGTGCACGGCGCTTTCGTCAGCGACGACGAGGTGCACCGCGTGGTGAGCTACCTCAAGTCGCAGGGTGAGCCCAATTACATCGAAGGCGTGCTCGAAGGCGGCACTGCCGACGGCGAGGGCGACTTGTTGGGCGAGGGCAGTGCCGATGAAAAAGACCCGATGTACGACCAGGCCGTCGAGGTGGTGCTGAAGAACCGCAAGGCCAGCATCTCGCTGGTGCAGCGGCATCTCAAGATCGGCTACAACCGCGCCGCGCGCCTGGTGGAAGACATGGAAAAGGCCGGTCTCGTGAGTTCCATGAGTACCAGCGGCCAGCGCGACATCCTGGTGCCGCAGCGCGCCGAATGAGGACCATTTTGAAACAAATCACTACTGTGTTGCTTGCGTTGTGTGCCATGTCTGCCGACGCAACCGGACTGCAAAGTCTGGAGGCGTTTGTCAAAGGCGTCAGGAGTGGCCGCGCCGAGTTCACCCAGATCGTGACCGCGCCAGCGAAAGAGGGGCAGGCGGCGCGCGCCAAGACCTCAAGCGGCAGCTTTGAGTTTTCGCGCCCTAACCGCTTCAAGTTCATTTACAAGAAGCCGTTTGAGCAAAGCATCGTCGCCGACGGCCAGACACTGTGGCTGTACGACGTCGATCTGAATCAGGTGACGGCGCGCAAACAATCGCAGGCGCTGGGCTCGACGCCGGCTGCGCTGATTGCGGCCGCGCCCGATCTGCATGCTTTGCAGGCCGACTTCAGCTTGAGTGATGCGCCGGACAAGGACGGCCTGCAATGGCTGCTCGCAACGCCCAAATCCAAAGATGGCCAGTTGCAATCGGTGCGCATGGGCTTTCGCGTGCGCACAGCGGCGGTGGACGCGATCCCCGAACTGGCTGCGCTTGAAATTCTTGACAGCTTCGGCCAGCGCTCGTTGCTGAGCTTCAGCAGCTTCGAGCTCAACCCCTCACTGCCGGGAAAGAGTTTCGAGTTCAAGGTGCCAGCCGGTGCCGACCTCATCAGGCAGTGATCCAGCCGAGGATTTATTCGCGCTGCAGCAATGGCTTGCGCGATACCCGCCATTGCGTTTGCGCTGTGAATCTGGCGAAGAATTCGCCTACCGTGCTGGCACCGGCAAGGCCAGGGCGCGCAATCGCTGATGCGCGGCATCTTCAAGATTCGGCGGCAGCGATTGTTTGGCATTCAGGTAGTGGCTGCTGAAGACTTCCAGATAGGTTTCCAGAGTCAGGGCTGCGTGCGGCTCACCCGCCAATGCCAGGCACACTGCGGCGACTTCCGAGGTGCACAGGTGGTCATCGCGCGTTGAGCGGCGCAGGCGGTAGCGCGAAATTTGCGTCGGCTGCAAGCTGAGTACTGGCAAGTGATCGAGATAGGGACTTTTGCGAAACATCTTGCGCGCCTCCGGCCAGGTCGCATCGAGCAAGACAAACAGTGGGCGTTTTGCGGCTGGCACTTGCACCTCGGTGACGACGCGTTCAGTGGTGACAAATTCACCCGGAAACACCAAATAGGGCTGCCACTGCGGGTCGGCCAGCAGGGTCAGCAAGGCTGGGTCGACCTCGGTGTGCGACCAGCCAAAGGCGGTGGTTTGCGTCACCACGTCGGCTATCAGCCAGCCAGTATTGCTGGGTTTAAGCGGTTCGGTGTCGCACATGATCAAGCACACGCCAGCCTGAGTTGACACCGTTGGTCGCAAGGCGCACAGGCAGTGGCTGAACATCACCCGGCAATCGGGGCAGCGCGGTACGCGGGCACCACGCGCGACAAAGGGCTTGTCACGGCGCGCCGTTTGAACCTCGCGCAGGCGGGCAACGGCATGGTTCATGCCGCTTCTCGCCGGTAAAAAGAGTAGCAGGACATCGATGTGCCAGTGGGGTGAAAAGAAGCCGGGATCAGCAGGTCAGTTCCCTGCATTCGCTGTGCCAGCACTGCCGAGTCGCCAGCAGTTGATTTCGCCGATAGCGAAGAATGACAACTGGCGGTTTGAGCCTGAGCACGGCGTCTGAGCGTAACAGGTCGAAATATATTCCTCCAGCAAAGGTATTGCGCAGTCCGGCAAAGCTTGGCGGCAGCAGCGCTATTAGTATTGCTTGTACACGTGATACCAACTCTTGGAAATTTCGCATGAAAACCATATTGCGCTTGCTTTCGCTGTTGTTGTTTGCTTCGGTGTTTCTTGTCGCCTGCGGCGGCTCATCCTCGGGCTCGCCCGACACGCCGAGCCCCAGGCCGACCCCGACGCCAACTCCCACACCCAGCCCGACTCCCACCTCGACAGCAACCGTTCTGGTCTACATCGAGGGAACGAATCTTGAGGCTCCCGAAAATGCGGCCAAGAAAAACATCACGGAGATGCTGGCGGCGGCGAGTTCTGCCAATGTCAGGATCGTGCTGGCGACGGGTGCAGCGGACAAGGCCGTGTCAGGCGACGATGTTGACAACTGGCGTCGGGTCAGGCGCTACGCGGTTGAAAACAATAAGCTGGTACTCAAGGATGACAGCTTGGGCGCCATTGACATGGGGACTCCCAAGGCCTTGACCGATTTCATCACCTGGGGACAGACGAATTACAGCGCTGACAAATACGTATTGGTATTTTGGGACCACGGCGGCGGCACTGTGGGTGGTTTCGGTGGCTACGATACGCGCAAGAAAGCAACAGATCCAAAGCCTGCCTTCTATGCCAGCACACTGAGCGTGCAGCAGTTGAAAGACGCGGTCGACGCGGCAGTCGCCAATCGACCGGAAAGGCGCTTCGAGCTCATCGGTTTCGACGCCTGTCTGATGGCCACGCTTGAGGTCGCCACCGCCTTCAAGGACAGCGCGCGCTATCTGGCTGCGTCGCAGGAAATCGAGCCGGGCGCTGGATGGAACTGGACCAGCTTTCTGAACCACCTGGTCTCCAATCCGGGCGCCGACGGCGCCTCCATTGGAAGCGCCATCGCCGACAGTTACCAGAATAAGATGAATGATGCCAAGACCGGTGCGATCATCACCCTCTCCGTCACCGATCTGGCCAAGGTTCCGCGTATTAACAACGCATTGGCCGCTTTTTCCAGCAAGTACAGCGGCCTGCTGGCAGGCGGCACTGGCTTGAATGCCTGGAACGACCTGGCCAGCAAGCGTTCTCGTGCACTGGACTTCACGGACTGGCTGGAGATGGTCGATTTGGTCAGCATGTTCGACAGCAACCCACTCATGAACACCGAGCCATTGCTCCAATCTGAAGTTACCGAACTGGCCAACGCCACCAAAGACGCCGTGGTCAAGAAAGTGGCCGGTCCCAATCGCAGTCAGGCTTCGGGCTTGAGTGTGATGTTCCCCAGTTATTCCCTCTGGAACACCGACAAGGGGCCCCTCAAGACCTACGATTCCTTCACATTCCTGGTACCTGAATACAAGGCGCTGGTGAACGGCTTCAGCGCGTACGCACGTAACAGCGTGAATGACACAACGTTCGGGACTGCGGCGCTGTCAGGGGGCGACAGGATCATGTCGGCCAAGATCAACTCCCCCAAGCCCGTCTACGAGCAGGTTTATGTGGCCTTGCATCAGGCCATTTCATATGACGACCCCATCAAGCGGGTTACTGTCACAGAAGATGCTTATGTGGCGCTGCAACCGGTGTACAGCACCAGCGGCGACGCCAGTGAGTTCAGCTTCGCATCGGACTCGAAGTGGTTCATGCTTGATGGGAAACTGGCTTCCGTGATCGCAGCGCCCACCACGGAGAAAGGCGTGCAAACGATCAAGATTCCAATGCAGGTCGAGCGCGCCGGATGGCCAAACCGCATAGGCATGTATTACCTCTTGTACAACTTTGATAGCGATACCTTGGTCGAGACCATTGGCTTCATCGCCAACGCCAACAACCAGGTTGATCCCGCAGACGAGTTACGCAAAGACGACTTGGTTTACCTGCAGTACTTCGTTATGCCGGCCGACAGCACGGCAGTGGTTGGCTCCTGGAGCACGATGAATCGGGATGACTCCAAATTCACAGTGGGTGCGAATCCGCCCGTGTTCGTGAAGGCGGCCATACCCACTGGCAATGATTACGCGTTCATTGGCTTCGATTTGCGCTGGAAGCAATTCGTTTCGAATTCCGTCAAGCTGCATTAGATTGCGCACACCGGCGAGTTCAGTCGTCAGCGCCCCTATCGGATGCAACGCTGAGGATTGATTCAGGGCGTTCCCATGGCCTCGCGCCAGCGCATCGCGTCGTGGATGCGAAAGCGCGTGCTGGGATGATCGAAGAATAGGAATTCCTCCATTGGCCCCGGGTCGGGCTTGCGGTACTCAGTTAGCTTCAGATCGACCTCCGCCTCACCATGCGGTTCGCGGGCCAGGTTCAAGCCGAAGCGATCAGCCTCAATTTCCTGCACTCGGATCAGCGTATTGGTGATGGGTGTGGCGAAAAACAAAAAGATCGAGAGCACGGCTGCAAACATTGGCAAGTTGGCCACGTCACCAATCCCCTGCAGACCAAGGCGAACACCATGCCGTTTGAGCAGGCGATCCATCAGCCATTTGGTGAACACAAAGGCCGCCAGCAGGATCAACGCAAACTCGGCAATCATCTTGTAGACGTGGTTCATCACGTAGTGACCCAGCTCATGGGCCATCACCCCACGGATCTCTGGCAACGAAGTGCGGCGCAGGAGGTTGTCGTTCAATCGCACGGCGGCCGAACCGAAAATACCCGATACGTTGGCGCTGACACGCGTGGTTTGGCGCGAGGCATCAAACTCGTAGACGTTGTCAACCGGTACGCCGTCAGCGTGCGCCATCGCCAGCACGGCGCTTCTGACTTCAGCATTCTCGATCGGCTTGTAGGTGTTGAACAAGGGATCGATCCAGACCGGTGCAATCAGCAGCATCAGCGTCAGCAGGCCGACCGAGGTAACCGCACCCCATAGCCACCAGCGCTCCCCGGCGCGTCGGATCACCGCATAGAGACTGCCCACTGCGAACGCGGTGATGACGATGCTCACAAGCAGACCGATCAACTGCTCGCCGAACCAGGGACCGAAGGTCTGGGTCGCCATGCCGTAGGCGTGTTCCCGAAAGTAGCCCTGGTAGAGCGTGAGTGGCAGCGACAGCAACCAGCTGGCGACGGCAAAGAAGCCACCGTAGATGGCATCACGAAAAATGGCTTTGCGTCCGACACGCTGCGCCCAGTCGCGCACTCGGGCCGAGCGGTGCTTGCCCAACAAGACCATCGAAATCACCAGTCCCAGAAGGAAGTTCCATAACTGAAGCCAGTAGCCACCTTCAAAATACGCGTTTGATCGGGCTACGACGTCGGGCGGCAAGCGGTCCAAGTAGGCCTTGGTGGCTGCGTCGGCATTGCGCGGTAGATTGGTGCGCCAGGCGTCGTCAACCGGACGGATATGAAATTGAGGATTTGATCCCGACGCCGTCGCAAGCTTGCTTGGTGCCGTCGCTGGCTGAGCGGGCGACTCGGCTGCGACAGCCCAGCTCATGAACAGCGCCAACAGCAAAGCCAGGCCCAGTCGGATATTGATCATGCAATCTCCCTTATGTTCTTCTAGGCCAAGCCCCAATGGCAATTATGCTGGCGCCTGTGATGACAGATGACGCGTCAAGAACGCCAGCTCGTCGGCCACGATTTGCTCGAAGCCTGCGCCGCTGTAGTAGTCGAAGTGACCGTTTGGGTAGCTTTTTACTTCCGCTCGCGCGACGCGCTTGGCAATGGCATGCGTGGGCGCTGCCGGGGCGATGGAGTCGTTCTCGGCTATCGCAAACAGAATCGGGATCGCGACTTTTGCGGCAACACGCCCCGGCATGTACATCGGTATCGCCAAGCCTGCGCGCGCGGTCATGCGGTTGCGCCACGTGCCGCGCGCCAGAGTGTCCGCAGAAACCAGTCTCAAGTAGCCGTCGTTGCAATCGGGCGCCGTCATCATGGCGACCGCACCGGGCTTGCCGACCAGGCCGATGTAGCGTGGGGACAGGCCAAACAACTGCCGCGCGAGGTCGAGCAAGGCGTTGAATGTGATCAGCAGCACGGTGAGCAGCGGAATCTTGAGCACGCTCGCGATCCCGTTGCTGAAGGGTACCTGCGAGACCGCCGCTGCGACGCCGAGATTCTCGCTCGCCAGACGCATCGTGTGGCCGCCGCCAAACGACGAGCCCCAGATCGCCACACGCTTGGAATCAATGTTTGGCAGCGTCTTGCCATAGGCGATGGCCGCACGCCAGTCGTCGAGTTGTTTGCCAACCGACATCAGTTCGCGCGGCTCGCCTTCGCTGGCACCGTAATGGCGATAGTCGAACACGAGCACGCTGAAACCTGCCGCCTGGAAGCGCAGCGCGAACGCATCAAGACCCAGCTCACGCGTTGCACCCAGGCCGTGTGCCATGATGACCAGTGCACTGGGCGCCACTCCCGGCGCCGGGTAGAACCACGCGGCGCACCGAAGTCCGTGTGAGGAGAAGAAAAGGTCCTGGCGGGGGGCTTGGGTCATGGCGAGGCTCCGAGCGGATAGACAATTGAACAAGCTGACCCAAAGTATGGCAGTTTGAAACAGCCATCAAGCTGCGTAAAAACCCTCGTCGTCCCGGAGACGATCCCGGCCCTGGGAGGCCCTGCACCGACATGCGCTGTTCATGCGCGTGATTGCCGTTGCCGTGTTTACGCTGCACGCAGCCAGCCACTACGCCACAATAGTGTCCGATGAACGCCCTGCCCACCAAGCACCAACCACTGGCCGAACGCCTGCGCCCGAAAACGTTGGCGGAAGTGATCGGCCAGCAGCAGTTGCTGGGCGAGGGCATGGCGCTGCGACTGGCGTTTGAGTCCGGCCAGCCGCATAGCTGCATCCTGTGGGGTCCCCCGGGGACGGGCAAGACCACGATTGCGCGCCTGATGGCCGACGCCTTCGATGCCCAGTTCATCACGATCAGTGCCGTGCTCGGTGGCGTCAAGGACATTCGCGAGGCGGTCGAACTGGCACTGCTGGCGCAGCAGCAGCAGGGCCGGCGCACGATTGTGTTTGTCGATGAGGTGCACCGCTTCAACAAGAGCCAGCAGGACGCGTTCCTGCCGCATGTCGAGAGCGGTTTGTTCACCTTCATTGGCGCGACCACCGAGAACCCCTCGTTCGAAGTCAACTCGGCTTTGCTCTCGCGCGCCGTGGTCTACGTGCTGCAGCCGCTATCCGCCGCCGACCTGGAGAGAATCATCGACAAGGCGCTGGCTTTGCAGGTGCTGCCCGCGCTGGATGAGGCGGCGCGTGAGCGCCTGATTGGCTACGCCGACGGCGACGCGCGGCGCCTGCTCAACACGCTGGAGACACTGGCGGTAGCGGCGACGCAGCAGAAGAGGGACCGCGTCACCGATGCCTGGCTGATGAAAGTGCTGGGCGAGCAACTGCGCCGCTATGACAAGGGCGGTGAGCAGTTCTACGACACGATCTCGGCCCTGCACAAATCGGTGCGCGGCTCCGACCCCGACGCCTCACTCTACTGGCTGGTGCGCATGCTCGACGGCGGCGTTGATCCGCGTTACCTGGCGCGCCGACTGATCCGCATGGCGAGCGAGGACATCGGCTTGGCCGATCCGCGTGCGCTGCGCCTGGCGCTCGATGCCGCCGAAGTCTATGAGCGCCTGGGCACACCCGAAGGAGAGCTGGCGCTGGCCGAGTGCGTGGTCTACCTGGCCGTGGCGCCCAAATCGAACGCGGTCTACAAGGCCTTCAACGAGGCCAAAGCGTTGATCAAGAAGGAAGGCACGCGCCCGGTGCCAATGCACTTGCGCAATGCGCCGACCAAGCTGATGAAAGAGCTCGACTACGGCAAGGGTTACCGTTACGCGCACGACGAGGAGGGCGGTTTCGCCGCTGGCGAACGCTACCTGCCCGAGGGCATGGCGGCGCCTGGTTTTTATCGACCGGTCGAGCGCGGGCTGGAGATCAAAATCGCCGAGAAGCTACGCCAGTTGCGCGCCCTGAACCAGGCGCAGGCCGTGCCGGGTGGTTCTGGCACGAAGTCATAACCCGCTCTCAGGGATTGTTTCGCGCCAGCACGCCGAGCCAGTTCGGCCAGTTCACGTCGCCCCAGTGCGTGCCCACGCGAACAATCACGGTCTGGGTTTCGGGGGCGATGTAAATGAACTGGCCGTACAGACCCTCCGCAAAGTAATCCGGGCCGGGCTGTCGCTCCACCGAGGCGACCGTGCTCGGCGCCCCGAGCGGCGCACGCCGCCATGGCTTCAACGGTCTCCGTATCTTCGCCTGCTGGCTAAATCAGCATTGCTGGCGTTGTTGGTAAGGCTGTGGGCGCGGCGGCGTGGGCAATCGGTGCATTGTCGAAGTGCTGGTGGTCGGCTACCGATTTACCAAGCGGTCTCGGCCTGAAACGCCCTTATCGCTTTCTTAATACCCGCGTTTGGGGGATATACAAATCCTGGAGTTGAGGCCAATATTCCCTTCAATTTAACGGATCGACGAAGGCGCATCTACCATGGCAATCGCAGCCAACAACACCCAGTTCATCATCCAGCGCGGCGGCTTGTTGCCATTGTTGCGCTACGGCAATTACAGTGGGCCAGGCTATGCCGGGGCCGTGTGCGCCAGGACCGTGATCGAACACCCGGGTATTAACTGCGGCAAACCCATAGCGGCTGGCATGCTGGCCCAAAGCCCAACCGGTCTGGCCAGCTTCATGAAACTGGCCCTGCAGACTGAAGCCAACGGCTATATCGGCAGCGTGACGCGCATGCATGACGTGGAGTACACCATTGCCGAAATCCGCTTCATGCAGGCCGTGCAAGGCCTCTTCAATGGCAAACTACCGCATGAGTTGACCGGTCAGGACCGGCTCGAACGCGGCTATAGGCAGTTGGAGGCAGCCTGTGACGCCGAATACTGGCAGGCCGATCAGCGTATGCTTGGTGCCATCGCGGACTACCACCCCCTCGATTTTGCCGATGCCACTTACCGCGAGTTGATGCTCAATGCCTTTTATGCCAAGGCTGAAAGCAGCATCTTCGGGTATGGGCTGAAGCAGCAGGTTCAAGCTTTCTACAATTCCCTCAAAGCCAAGGACTCCCAGTCCGGCGCGCCGTCCTTTTCTTGGGACTGTTGGAGTGCACTGGGCAAGGCCAGTACCATGGCGCGCGCTGACCTCGAAGCGCTTATCACGCTGCCGATCACGCCGCAGGAGCGCCAGTTCTTCAATCAGCATTTGACACCTGGGCAGTACATCGATGCCAGCACCCAGGATGACGCGGGCAATTTCATGAATGCCGAGACCTTGGACTTCAGCAATCGCATCGTGGTGCCAGGGTCGGTGGATGGCGTGATTTTTACCGCGCGGGTCAGGATCGGGCGCGACCACCTTGTTATGACTCTCGACAAGACCGACAAGAATCACCCCATTTTCACCAGAGTGAGCCTGCGTCATGGCGAGCTGTGCAGCACACAGACAATCAGGACCATTGACGAGGGTGCCAACAAAGCCGTGGCTGGCATCGGTCTCTGCCAGGAAGTGATCATCGACGCCAATGGTCAGATTCTGCTGACCCAACTGATCCCCAGACCCAAGGTTCCCGCATTGCCGATGCCGGCCGACTTGCAACTGAAGATCGATGCCGTGCTGTCGGGGGACTATCGGCAGGTATTGCGGCTTGCGCCGGGGTTCACTGATGGCGCTACCAATGCCAGCGCGTTGGCATAGACCGGCGCAATTTCGCCAAGCACTGCGCCCAGTGCATTACTTTCAAAATTTCTGCGTCACCTGACTGCCTCCTGCCCGAGGGCAGGGCGGCGTCGGGTTTTCAGCGATCAATGGCGCGCGGTCTGGAGATTGGCATTGCGAAAGGACGCGCCAGTTGTGCGCTCTGAAGCAAGCGCGAGGGCCGGCCGGGCACTCTGGCGCGAGCCTATAATTTTGCAGCAGCGACAGTCAAGCAGTCGCCCACCTTTTCACCAACCGGAGAATCATTGTGCGACTGAAAAAATTGCTTTCACTGTGCGCCATCAGCACCCTCATCGGGTTGCTTCCCTTCGCTGCTGCCGCCGAGCAAAAGCTGTTCGTCTACACCTCGATGAAGGAGTCGATGATCGGTGACCTGAAGATTGCATTTGCCAAGAAGCACGCTGACATCAAGCTCGATTTCCAGTCGGCCGGCGCTGGCAAGCTGATGGCCAAGATCGCCGCCGAGCGCGAGTCCGGCAAGATCATGGCCGATGTGCTGTGGACCAGCGAGGTGCCGGACTTCTACCAGTTGAAGGCACAGGGCCTGCTGCAGCCCTACATGCCGACCGAGTTGAAACAGATCCTCAATCCGCTGCCCGATTACGACGGGTCGTTCACGGCGGTGCGCCTGGGCACGCTGGGCATTGCCTACAACACGCGCCTGATCAAGGAAGCGCCCAAGACCTGGGCTGACGTGCAAAAGCCGGCCTTCAAGGGCGCCTACGGCATCGCCAACCCTGCCTTGTCGGGTACCGCTTACATGAGCGTTGCGGTGCTGTCCAAGGCCTTTGGCTGGGGCTATTTCGAGGCGCTGCGCGCCAATGGTGCGAAGATGGGCAAGGGTTCGGGCCAGGTGGTGGATGACACCGCTTCGGGCGATCTGCTGGCGAGCCTGGCGGTGGACTACATCACGCTCGACAAGGTTGACAAGGGCGCCACGCTGGCGCTGGTCTATCCACCCGAAATGCTGGTGATTCCGAGCCCGATCGCGATCTTCCGCAACAGCCCCAATGTCGATGCCGCGAAGAAGTTTGTCGACTTTGTGCTCTCAAAAGACGGTCAGGCCATCATTGCCAACGAAGGCACGCTGCCGGTGCGTTCTGATGTCACGGTGCCCGCGCGTTACAAGCTGCCCACGGTGGCCGACGCGATGAAGCGCGCCATGAAGATCGATTACCAATTGATCATGACCGAGAAGGAAGCGACGATCAAGAAGTTCACGGACATCATGCAGAAGTGAACTGAACGGTGGCCAATGTTCGCATCGAGGGCGTCAGCAAGGCCTACGCCGGGCGCACGATTCTGTCGGCTCTGTCGCTTGAAATCCACGACGGTGAGTGCTTTACGCTGCTCGGCCCCTCGGGCTGCGGCAAGACGGTTCTGATGCGCTTGATTGCCGGCTTCGAGACACCCGACAGCGGCAGCATTTCGATTGGCGATCAGGTCGTCGCGAGCGCCGCCAGCGCGCAGGCCCTGCCACCGGAACAGCGTGCCCTGGGCATGGTGTTTCAGGACTACGCGGTCTGGCCGCACATGAGTGTGTTCGACAACATTGCCTATCCGCTCAAGCTGGCGCAGGTCGAAGCCGGCGCCCTGCGCGTGCGCGCTTTGCATGCCGTTGGTCTGGTCGGGCTTGATGGGCTGGAGGCGCGCTTGCCCTCGCAGTTGTCGGGTGGCCAGCAACAGCGCGTGGCGCTGGCGCGGGCTTTGGTCTCCGAGCCGCGCCTGTTGCTGCTTGATGAGCCGTTGAACAACCTGGACGCCAATCTGCGCGAGGAGATGCGTTTCGAGATCAAGGCGCTACAGCGCAAGCTCGGCATCACGATTCTGTACGTCACGCACGACCAGGAAATCGCGCTGGCAATTTCGGATCGGCTCGCGGTAATGGACGAGACCGGGGCGCTGCGCCAGATCGGCGCGCCGCAGGAAGTGTACGAACACCCGAGCGACGATTTCGTCTTCCGCTTCCTGGGCATCGCCAATTTTTTGCCGGTGCGCCGCGACGGTGCGGCGCTCTACATCGGCGGCTCGGCTGCGCCCTGGGTCGGTCCCGAGCCGGACAAGCACGGCGCGCGCATCACGGCCGGTTTTCGACCGAGCGACGTGCTGCTCTCGCGTGGTGGCGAAGGTCTTGATGGCGTCGTCGTGCGCGCCAGTTTTCTCGGCGCGCAGGTGGACTATTTGATCGACATCGCGGGCACGCTGATTCGCGCTGCCTTGCCGAGCCACGAGTGTCTGGCGCGTGATCTGCTGTTTGTCGAAGGCGAGCAGTGCCGGGTTGGCCTGGCGACGGTACAGTGGTTTGACGGTGACATTGTGAGTGGGGCGCGGGCATGAGCATGGCCAAGACCGGTACCCCGCGCATCGGTACACCCGAGATCCTGTTCGGCCTCTCGGTTGGCGTGCTGGTCATCGTCGTGGCCGTGCCGATGCTGCTGATCTTCTTCAACGCCTTCTGGGTCGATGGGCATTTCAACGTCGCCGATGTGCTCAAGGTTCTGCGCCAGCGCGAGACCTATAAGGCGCTCTTGAATTCGCTGGTGCTATCGGCCGGCGTCACCGTCACCGGGACCATCGTCGGCACCTTCTTCGCCTGGCTGGTGACGCGCACCGATCTGCCGTTCAAGAAAACCATGAAGCTGCTGTTTCTCGTGCCCTTCATGCTGCCGGCCTTCATCGGCGCGCTGGCCTGGAAGATGCTGCTGTCGCCGCGCGCGGGCTACATCAACCGCTTTTTCATCGACGTGCTCGGCTTCGATGGACCGATCTTCGACATCTACACCTACGCCGGCATCATCCTGGTCGAGACCATGTATCTGTTTCCCTTTGTCTTCATCCAGGTTAGCGGTGCGTTAGAACGCATGGACCCGACACTGGAAGAGTCGGCGCGCATCTCGGGTGCCGATCTGCTGACGATCACGCGCCGCATCACGATCCCGCTGGTGCTGCCTTCGATCCTGTCGGGCTCACTCTTGATCATGCTGTATTCGATGGCGCATTTCGGCACCGTGGCGGTGCTCGGCATCGAGACCGGCATCTACAACATCCCGACGCTGATCTACGAAAAGATCCACCAGAGCGCGGGCAGCTTCGACTCCATCCGCGCCGCCACCGTGCTGGCCACCGTGCTGGTGCTGGCGGCGGCCTTGATCCTGTGGCTGCAGAACCGCATCCTGCGCAAGGGTCGCTACCAGATCATCGCGGGCAAGAGCTTTCGCCCGACTGAACTCAAATTGCGCGCCTGGCGCGTTCCGCTGTTTCTCTTTTGCATTGCCTACATCGCCTTCACCATCGTGCTGCCCACGGTGACCATTTTTCTGGTGGGCGGCCTCAAGACCTACGGCCTGCCGTTCACTGCAGCGAATCTGACGCTGGCCAACTACCGACATATTCTGTTCGAATGGGACCTGACGCGCGATGCGATCTGGAACAGCATCAGCCTGGGTCTGTCGGCCGCGCTGATCACGATGTTTGCCGGCGTCATCATTTCCTACGTCATCGTCAAGATGAAGGTGCGCGGGCGTGGTCTGCTGGAGTTCTTGGGCATGCTGCCGTTCTCGGTGCCGGGCTCGGTCATTGCGCTCGGTGTCATCCTGGCTTGGAGCGGCAAGTTCGGCATCAATCTGTACAACACGGTGTGGATCATCCTGCTGGCCTACATCGCGCGCTACATGGCGTTTTCGCTCAAAGCCAATTCAGCCGCACTGGAGCAGGTACACGACTCGCTGGTGGAGGCGGCACGCGCGTCGGGTGCGACGATGGGCCAGGCCCTGAAGGACATCGTGATCCCGCTGGTGCGCCCCGGCATGGTGGCGGCCTTCTTCCTGATCTTTCTGCCGGCGTTGCGCGAACTCACCGTTTCGGTGCTGTTGTACGGCCCGACCACGCGCACCATCGGCGTGGCGATCTATACCCTCAATGAAGACGGCGAGACCGTTTATTCAGCGGCACTCGCGGGCGTCGCCTTGATCATCATCGTGCTCGGCGAAGTGCTGATCAAACGCCTGGTGTCGGGCAAGAGCAAGGCATAGGGGCGGCTAATGGCGTACATCGAACTCAATCAGGTCAGCAAGCGCTTTGGCAAGGTCACGGCGGTGGACCGGCTGGATTTGCAAATCGCCAAGGGCGAATGCGTGGCCATGCTCGGACCCTCGGGTTGCGGCAAGACCACCACGCTGCGCATGGTGGCGGGCTTTGATGATCTCGACGAGGGCGAGATCCGCGTCGGCGAGCGGCTGCTCTCATCGAAGCGCGAGAAAGATTACTTGCCGCCCGAGCAGCGCACTTTCGGCATGGTGTTTCAGGCCTTTGCGGTCTGGCCGCATCTCTCGGTGTTCGAGAACGTCGCTTTCCCCTTGCGCGTGCGCAAGCTGCCCAAGGCCGAGATCGTCGCGCGCACCGAAGAGGCGCTGAAACACACGAACCTGCTGTCGGCTGCCGGTTCCAGCCCGGACGATCTCTCGGGCGGCGGCAAGCAGCGCGTGGCGTTGGCGCGTGCCTTAGCGATCCGGCCCAACGTGATGCTGCTCGATGAACCGCTGTCGAGTCTGGACCCGCATTTGCGCGAGGAGATGCGCTTCGAGATCAAAGACCTGCAGCGGCGCTTCGGCTTTGCCATTCTGTACGTCACGCACGACCAGTCCGAAGCGATGGCGCTGTCAGACCGGATTCTGGTCATGCGCGCCGGCGTCGTGCAGCAGATCGGAACGCCGCTCGAGGTCTATGGCGCACCGAGCAATCGCTTTGTGTTCGAGTTCATCGGCCTGTCGTGTTTTCTGCAGGCTGGTTTGACGCCCGCCGGCATGCAGATAGACTGCATTTCCTACGACTGGCCCATGGGTGTGGCGGCGCCAGCAGAACTGGTGGCAGCCGGTGTCGGCCTGCTGGCGGCGCGTCCGACCGAAATCGATTTCGTCAGCGAGGGCGGGGTGCGCGCAGAAGTCGTGCGCAAGGCCTACCTCGGCGAGACCATCGACTATCTGCTGCGCGTTGGCAGCAGCGAGATCCGCGTGCAAAAAACGCGCCGTGCAAACGGACCGGCCATTGGCGAGGCCTGTGGTCTGGCTTTTATGCGACCACACTGGTATCCGGTTTGATTGAAAGCACGGGGTGGCAGCGCCGTCGCCTTGGAGTCGAGGGTAAACCCATGGCCATCGGGCCCGAACTGCGTTTACCCTTCGCTACAATCGCCAGCACCCATCTGCCCGTGCCGTAACAACTGGTTGCTGTGCTGGCAGGTTTATTGCTTCATAACAGACAGAAGTCACACGGCGGCGCCGCTGGTCAGCACATGGCTGATTTACGGGCGGTAGCCGAAAATCGGAGAAGTTTATGGATACCTTCATACAGCAGATCATCAATGGTCTGGTGTTGGGCAGCATGTATGCCCTGGTAGCGCTGGGCTACACCATGGTCTACGGCATCATCGGCCTGATCAACTTTGCCCATGGCGAAGTGCTGATGGTGGGCGCATTGACCAGCTGGACCATCATTGGCCTGATGAAAGACGCCATGCCAGGCGCGCCGGGCTGGCTCATCTTGCTGATTTCACTGATCATTGCTTGCATCGTGGCCGGCATCCTCAATCTCATTATTGAAAAAGTGGCCTACCGGCCGCTGCGCAACAGCCCGAAACTGGCACCGCTGATCACTGCCATCGGCATGTCGCTGCTGCTGCAGACCCTGGCCATGATCATCTGGAAGCCCAATTACAAGCCTTATCCTACGCTGTTGCCCAACGTGCCGTTCGACATCGCTGGCGCCGTTATTACGCCGACCCAAGTGCTAATTCTGGGCATGACCGCCGTGTCGCTGGCCGTGCTGATGTGGCTCGTGAATTACACCCGGCTCGGACGTGCCATGCGCGCGACCGCTGAGAACCCGCGCGTGGCGGCGCTGATGGGCGTCAAGCCCGACGTGGTGATTTCGGCCACGTTCCTGATTGGTGCCGTACTGGCGGCCATCGCCGGCGTGATGTGGGCGGCCAACTACGGCACGGTGCAGCACAGCATGGGCTTTCTGCCGGGCTTGAAGGCCTTTACGGCGGCGGTGTTTGGCGGTATCGGCAACCTGGCTGGCGCTGTCGTCGGCGGCATCCTGCTTGGCGTGATTGAATCGCTGGGCGCAGGCTATATTGGCCCGTTGACCGGCGGCGTGCTGGGCAGCCAATACTCCGATATTTTTGCCTTCATTGTCTTGATCATTGTGCTGACGCTGCGACCCTCGGGGCTGTTGGGTGAGCGGGTCGCGGATCGCGCCTAGGCCGAACTGACTAAAGGATCTTTATGAAACAACAACAGAAAATCATCGTCTTCCTGTTGGCGGCGCTTGCCTTGCTGGTCTTGCCGCTGCTGCTGCAGAGTTTTGGCAATGCCTGGGTTCGCATTGCGGACATGGCACTGCTCTATGTGCTGCTGTCGCTGGGCCTGAACATCGTGGTGGGCTACGCGGGCTTGCTCGATCTGGGCTACGTCGCCTTTTTTGCCATCGGTGCCTACATGTATGGCCTGCTGGCCTCGCCGCAACTGACCGAAGCCTTTGAGTCGTTCGCGATGATGTTCCCCAATGGCTTGCACACGCCGCTGTGGATTGTGGTGCCGGCTGCCGCTGGCCTGGCCGGTCTGTTCGGCGTGCTGCTCGGTGCCCCCACGCTGCGGCTGCGCGGTGACTACCTGGCGATCGTGACGCTGGGTTTTGGCGAGATCATCCGCGTCTTCATGAACAACCTCGACCGTCCGGTCAACATCACCAACGGACCCAAGGGGATTGGGCAGATCGATGCCCTGAGCTTCTTTGGATTGAACTTGGGCAAGCCCGTGACGGTGGCGGGCTTCGACGTGGCTTCGGTCTCACTTTACTATTATCTGTTCCTCGGCCTAGTGCTGTTCAGCGTGCTGATCTCACACCGCCTTGAGTTCTCTCGCGTGGGGCGCGCCTGGATGGCGATTCGCGAAGACGAGATCGCTGCCAAGGCCATGGGTATCAACACGCGCAACCTCAAATTGCTGGCCTTCGGCATGGGTGCCACATTCGGCGGCGTGTCAGGCGCTATGTTCGCTTCTTTCCAGGGCTTCATTTCGCCCGAGTCCTTCAGTTTGATGGAGTCGATCATGATCGTGGCCATGGTGGTGCTGGGCGGCATCGGTCATCTGCCGGGCGTGATCCTGGGCGCCGTTCTCCTGTCGGCGCTGCCCGAGGTGCTGCGCTATGTGGCTGGCCCCTTGCAGACCATGACCGACGGCCGGCTCGACGCCTCGATCTTGCGCCAGCTGCTGATTGCCCTGGCCATGATCACCATCATGCTGTCGCGTCCGCGCGGCCTGTGGCCTTCGCCGGATCATGGCAAGTCGCTGCAGAACGTTAAGTAAATTTGTTGTGGGACAGACCGAAGTTACGCACAGCGAACAAGCCCTGTCCCCAACTGATTAAGGAATATATATGACAGATATTGTTCTCAAAGTCGCTGGCGTCTCCAAACGCTTCGGCGGCCTGCAGGCCCTGAGTGATGTGGGCATCACGATCAAGCGCGGCCAGGTCTATGGCTTGATCGGCCCCAATGGCGCCGGCAAGACCACGTTCTTCAATGTGCTCACTGGTCTGTACACGCCCGACAGCGGCAGCTTCGAACTCGCCGACAAGACCTACCAGCCGACCGCAGTGCATGAGGTGGCCAAGGCCGGTATTGCGCGCACCTTCCAGAACATCCGTTTGTTTGCCGAGATGACGGCGCTGGAAAACGTCATGGTGGGGCGCCACATCCGCACCCATTCAGGACTGATCGGCGCCATCTTTCGCACGCCGGGTTTCAAGGCCGAAGAACGGGCCATCGCGACGCGGGCGCAGGAGTTGCTGGAGTATGTCGGCATCGGCCGCTTTGCCGACTACAAGGCGCGCACGCTGAGCTATGGCGACCAGCGTCGCCTGGAGATTGCCCGTGCGCTGGCGACCGATCCGCAACTGATTGCACTCGATGAGCCCGCCGCTGGCATGAACGCGACGGAAAAAGTCATGCTGCGCGAACTGATCGACAAGATCCGCAACGACAACCGCACGATTCTGCTGATCGAGCACGACGTCAAACTGGTTATGGGCCTGTGCGACCGCGTCACTGTGCTTGACTACGGCAAGCAGATCGCCGAAGGCACGCCGGCCGATGTGCAAAAGAATGACAAGGTGATCGAAGCCTATCTTGGCACCAGCGGGCACTGAGCCGCAGCGCGATCTGACAAGGAAAAAACGATGACTATTCTTCTCAAAGTGACGGGACTCAAAGTCGCTTATGGCGGTATCCAGGCGGTCAAGGGTGTTGATTTTGAAGTGCATGAGGGCGAACTGGTTTCGCTGATCGGCTCCAATGGCGCCGGCAAGACCACGACCATGAAGGCCATCACCGGCATCCTGCCGATCAACGATGGCGACATTGAGTACATGGGCAAGAGCATCCGCGGCCAAGGCCCCTGGGACCTGGTCAAGCAGGGTCTGGCCATGGTGCCCGAAGGGCGCGGTGTCTTTGCCCGCATGAGCATCGTCGAGAACCTGCAGATGGGCGCCTACATCCGCAACGACAAGGCCGATATCATGGCCGACATTGACAAGGTTTTCACGATCTTCCCGCGTTTGAAAGAGCGGCGCGATCAGCTTGCCGGCACGCTGTCGGGTGGCGAACAGCAGATGCTGGCCATGGGTCGCGGCCTGATGAGCCGGCCCAAGGTCCTGCTGCTGGACGAACCTTCGATGGGCCTGTCGCCCCTCATGGTGGACAAGATCTTTGAAGTCGTGCGCGACGTTTCGGCGCAAGGCGTCACGGTGCTGCTGGTCGAGCAGAACGCGAGCCGCGCGTTGGCCATTGCGGACCGCGGCTACGTCATGGATTCGGGCATTGTCACCATGTCCGGTGATGCCAAGGAAATGCTCAGCGACCCCAAGGTGCGCGCCGCTTACCTGGGCGAGTGATGGCCCACGGGTGCTGCATGTCAACGCCCGACCCGTTCACCGATCCGCGCCGTTTTCTCGAACACCTGTACCGGGTGGCCGTGGCGCGTGCGCTGCCGCTGCACAACACCGCTGCCCATCTGCCGCCACCGCCGAAAGGCCGCACGCTGGTGCTGGGCGCCGGCAAGGCGGCGGGCGCGATGGTGCACTCAGTCGAGGCATTCTGGCCGAAGGACGCGCCGCTGTCGGGCCTGGTCGTCACGCGCTACGGCCACTTGCCGCCGCGCCCCGCGGGTTTGCCGCAGCGCATCGAGGTGCTGCAGGCGGCACACCCGGTGCCGGATGCGGCTGGGATGGCGGCTGCCGAACGCATCCTGGCCTTGACCCAGGGTCTCACCGCAGATGATCTGGTGCTGTGCCTCATCTCGGGCGGTGGCTCGGCGCTGCTGAGCCTGCCGGCTGAGGGTCTGACGCTGGCCGACAAGCAGCGCGTCAACCAAGATCTTTTGGCTTCGGGTGCCGGCATCGGCGAGATGAATTGCGTGCGCAAGCACCTGTCATGCATCAAGGGCGGGCACCTCGCGCTCGCCTGTGCCCCGGCGCCGGTCGTCACGCTGGCGATCAGCGATGTGCCAGGAGATGATCCTTCCGTCATCGCCAGTGGACCGACTGTGCCCGATGTCAGCACCTGTGCCGATGCGCAGGCCATTCTGCGACGTTATGCGATTGCGCTGCCGGCTGGCGTCATGGCGTCGCTGGAAAGCGGCGCGCTCGAAACGCCCAAGCCGGGCGCAACGACGTTTGCCGGCCATCAGGTCCATCTGATTGCGACGCCGCAGCAGTCTTTGCAGGCGGCGGCTGATGCCGCGCGCGCCGCTGGCTTGGCAGCCTACATCCTGAGCGACGAAATGGAAGGGGAGTCGCGCGAGGTGGGCAAGGTGCACGCCGCATGGGCTCGGGCGGCGGCCAGAGGGCAGGGCCCGATTCAAAAGCCTTGCGTGATTTTGAGCGGCGGCGAAACCACCGTGACCCTCAAGC
>CAIXNB010000075.1 GCA_903920695.1 uncultured beta proteobacterium
TGACCGGTCTGGGCTTGGGCATTGTCGAGGGCCTGACCCGCGTCTTTTATCCGGAGGCATCGAGCATTGTGGTGTTTGTCATCATGGTCATCGTTCTGATGTTCCGCCCCGCCGGCCTGTTTGGCAAGGAAGCTTGAATGACCAGTTCTTCCAAACTCATTCGCGTAACCTACATCGCACTGCTGCTGCTGGCGCTGCTGGCGCCCATGCTTGGCCTGTATCCGGTGTTTGTCATGAAGCTGCTGTGCTTCGCCATTTTTGCCAGCGCCTTCAACCTGTTGCTGGGTTTCACCGGCCTGCTGTCCTTCGGCCATGCGGCCTTCTTCGGATCGGCTGCCTACATCACGGGCTGGTTCATCAAGGCGCAAAACCTCTCGCCAGAACTGGCCATCGTGGCCGGCGTTATCGGCGCCGGTCTGCTCGGCGCAGTGGTGGGTCTGGTGGCCATCCGGCGCCAGGGCATTTACTTCGCCATGATCACGATGGCACTGGCGCAAATGGTGTATTTTGGCTGCCTGCAAGCACCCTTTACCGGTGGCGAAGACGGCTTGCAAGGGGTGCCGCGCGGCACCTTGTTTGGCCTGTTTCCACTGGCGACTGACACCGCCATGTACTACCTGGTGGTGGCAGTGTTTGTGGCCTGCTTCCTGTTCATCTCGCGCATCGTGCATTCGCCATTCGGCCAGGTGCTCAAGATGATCCGCGAGAATGAACCGCGCGCCATCTCGCTGGGCTATCAGGTCGACCGCTACAAGCTGCTGGCATTTGTGCTGTCGGCCGCCCTGGCCGGACTGGCCGGTTCGCTCAAGACCCTGGTGATGGGCTTTGCCACGCTATCCGACGTGCACTGGACCATGTCGGGCGAGGTGATCCTGATGACGCTGCTCGGCGGCGTCGGCACCTTCTTCGGCCCGGTGTTTGGCGCGGGCATTGTGATCTCGCTGCAGGACATGCTGGCCGACAAAGTGGGCTCCTGGGTCAACGTGATCATCGGTGTGATCTTTGTGCTGTGCGTGCTGGCCTTTCGCAAGGGCGTGGTCGGCGAGTTGCAGGACTATCTGGAGCGCCGCCGGCGCGCGCAATCAGCGCCTGACGCCTGAGTGCCGTTCGCAAACCACGCGAGGTTTTCGGGATCATGGACGCTCTTACCCTCGATGCAACGGATCTGCTACTGCTTGACCGCTTGCAGGCGGATGCATCGCGCAGCAACCAGGACCTGGCGGCACTGGTGCACATATCGCCCCCGACCTGCTTGCGCCGCGTCAAGCGGCTGCGCGATGCCGGGCTGATCGAGCGCGAAATTGCCGTGCTCAGTGTCGACAAACTGGCCATACTGGTCGGTCACGGGCTGTGCGCCATCGCTGAAATTACCCTGGATCGACAGGACAACGAGGCGCAGCAAGCGTTCGAAAAACGTGTTCTCACAGAGGACGCCGTGCAGCAGTGCTACCGCGTCTCGCCCGGACCGGACTTTTGCCTTGTGGTGCACACCGCTCACATGCCCGATTACTTGGCGTTGGCGCAACGCCTGTTCACGTCCGACGCCAACGTGCGCAACGTCAAGACCTTCTTCAGCGTCAAGCGCAGCAAATTCGGCGCCCGCGTCGTGCTGCCGGCCCAGCCGGCTCTGGTCTAATTTTTCCGGGTATCAGCTTGATTTTTCTGGCTTCGCCGGTCGCTTCCAATTGGCGATGCTGACCTGTTTGCCGCGCGCCACGCTCAGGGCGCCAGCGGGCGTGTCCTTGGTGATGGTCGAGCCGCCGCCGACCGTGCCGCCAGCACCGATCATGACCGGCGCCACCAGCACGCAGTTGCTGCCGATGTGGACGTCGGCCTCAATCACGGTGCGGTGCTTGAAGGCGCCGTCGTAATTGGCCGTGATGCTGCCAGCGCCGTAGTTGACACGCTCGCCCACCGTGGCATCGCCCAGGTAGGCCAGATGGTTGGCCTTGGCACCCTTGGCCAGCGTCGAATTCTTGACCTCGACGAAATTACCGATGTGCACCTCAGCGCCGAGCCGCGCACCGGGACGCAGGCGGGCAAAGGGACCAATCAGTGCGCCGGCGCCGACCTCGATGAAATCCTTACTCCCCAGCTTGCCGCCTTCGATGTGGGTAAACGGATGGATCACCGCGCCCGCACCAATCGCGACGTTGGCAATCACGCAGTTGGCGCCAATCTTCACGCCCTCGCCCAGCCTCACCTCGCCCTCGAAGACGCAGTTGACGTCAATCGCAACATCCTGTTCGCAGCGCAACACGCCGCGCACATCGAGGCGTGCCGGATCGGCCAGGCGCACGCCCTGCTCCATCAAGGCGTGCGCCGTGCGCAGTTGCCAGGCGCGTTCGAGTTCAGCCAGTTGCAGCGGGCTGTTGACGCCGGCCACCTGCAAGGGGTCGCTGATCCGGTGCGCCAGTACCGGCACGCCGTCGGCCACGGCAAACTTCACGATGTCAGTCAGGTAGTACTCGCCTTGCGCGTTGTTCTGATCGAGACGAGCCAGCCAGCGTTTGAGCTGCAAGGCCGGCAGCGCCATGATGCCGCTGTAGACCTCGCTGATGGCGCGCTGCTCGGCGCTGGCGTCCTTCTGCTCGACGATGGCCTGCACCGCATCACCCTGGCGCACGATGCGGCCATAACCGCTCGGATCGGCAAAGTCGATGGTCAGCAGCGCCAGTTTGCCGCCGCTGCAGGTCGCTATCAACTCGCGCAGCGTCTCGGCACGGATCAAAGGCACATCGCCCGAGAGCACGACCACGACGCCATCATCGGCCAGCACCGGCACCGCCTGCTGCACAGCATGGCCGGTACCCAGTTGCGGCTCCTGGCGCACAAAACGCAGATCGAAAGCGGCGCCAGAGCCAGCCACAGGTGCCAGCGCGGCTTCAACTTCGGCCGCACCGTGGCCCACGATCACGACCACCTGGCGCGCCGCCAACTGCGTCGCCGTGTCCACCACATGCGCCAGCAGTGCACGCCCGGCCAAAAGATGCAACACTTTGGGCAGTCTGCTCTTCATGCGCGTACCCTTTCCGGCGGCCATGATCACCACATCCACAGCGCCTGGCGTTGTGCTGTTTTTTGAAATATTCGTGATGCCTGTATTCAATCGCTTCTCCTGTCTGTTCCTGCCACTGCGCCCCATTATCGGCGCCCTGCTGGCCGCTTTCCTCGCGCTCACGCTGGCGGGCTGCAGCTCGGTGAAACTGGGCTACCAGAACGCTCCCGGACTGGGCTACTGGTGGCTTGACAGCTACCTCGATTTCAACGATGCGCAGTCGCTGCAAGTGCGCACCGAACTGGCGGCGCTGCAAGCCTGGCACCGGCAGACCGAATTGCCGCTCTACGTCAGCGCGCTGGACCAGCTGCAGCGGCTGGCGCCCACGAATGTGAATGCAGAACAGGTCTGCGCACTGATCGACGATCTGCGGCCACGCCTGCAGGTCTTGCTGGACCGGGTCGAGCCCGCCATAACGGCACTAGCGCCGACATTGACGGCAGCACAATTCGAACACCTGGCGCGCCAGTTCGACAAACGCAGCCTGAAGTGGCGCGACGAGTGGCTGGCCGGCACAGCGGAGGAACGCCAGAGACGCCGGCTCAAGCGCCTAATCGCCCGCGCCGAAGACTTTTATGGGCGGCTGGACAACGTACAACTCGCGGTCCTGCATACCAGCGTGGCTAACTCCGTGTTCGACGCCAGCCTGGGTTACCGCGAATCCCAGCGCCGCTACCGCGACACGCTGCAGACGCTGCGCCAATTGCAGGGCACCAATGCCAACGCCCAGGCACAAGTGCACGCCTGGCTCGCGCGCAACCTGCGCTCGCCCGATCTCGATTACCAGAACTATGTTGAACGTCTGAACCAGGAAAACTGCACGACCCTGGCCGAGCTGCACAACAGCACCAGCGCGGCGCAGCGGCGCCACCTGGCAGACACCCTGAAAGACTATGCAAGCGATGCCCGCGCGCTGATCGCACCGCAACGCTGACAGCACCTAAGATCGCGCCATGGCCATCAGCGTTTTTGATCTCTTCAAGGTCGGTATCGGACCGAGCAGCTCGCATACCGTGGGGCCGATGCGAGCCGCACACCTGTTCGCGCAGGCGCTCGAACGCGAGCACCTGCTGGCCCAGACCACGACCGTGATATGCGAACTCTACGGCTCGCTCGGTGCCACCGGCAAGGGACACGGCTCGGACCAGGCCGTCATGCTCGGTCTGCTGGGTGAGGTTCCCGACGCGGTGGACGTGGACGCCGTGCCGGCGCTGATCGCGGCCGTGCGCGCCAGCCAGAGCCTGACACTGCTCGGACGCCACTTGATCGCATTCCGGGAGAAGGAACACCTGCTGTTGTACCGGCGCGAAGTCATGGCCGAACACCCAAACGGCATGAAGTTCAGCGCGCTGGACGCGCAAGGCGGCCTGCTCAGGCAGAGCCGCTACCTCAGCGTCGGCGGTGGCTTTGTCGTGACGGCTGGCGCTGCGAACGAGGCCGTTCTGAGCGCCTACAACAAGGTGCCGTATCCGTTTACCTCGGGCGACAGCCTGCTCGCGCTGTGCAAGCAGCATGGCTTGAGCATCGGCGAACTGATGTGGGCCAACGAGCGCATCTGGCGCGGCGACGCGGAGATCCGCGTCGGACTGCTCGCCATCTGGCGCGTGATGCGCGAATGCGTGGAGCGTGGCCTGAACCGGCATGGCACGCTACCCGGACCGTTCAAGGTGCAGCGGCGCGCCCCGCTGCTGGCGGCGCAGTTACGTGAACGCGCCGAGCGCGCGCTGGCCGATCCGCTCTCGGTGCTGGATTGGATCAACGTCTACGCCTTTGCCGTCAATGAAGAAAACGCCGCTGGCGGGCGCGTCGTCACGGCCCCGACTAACGGCGCGGCCGGCGTGATTCCAGCCGTGCTGCACTACTGCGACCGCTTTGTTTTAAATAACGGCCGGGCCAGTTCGCCCGACCAACGGGACGACGCCGTGATCAACTTCCTGATGAACGCCGCAGCCATCGGCATGCTGTACAAGCGCAACGCATCCATCAGCGGCGCCGAAGTCGGTTGCCAGGGCGAGGTCGGCGTTGCCTGCTCGATGGCCGCCGCCGGTCTGGCCGCGGTGCTCGGAGGCAGCCCGGAGCAGGTGGAAAACGCGGCCGAAATCGGCATGGAGCACAACCTGGGGCTGACCTGCGACCCGATTGGCGGTCTGGTGCAGGTGCCGTGCATCGAGCGCAACGCCATGGGCGCGGTCAAGGCCGTCAACGCCGCACGCATGGCGCTGGGGGGCAACGGCCAGCACGTCGTGTCACTCGACAACGTGATCAAGACCATGCGTGAAACCGGCGCCGACATGAAGACCAAGTACAAGGAAACTTCGCGCGGGGGGCTGGCCGTCAACATTGTGGAATGTTGAAACCTTTTCCCCTCACTCATACCCCCAGCCCCTCTCTCGCCCCGCCGGGCGAAAGACGGGAGCTTCATGTGGCCGCTGGTTCAAAGCGATGCCATGCTTCTCTTTGCTTGCTGGAAAAGATTGGCTGCCTGACGATAGCGAGCCATAAGCCATCATTTCCGTGGACGTCAAGAGTCCGCGAGCCATCGCTCTCGTAGTCCTCAATCAGGTCGCCGACGATGTCCACCAAGCCGACAAGCGCGTGTGACTCGTCATCAGCCGCCTCATCGAGCAAAACGTCCAGCATGGCGACCATGCGCTGGTAGTGGGCTTCATCGCGGATAGGCTCGATATCGGTCGCCGCGCGGAAGCTTTCCTACGCCGGGAGCAAGTGCTTGACTTCGATGTGTGCATTCATGACTTCCAGGCTCCTTTGTCGTAGTCGCGATGATTGAGAACGGCCTTGATGTAAACGATCTGCTTCGCAAACCGGATGTGGACAATCCGAGATACTTGACCAATGCAGCTTGCAGACGACGTCAGAAGCAGGTGACGATGGCGTCGACCACGCTGTAGTCGGCATCGACCAGCGGCATCCAGCGCCATTTGTCGAAGGTGGTGCACGGGTGCGAAATTCCCAGGCAGATCCGATCGCCGACCTGCAGCGCCTGATGCTGCGGACCCGCGCCCTGCAGATAGGCATGCTGGTCGTTGAGTTTGGCTATTTTCCAGTCGGCCGGCGCGGCGCACAAAGTCCGTGTTCCGCGCGCGCAGAGCGCCAGCGGAATCGGCATTTCGAGGTCGTACGACAAGTCGCGTTTACCCACTGCCAGAATCGCCAGTCCCGGCTCCGGGCACGACTGCACGCAGGCCCAGACCTCCATCGCCGCCTGCAGACCCGTACCGCAGCCGGTGCGCGCGGCCACCGCGCTCATCATGCGTTGGTAATTGCCCTGGTCATGGGTGACATAGCAGCCCGAGCGCAGCAGGCCTTGCACGCGGCGTTTCAAGCTGGGTTTGAGCGCCGTGGCGACCAGGTCGAAAATGGCCGAGCCACCGGCCGTCAGCAACAGTTCATCGCTGTCAAACAAATCCTGTTCGTCACACGCTGCAACCAACGCCTGCAGCAAGTCCATCAAGGGCCGCACATAAGCCTGATCCTGCGCCGTATCGCCGCTGGCGGCCAAGCCCTCGTAACACTCGACCCCAACCAGTTGCACGGCGGTGCTGGCGTGCAAGCGCTGCGCCAGTTCCAGCGCCTGCGTCAGGTCGCGACAACCGGTGCGCCCACCGGGCACACCGACTTCAAGCAGCACCTCGAAAGCGCCAGCATCAGGATGCCTGTGCTGCCAATCTTCAATCAGATCGAGTTGCGCCAGCGAGTCGACCAGAAACATCAGACGCAGTTCCGGCCGGCTAGGCAGCAGGGCGGCGATGCAATCGAGGTCGATGTCGGCAACAACCTGGTTCGCAATCAGGCAACGCTGGGCACCCGCCGCCAGGCCGACGCGCATTTGCGTCACCGTGGCAAAGGTCATGCCCCAGGCGCCCGCGTCAAGCTGCAGGCGAAACAACTGCGGCGACATGCTGGTCTTACCGTGCGGCGCCAGACCCAGTCCGTGCCCTGAAGCAAAGTCCTGCATCCAGGCCAGGTTGTGCTGCAGCACATCACGCTTGATGACGGCCAATGGCAACGGCAGGTCGCCATCCAGCACATTCCAGCCCTGCGCGCCGATCTGCGAGCGCCGCAGGGGTGGACTCTGGTGCGGAAAGCCCTTTTGCGAGGCGTCGATCCAGGGGTCCAACAGCGTGTCTTGGTTCATGGCCACGCTCTAAACCGGCCAGACCACGCCGTTGTCGTTCAGAATGGCATCGAGCGGCATATCGTGCGGCTCGGGCTCGAAATCGGGCAGAAAACCCGGCGCAAAGCCAAGCCCGACCGTGACCGGGCGCGGCTGCAGCGTCGCCAGCATGCGGTCATAGAAACCGCCGCCGTAGCCCAGGCGGAACCCGCCCGGCGCGTAGCCGACACAGGCTACAAACAGCAAGGTCGGCACGATCACTTCGGTGTCCCTGGGCTTGGGGATACCGTAGGCATCTTCTTCCATCGGGCAGCCCGGGTACCAGGCATGAAAAGTCATGGTCTTGTGCACCTTGTCGACCACCGGCAGACCGATCTTGCGCAGACGCGACTGCTCAATCAGTTCACCATCTTCCTTCCAGCGGTGCAGGGCCGGCAGTGGATCGAACTCTCCCTTGATCGGCCAATAGGCGCCAATCACGGTGTCGGGCCGGTTCACCAGCCAGATGCGCATGACACGCTGCAATAAATCCGCGCGTTGTAGGCGATCGGGCAGGTTCAAGCGTTGATGAATCAGTTGCTCGCGCAGGGCTTTCTTCTCAAGCCTTCTGTTGTTTCCCGATGTATCCATAATCCCATCATGCAGTTTCACACTATTTTGACATCGATTGCCGTCTCGGCCTGTCTGGTGCTGACGGCGGTCTCGCCGGTGCAGGCACAAGCCACGGCAGCGACCGCTTCGCAATCGGACGCGGTAATTCTGGAAATGAACCAGGCTTTCAAGAAGGGCGACAGCAAGCGCCTGAGCGCCCTGCTGCCGCAAGTGCGCGGCCACACTCTGGAGCCCTGGGCCACCTACTGGGAACTACGGGCCCGGCTCGAAACTGCGGCGCCGGCCGAAGTGCAGGATTTCTTCACGCGCTTTGCCGGTAGTTACCAGGAAGACCGTCTGCGCAACGACTGGCTGCTGCTGCTGGGGCAACGCCGCTACTGGAGCGACTTTGCCGACGCCCTGGCGCCGTTTCGCATGAATGATGACCGTGAAGTGCGCTGCTACAGCTTGGCGCTGGAGCCGCTGGCCACCAGTCCTGAACTGAGCGCTGATTTCAAGCGCGTCTGGTACGCGCAGAGAGACGTCGACGACGGCTGCAACTATGCGGCCAATCATCTGTTTGCAGCCAGACGGCTGAGCGAGGCCGATGTCTGGCGCAAGGCGCGTCAGGCCATGGAAAACAACCGCCCCAAACTTGCCAAGCTGGCGGCGGAGATCATCTCCACGGCAGCGGCAGCGCCGATCGATGAAATCAACAACAACCCGGCGCGCTACCTGTCAAAACGCGTTATCGCCGCAAACCGTGTCGCCAAGGAATCCGTGGTACTGGCCCTGATCCGTATGGCAGCCAACGACCCCGACAGTGCCGCCAGCGCCTTAGAAAACCACTGGAGCGTGCACTTGAGCGCGGAGCAACGCTCGTGGGTTTGGGGAGTGATCGGCAAACAAACGGCACAGCGCCTGTCAGGCGACGCGCTTGCCTATTTTTCCAAGGCCATCGAAAGTGAGCTCAGCGATGGACAGCTCGGCTGGAAGGTTCGTGCCGCGCTGCGTCAGGCGCAGTGGAAAGACGTACTGTCGGCCATACAAGCCATGAGCCCCGAGGTGCGCCAGGAATCAGTCTGGGTCTACTGGCGCGCACGGGCACTGAACAAGCTGGCCAAGTCCGACACCGACCGCGCCGCAGCCAAAGCATCATTTGAAGGCATCGCCAGCGTGCGCGGCTTCTACGAACAACTGGCGCTGGAGGAAGTCGGCCAACGCATCACAGTACCGGCGCGCCCTGCTGCCCTAAGCGTCGAAGAGCAGGATGGCGCACGCCGCAATGCCGGTCTGCAGCGCAGCCTGTACGCGATACGAATCGGCTTGCGCAGCGACGGTGTGCGCGAATGGAACTACAGCACCAACCTGCACACGCCGGGTGGCATGAACGACCGCGAACTGCTGGCTGCGGCCGACCTGGCGTGCCAGAGCGAGGTCTGGGACCGCTGCATCAACACCAGCGATCGAACCAAGAACGTGATCGACTTCGAGCAACGCTTTCCGATGCCGCACAAGAGCGCCGTATTGCAGCGCGCAGCGCGGATCGGCCTCGATCCGGCCTATGTCTATGGCCTGATCCGCCAGGAAAGCCGCTTCATCATGGACGCGCACTCGGGTGTCGGCGCCGCCGGGCTGATGCAAATCATGCCACCAACGGCGCGCTGGACGGCAAAAAAGATCGGACTGACAAGCTTCAAGCCGAACCAGATCAACGAGCGCGACACCAATATCGTCATCGGCACGGCCTACCTGAAACTGGTGCTGGACAACTTCGACGGATCGATGCCGATGGCCGCCGCCGCCTACAACGCCGGGCCAAGCCGTCCCCGTAGCTGGCGCGGCCAGAGCGGCGCACCGCTAATGGACGCGGCGATCTGGGCTGAGAATGTGCCGTTTGCCGAGACCCGTGACTATGTGAAGAAAGTGCTGTCCAACACCACCAACTACGCCGCGCTGATCAGCGGCCAGCCGCAGTCGCTGAAACAGCGCCTGGGCTTGGTCGGCCCGCGTGACGCCAGCGCCCCGGAACCGAGTCAGGACCTGCCGTAGCCAGGACTATTTGGCCGGTTTGGAATCGGGAATCACAACGTCAAGGACCGCGCCTGTGGCCTCGACGCCGGTCTTGACAACCACGGCCGCCGTGGTCACCACCGCATCGGCCACTGCCACCACGGCACAAGCACTGATCGGCAGCAAGGCGACCCTGAACAGCGCCAGCGCTGCGCCTCTTCCAACTCCTGACATGAGAGCACTCCGCTTGATATGCCTAGAATTATCGACTTAAGGAGACCCCCCCATGCTCAAGCTTTACATCGGCAACAAGAACTACTCATCCTGGTCAATGCGCGCCTGGGTGCTGCTGCGCCAAGCTGGCATCCCGTTTGAAGAGGTCATGCTGCGCTTTGACTCGTTCGATGATGACCGCAGTTCCAACTTCAAGAAGACCCTTAAGGCGCTGACGCCGACCGGCAAAGTGCCGGTTCTGGTGGACGGCGAACTGGCGGTGTGGGACACGCTGGCGATTGCCGAATACCTGGCAGAACAATATCCGCAAAAGGCGCTGTGGCCGCGTGACAAGGCAGCACGGGCGCGCGCGCGCAGCATCTGCGCTGAAATGCACGCTGGCTTCACGGCGCTGCGCAGCAGTTGCCCGATGAACATCGAGGCGTCCTTGCCCGAGGTGGGCGCGCTGGTCTGGCGTGACAAGCCCGCCGTACGCTCCGATGTGGCACGACTGGCGGCCATGTGGCAGGCCTTGCTCGATGAACACGGCGGCCCCTTGCTGTTTGGCGACTTCACGATTGCCGACGCCTACTTTGCGCCGATCTGCACGCGCCTGCAGTGCTACGCGCTGCCGCTGCCAGCCAACATTGCTGCATATGTCGAGCGTGTCTGCGCCCTGCCTGGTGTGCGGCAGTGGATCGATGAAGCCAAGGCCGAAAAGGACTTCCTCGATTTCGAGGAACCCTACCGCTTGAGCGCCACGCCTGCGGCGCGCTGAAATGCAGACCTACCTGGTCGGAGGCGCGGTGCGCGATGCACTGCTGGGCTTGCCCGTCACCGACCACGACTGGGTGGTGGTGGGTGCCACGCCGGACGCACTCATCGCGCAGGGCTTCCTGCCCGTGGGCAAAGACTTCCCGGTGTTCCTGCACCCACGAACCAAGGAGGAATATGCGCTGGCGCGCACCGAGCGCAAGACCGGCCCCGGCTACTACGGCTTTGCCGTGCATGCAGCGCCCGACGTCACACTCGAAGAAGACCTGGCACGGCGCGACCTCACGGTCAATGCCATGGCGGTGCGCGCCGATGCCAGCGACCCTGCGCAATGGGTGATCGCGGGCGCACTGGTTGACCCGTATGGTGGTCGCAACGATCTGTCAGCCAAGGTCTTGCGCCACGTCACCGCCGCCTTTCGCGAAGACCCGGTGCGCATCCTTCGCGTCGCACGGCTGGCGGCGCGCTTTGCGGACTTCACGGTCGCACCGGAAACCCTGGCACTGATGCGTGAGATGGTGGACGGCGGCGAGGTCGACCATCTGGTCAGCGAGCGCGTCTGGCAGGAACTGGCCAAGGGCTTGATGGAGAACACGCCCTCGCGCCTATTCGCGGTACTGCGCGATTGCGGCGCGCTGGCGCGCCTGCTGCCCGAGGTTGACCGGCTCTGGGGCGTGCCGCAGCGCGCCGACTACCACCCGGAGATCGACTGCGGCGTGCACCTGATGCTGGTGCTCGACATGAGCGCGCGCCTGCACGCCACGCTGCCGGTGCGCCTGGCCTGTCTGTTCCATGATCTGGGCAAGGCCACAACACCAACACAGCTGCTGCCCAAACACCACGGCCACGAAGAGCGCGGCGCGCGACTGCTGGCCGGCATTTGCGAGCGCCTGCGCGTGCCAACCGTTTGCCGCGAACTGGCCGATGTGGTGGCGCGTGAACACGGCAACATCCACCGCAGCGGCGACTTGAATGCTGCGGCCGTGGTGCGCCTGCTGCAGCGCTGTGACGCCTTTCGCAACCCGGCGCGCTTCACCGAGGTACTGCTGGCCTGTGAGTGCGATTCGCGCGGGCGACTCGGCTCCAGCGAGGCCGCCTACGCGCCAACGTCGCGCCTGCTGGCAGCCCTGGCAGCCGCGCAGGCCGTGGCCACACATGCGATTGCGACCACGGCCATGGCAGCGGGCATCAACGGCAAGAAGATTGGTGAACGGATCGAACAGGCGCGCGTCGAGGCGGTGCGCGCCAAGCTGTAGTCACAGCCGGTCGGTGCGGTCGCCTTGGGTGAAACCAATGGCGTCCCAGGGCTCGCCCTTGAACAGGCCGATGACCTTGAACAGCTCGCCCATTTCATGCTCCATGATGAGCTTTTGCGCCTGCACGCGGATCGTCGTCGAGGCGTCTTCAAGCCGGCTGAGCAAGCCACAATTCATCAGAAAGCGCGCCTGCGTGCAATAACCGAGCACGCCCATGTCAGCCTCCTGCGCCGCCAGCGCGATGCCAGTGAAATTGACGTGGGCCGTGACGTCCTTCAGGCCGACATCGGCCAGCGGATCGGTGTCGGAGCGGTGCGCGCGGTGGCACATCACGGTGCCCATGTGGCGCTGCGGGTGGTAGTACTCCGCTTCCGGAAAGCCATAGTCGATGAAGAACAGCGCGCCAGCGCTGAGCTTGTCGCCCAGGGTGCGGACAAAGGACTCGGCCTGCGGGTGGATCTCGGTCAGGTAATCATGCTCACCCTGCGGCTCCAGCGGTGGTCGCAGATCCGTGGGGCGATCACGCCAGACAAAGGCAGCCGTCGATTCGGTCGGTGGCGCCGCATCGGGTGCGCACCGGGCAAGCCCGCGCTCGTGCCAGACGCCCTGGGTACGCGCCAGCAACTTGACCGGCATGGCGTCGAGTACCTCGTTGCCGATCACCACACCCTGTAGCGTCTCGGGCAATTCGCTGACCCAGCGCACGCGCTCGGCGTACTTTTCCAGCGTCTGCTGCTGGCGCGCGCGCAGGCTGCCCGACAAATCGACGATGTTGTAGCGCGTCGGCGGCTGGCCCAGCGCCGCGAGCGTATCGAGCACCTGCAAGGCCAGCGCGCCAGAGCCGGCGCCAAACTCCCAGACTTCCGTCGTCTGCGTTACCTGCAAGGCCTGCGCCACTTGGCTCGCCACGGTTTGGCCAAACAGCGGCGTCATCTCAGGCGCGGTGACAAAGTCGCTGCCCGGCGCCGGCGTATCGCCCTGCGTGGCATAGGGCAGGCTACCGAACTTGGTGCTGTCATTGGCGTAGTAACCCAGGCCCGGCGTGTACAGAGCCAGCGCCATGAACTCATCGAAGCCGATCCAGCCGCCGCTGTCGCTGATGATCTGTGAAATGTGGCGCGTGAGAGCGCTCGTTAAACTGTAGGCTGTTGTCATAACGCCCGGATTGTCCCCCAATGTCGAATCCGCCTTCCGCCCGAACGGTTCTTGTCACCGGCGCCGCCAAACGCCTGGGCCGCGAAATTGCGCTCGCGCTGGCCAAAGATGGCTGGCAGGTGGCTGTGCATTACCGCGATTCACTGGAAGAGGCGACCAAGACGGTGGCCGACTGCGCCCGGCTCGCCGGCGCCAGCGCCGCCTTTCGCGCCAACCTGACCAACGAGACGGCGGTGCGCAATCTGCTGCCCAAGGTGATTGCGCAATTCGGCCGCGTCGACGCCATCGTCAACAGCGCCTCGACCTTCGAACACGACACCGCCGCCAATTTCAGCTTCGCGGCCATGGACAAGCACATGCGCAGCAATGCCGGTGCCGCCATCATCCTGGCGCAGGCCCTGCACAGCCACGTCGTGGGACGCGACGGATCGGCCAGCGCACACGCGCGCCGGCCGCTCGGTGTCGTGGTCAATCTGCTGGACCAGAAACTGTGGAACCAAAACCCGGATTTTTTCAGCTACACCCTATCCAAAGCAGCACTGGAAGCCGCCAACACCATGCTGGCAATGGCGCTGAGCCCGCAACTGCGCGTGGTGGGCGTGGCGCCGGGCCTGACACTGACGAGTCACCTGCTGAGCAAGGAGAAGTTCGAGGCTTTGCACAAGTTGTCACCCTTGGGCCAATCCTCGACGGCACAGGATGTCGCCGCCACGGTGAAATTTGCCATCGACAACCAGTCCATCACCGGCACCACGCTACTGGTCGACGGCGGCCAGCACCTGATGAAGTTCGAGCGTGATTTCTCCATGCTGTGACGCCCGACAACAAACTCGCCCCAAAATCAACCGGCCCCCACCATGGCACAAACTCTCGGTCGTCAGACCCTCACGCTCACTGGCCTGCGTTTCAATGCCAGCCTGGGGATACTGGAGTTTGAGAAAACCGCGCCGCAACCGATCCAGGTCGATGCCGAACTCAATCTCGGCCAGCAGGCCCTGCTGCCGCACGCCGATGACATCCACCGCGTACTCGATTACCGCAAGGTACGCCAGATCATCATCAACGAATGCACGTCCGAACACGTCAACCTGCTGGAAACGCTGATCGGCAAACTGGCGAACCGCCTGCTGCAACTGCCGGGGGTCAAAGGTGTGCGCGTCAAAATCGCCAAGCTGGAGATCTTCGACGACTGCGAAGTGGCGATCCGGGTCGAGACCGGGGAGTGGTGAGTTTCATGTTTCCCCCACTCACTCCCCCTCTCTTGCCCCGCCGGACGAAAGAGGGGAGCGGACAGCCCCATTTGGTCTAGTGCTTAAACAAAGGAAGTAGACAGGCTGCTGCAGGTTGATATTTCGATTGCGCAATGCACCAGCCCGTATGAAGCCGAAGGCGCAATCCGGGGACGCCTGTGCCGTGCCAGTCCCGTATTCCGCTGCGCTGCATACGGGCTACGCGTCGCAATGAGGAAACCGGGTTCATGGTCCGTACGCAATCAACAAGTAGGAGAAAATCGACCCCCATGGAACACAAGGAATACGAATGAGCGCCGTCTGGATTGAAAAAGAAGAGACCCCGACTGAGACCGAGACACGGACGGAGCCCAGGATCGAGCGCGAAACGCACAAGTTGGAAAAGCGCCTGTGCCGCCAGGTTGGGCAGGCGATCATGGACTTCAACATGATCGAGGAAGGCGACCGCGTGATGGTCTGCGTCTCGGGCGGCAAAGACAGTTACGGCCTGCTCGACATCCTGCTCAAACTGCAGGCCCGGGCGCCCGTCCACTTCGAACTGGTTGCCGTCAACCTGGACCAGAAGCAGCCCGGTTTTCCGGCGCACATCCTGCCGGCCTACCTCAAGCAGCTCGGTGTGCCGTTTCACATTGAAACGCAGGACACCTACAACATCGTCAAGAAGGTGATCCCCGAAGGCAAGACCATGTGCAGCCTGTGCAGCCGCTTGCGTCGCGGCATCCTGTACCGAGTGGCCGACGAATTGAAGGTCACCAAGATTGCGCTCGGTCATCACCGCGACGACATGCTGCAGACTTTTTTTCTGAACATGTTCTTCGCCGGCAAGCTCAAGGGCATGCCACCCAAACTGATCAGCGACGATGGTGGCCACATCGTGATCCGTCCGCTGGCCAATGTGGCGGAAAAAGACTTGACGCGCTGGGCCGCGCATCGGCAGTTTCCGATCATTCCGTGTTCGCTCTGCGGCAGCCAGGAAAACCTGCAGCGCCAGCAGATCGGCAACATGCTGCGCGAATGGGAAAAGAAATACCCGGGACGTATCAAAACCATGCTCACGGCCCTGCACAACGTCGTGCCCTCGCACCTGATGGACGCCAAGCAGCACAACTTCAAGGACATCCAAATCACCGGCGTGCCCAGCGCCGACGGCGACAAGGTGTTTGATGAAGAAGAATTTACCAGCGCCGCCCTGTCCGGCTCGCAGGTGATCAGCCTTCAGCTCTGATGCTTACAGCTCCAGCACCTTCACACGCTGCTCACTGGGCTTGCGCACGATACTGAGCGCCTTCAGGTGGTCACGCAGGGCATCGGCGTCGACAATCCCGCTGTCCGAACGAAAGCCCTTGGCATTGCGGATGCTGGCAAAACCGTCGCCACCACCGGCCACGAAGTTGCTGACGACGCAGCGGTAGATCGCGTCGGGACGCAACGGCTGGAAAACACCCCCATCATCCTTCACCGCCAGCGCAGTCACGCGCTGACCACTGGCAGCATTCGGTGCCACCGTCATGCGCAGACCGGCCAGGTAGGGATAAGGCGACGGATATTTCTTGCTGATCAGGAAATCGATGTCTCCCTCCAACGCCTCTTTCAATTGGGCGCCACTCAAATCCAGCAGCACCAGCGTGTTGGCAAACGGCATCACTTCCAGCACGTCGCCGACCGAAATGCTGCCGGCCAGCAAGTCCTTGCGCACGCCGCCATTGTTGAGAATGGCCACCTGTGCCTTGGGCAGGGCGGCCAGCATTGAGTCAGCCACCAGCGGGCCGGGACCGCTGTTGAGCCCACGTAGCAGATCGTCGGTGGCCGTGGCCACGGTCGCTTTACGAAAATTCTCCAATTGCGCACCATAGGGCACCAGTGCTGCAGCGGCCTGGGGGTCTTCCTTGACCAGCCGCAGCAGGCCGCCCGGCTTGAAGGTTTGCACAATCTGCGCGTAGGCCGGGCTGTCAGGCGGCACCGTGACCGCGTCGCGCACAAAGTGGTCGGCCACCGGTATCACGGGATTCGCTGCATAGCCGGTGATCCGTCCGTCGGCGTCGAAGTTCGCGTCGAGCCGGCCCAGCATCTGCCCCCACTTCCAGGCCTGCAGCACCAGCACCCGGCCCCCGTCTGGCGCGCGCACCTCGGTCGGATAGGGGCCAGCCGGCACCAAGCCGATTGACCCCAGGCTGGCCGGATCACCCAGCAGGGTGTGACTGTGACCGCCGACGATGATGTCGATGCCATTGACCGCTGCGGCCAACTTCAAGTCTTCGGCATAACCCAGATGGGACAGCAGCACGATCTTGTTGACGCCCTGCGCCGTCAGGGCTGCAACTTCGCGCTCGGCGCTGGCCCTGGCATCCAAGAATTTGACCTGGCCGACATCGAGCGTGGTTTGCGGCGTCGATTCGGTCGTCAAACCGATGATGCCGATGCGCTCACCCTTGGTCTCCTGAACGATGCGCGTCGGCACGTGACGCGCTGCCAAGACTGCGTCGCCGGAAAAGTCGACGTTCGAGGAAACAAACGGGAACTTCGCCCATTGCAGATAGGTCGGAAGCGCCGCCGTGCCACGGTCGAACTCATGGTTGCCCAGGGTCATGGCCGACACACCGAGGCGATTCAGGAACGCGAACTCGGGCTGGCCATTGAGCAAGGTGAAATAAAGCGTGCCCTGCACCGCGTCACCAGCGTGCAGCAGCAGCAGGTCCGGGTTGGCGATACGCATCTCGTCGACCAGCGTCTGCAGCCGCGCAAAGCCACCGGCTTGCACCACGGTCTTCTGGCCATCGAGCATGAGCGTCACGGGCGTTGGCTCAAGGTGTGAATGGCTGTCGTTGAGATGGGCGATGGCCAGGCTGTAGCTGCCCGCTGTGCTGCAAGCCTGCAGGAAGGCGCAAGCGCAGAACAGCGCAAGCGCAAGAAGGCGGCGAAAAGACGCCTGGCGAAGAACAATGATCACAGCGACACCTTGAAACGCAGGCCGAAGCGGCCCCGATGGAAGGGTCATAGTTTGAAGCATTTTCGAATCACGCCAGCAGTTCGCTGGAAATACAATCAAGGCCCATGCAAGCCACCCGCATCATTGCCATCCGCCACGGCGAGACCGCCTGGAACGTCGACACCCGTATTCAGGGGCAACTCGACATCGAATTGAACGCAACCGGCCACTGGCAAGCCAGCCGCGTGGCGCAGGCTCTGGTGGACGAGCCAATCAGTGCGATCTACTCCAGCCATTTGTTGCGCGCCTGGGACACGGCGCGCGCGATTGGCGACAGCACCGGGCTTGATCCGCAAGCCTGCCCCGAATTGCGCGAGCGCAGCTTTGGAGTTTTTCAGGGCAAGACCTTTGTTGAAATCGAAGCCGCCTGGCCAGAGCAGGCGCTGCGCTGGCGCCGGCGCGACCCGGATTGGGCGCCCGAAGGCGGCGAATCGCTGGCGCAATTGAGTCAACGCATCGTGCAAACCACCTCGGCCTTGGCGCAACGCCACGCGGGCGAGCAGATTGTGCTGGTGGCGCACGGCGGCGTCATGGACATGCTGTACCGCGCGGCCACCGGGCAGGACCTGCATACCGCCCGAAGCTGGAATCTGGGCAACGCGACCATCAACCGCCTACTCTGGACGCCGCAGGGCTTGACCCTGGTCGGCTGGGCCGACACCCGGCACCTGGAAAACGATGAAGCCCTGGATGAAAGCTTTACCTGAACCCGATCAACGCGCGCCCGAGGCCGGCACGCGCGCGCTGGAACGGCTGCTGATCATGGCCGCCGTGCTGGCCACCCTCAGCAGCACGCTGGGCCTGCTGACGCTGCACTTTGTTTTCAAGCCCCTGACCATGCTGCTCGCTGTAGGCATGGTTCTGCTGCGCGCCCGCCGCTCGGGGACAGTCGAACAGTTTGATGCCTTGCTGGTACTGGCGCTGCTGGCCTCACTCGCCGGTGATGTGTTCCTGATGCTGCCAGGTGGCTACTTCCTGCCGGGTCTGGCCTCGTTTCTGGTCGCACATCTTTTCTACATCGCCTTGTTCGGCCAAGGCGTGCCCTGGTTTGCAAGCCGCCGAGCCCTAGCCGGCACATTGAGCGCAGGCGCTGTCATGTACGCCTGGGTCTGGGGCGGTCTGGGCGACCCGGTGTTGAAAGTTGCGGTGGCCACCTACGTCACGGTGATTGCGTTGATGGTCGGGCAAGCCATCGGTCGCGCGACGGTGCAGCAAAGCCCAGCCGCACGGGCAGTGGCGCTGGGCGCCTGCTTCTTCATGCTGAGCGACTCGCTGATCGCCGTGAACCGCTTCGTGCAGCCACTGCCGCTGGTACCCCTGTGGGTTCTGAGTACCTACTACCTGGGGCAGATCCTGATGGTGCGCAATGCCAGACCCACAATTTCGTCATTGCGGAACACGACCCGCAATCCATAGTGCGCGTGGCAGTGGATGCCGAATCAGGTCCGGCATGACAACTACGGTGGCCGGGATGACAGCAATTCTTAAGCTCCAAACATATCCGCGTCACGGTTCGGTGGCGTCACACCGAGATGGCGGTAGGCGGCGAGCGTGGCGATGCGGCCGCGCGGCGTGCGCTGCAGATAACCTTGCTGGATCAGATAGGGTTCGATCACGTCTTCGATGGTTTCACGCTCTTCGCCGATGCTGGCCGCAATGTTGTCCAATCCGACCGGGCCGCCGTCAAAGCGATGGATCACGGCTTCGAGCAGTTTGCGGTCCATCAAATCGAAACCCTGCGGATCGACGTCGAGCATGGCCAACGCCCGGTTTGCGATGTCGAGCGTGATCCTGCCAATGCCCTTGACGTCGGCGTAGTCGCGCACCCGGCGCAGCAGGCGGTTGGCGATGCGCGGTGTGCCGCGTGCCCGCCGGGCAATCTCAAAACCGCCTTCTTCATCGGCCGGCACATTGAGCAGCCCCGCGCTGCGCTTGACGATGCGCGCCAATTCCTCGGACGTGTAAAACTCCAGCCTGGAGACGATGCCGAAACGATCGCGCAGCGGATTGGTCAGCATGCCGGCGCGCGTCGTGGCGCCGACCAGAGTAAAAGGTTGCAGATCGAGCTTGATGGAACGCGCCGCCGGCCCCTCTCCGATCATGATGTCGATCTTGTAGTCTTCCAGCGCCGGGTAGAGAATTTCTTCCACCACCGGGCTCAGGCGGTGAATCTCGTCAATGAAGAGAACATCGTTCTTTTCAAGATTGGTCAGCAGGGCTGCGAGGTCTTTTGGTTTTTCCAGCACCGGGCCACTGGTCTGGCGCAGGTTCACGCCAAGCTCGTGCGCGATGATGTGCGACAGCGTTGTCTTGCCCAGTCCCGGCGGACCGAACAACAGCACATGGTCCAGTGCTTCACCTCGCATCTTGGCGGCACTGATGAATATCTCAAGCTGCTCGCGCACCTTGACTTGCCCAACGTACTCGTCGAGCAACTTGGGCCGCAGCGCGCGCTCCACCGCCTCCTCGTTGGGCGAGGCGGGTCCCGCCGACACCATGCGGCGGGCGGGTGAAGGGGCGAAATCGTCGGTCTGGATGCTCACTGGGCTTTGAATTGGAGTGAAGTCTGAATATAGCGTGCAATGGCAGTAGCCCTAGCTCAAAACTACTTCGCCAGCGCCTTGAGCGCCAGCTTGATACCCTCACTGACACCAACTTCGGCGGGAAGGGCCTTGAGCGATACGGCGGCTTCCTTGTCGCTATAGCCCAGCGCCAGCAGCGCTTGCAGGATATCGGCCTGGGCCGCACTGGCCAGATTGACGCTCACACCGATGTCGGCCCCGAGCTTGCCCTTTAGTTCCAGCAGCAGGCGTTCAGCCGTTTTCTTGCCGATGCCCGGCACCTTGACCAGTCGCCCGGCCTCCTGCAGCGTCACGGCTTGCGCCAGTTCGGCCACACTCATGCCCGACAGCACGGACAACGCGGTGCGCGGCCCGACACCGGAAATCTTGATCAGCTGCCGAAAGGCCTCGCGCTCCGGCGCACTCGAAAACCCATAGAGAATCTGCGCGTCTTCCCGCACCACAAAGTGTGTCAACAGGCTGACTTTGCTACCCAGTTCGGGCAGGTTGTAGAACGTGCTCATCGGCACATGGACCTCGTAGCCCACCCCATGGCAATCCAGCAGCACCTGGGGTGGATTCTTGTCTTCGAGTGTGCCCGTCAGTTTGCCGATCATTTCTTGCCTATCATTGGTAACCCATTTGAGGAATTATCAACTTGATTCTCAGACACATCTTTTCACCGCCCAACAATACCCGCTTGTCGCACCTGTGCGGGCCGATGGACGCGCATCTGCGCAGCATCGAAGTAGCCTTGCAGGTCAAGATTGCGCACCGGCACGAACAGTTCAAGGTTGACGGCACCAAGGCCAACGCCAAGCGCGGCATGGAGATGCTGCAGGCTTTGTACGAAATGGCGGCGCGTCCGATCGAGCCAGCCACCGTGCAACTGATGCTGGCAGGCGACGCCGACATGGACGATACGGACAGCCCAGCACTCAAGACCAAGCGCAGCGACCTCAAGCCGCGTACCATGAACCAGGCCATGTACCTGGACAACATCGCCAGCCATGACATCACCTTTGGCATCGGCCCGGCCGGCACCGGCAAGACCTACCTCGCCGTCGCCTGTGCCGTTGACGCATTGCAGCGTAGCGCCGTGCAGCGCATCGTGCTGACACGCCCGGCAGTAGAGGCAGGTGAGCGGCTCGGCTATTTGCCAGGCGACCTGGCACAAAAGATCGATCCCTATCTGCGTCCGCTCTATGACGCTTTGTACGACCTGATGGGCTTCGAGCAGGTGCAAAAAGCGCTGGAACGGCAAACGATCGAGATCGCACCGCTGGCTTTCATGCGCGGGCGCACACTGAACACGGCATTTGTGATTCTGGACGAGGCGCAAAACACGACGCCGGAACAGATGAAAATGTTCTTGACCCGTATCGGCTTTGGCTCCAAGGCCGTCGTGACGGGCGACGTGAGTCAAATTGATTTGCCAAAAACCCAGCTCAGCGGCTTAATCGACGCCGAACGCGTCCTCAAACGCGTCGAGGGCATCTCGATCTGCCGCTTCACCAGCGCCGACGTGGTACGGCACCCGCTGGTCGCGCGCATTGTCGACGCCTATGATGCACCGCGCAAAAGGAGTAGCGCAGCATGACCCGAAAAGCAAGCGGGAAACGAAGCGGAAAGTCTGACAGCCCGGCATTACCAGCAGCCGGCAAGCTCAGTCAGCTGACGCTATCGCTGCAATTTGGCACCCGCGACGATGCCGCCACGCACCGCGCCGCGCTACCGCGGCACAAGGTGGCACGCTGGATTCGCCATGCGCTGCAACGTGATGGCGAAATCACGGTGCGCATCGTGGATGCCGAGGAGGGTCGCGCGCTCAATCGCGACTACCGGCATAAGGACTATGCGACCAACGTACTGACCTTCGACTACGCGCAAGCGCCGCTGGTCATCGCTGATCTGGTGCTATGCGCGCCCGTCGTGTCCCGGGAAGCGCGCGAGAACGAAAAAACACTGCAGGCACACTACGCGCACCTGCTGGTGCACGGCGTCCTGCACGCGCAGGGCTGGGACCATGAAACCAGTGAACGCGAGGCCCAGGCCATGGAAGCGCTTGAGACGCAAATCTTGGCCGGCCTTGGGTTTGACGATCCCTACCGAAACTGAATGCCGACCGCCTGATGCCTTTGCATCAAACGGCGGCAAACATGATCTTTACTGAGCCAATATCCAGCCGATCAGGTTCTTGATCTCGGCCACATCCTTGGTCGCAATGACCTTGTGCTCTTCTTCTGTGCCATCGATCATTTTGACCTTGGGCGCCTTCGTGAGCGCATCCACCAGTTTTGCCTCGGCATCGGCTTTGCCGTGCCACTTGGCAGCGATCTTCTTGAATGAAGACGCCTTCTTGTCCTTGTCAACCGCATGGCATTTCAGGCAATCACTCTTCTTCGCCAGGGCCTGAGCCGCATCGGCATTGACAGCAGCGCTGGCAACGCCAGAAAACGCGATGGCAGCAGCCCCCAGGACCGACAAAGTGATCAGTGTTTTTGGAGTCGAAAGTTTCATTGGAAATATTCCCTTCTTGGTTCCAATTGTTTCCATTTGCCGGATAGGTACACCGGCAAGAGCCTGTGAATCCGCATCGCGGCCCACAAACACATCGGCATTTTCACGCTGATTCAGTTGCGCTCCTAGACCGCACATGCGGTGTCTCTGATCTGTATCAAAGCGCAAGCTTTAAGGCCCGGGACAGGCTCGGGAGCAGGATCCGCCAAGGAATTCTTCTCCTTTCAGTCAAAAAACAAACCTGGCTGCACATAAAAAATATTCGCCAACTGTCGCGAGCTGTCACCCTGATTACGCGGGCAACTCCTGCTTTGCGCCAGAAAAATGTATAAATAAAATGTACCTTGGGAATCGTTCACAGCCCGAAACCGCGCTCGCCGGGTTCGCTAAAGTTCATGTAATTCATTGATAACAAACGTTAAACCACAAATAACAGAGACCTGGCACAGGGCTTGCATAGAACAAACCAGCAAGCACATGAAAGTAGAGGGTATCCAAATGAATCAAGAAACCAAAATCCTGGTGATAGACGATGAAGAAGTCGTCCGCCTCAGTTATCTGCGGGCCCTGTCAGACGGCAGCCGCAAGGTGGAACTGGTGAGAAGCGGCACGGATGCCCTGCAATTGATGGGCGAGCACTCCTTTGATGTCGTTTTACTGGACCAGCGTATGCCGGGCATGGATGGCATGCAGGTGCTCAAAGCCATCAAGGAAAAATGGCCCGAAAGCGAAGTGATCATGATTACCGGCTACCCCGCGATTGAATCGGCCAAAGAGGCTGTGACGCTGGGTGCCTATGACTACCTCGCCAAGCCCATCGGACCGGACGATGTCGTCCATGCCGCCGACGGCGCCATGATGCATAAAAAATGGATGCTGCGTTGCGACCAACAGGCCCAACACGCTGCGGTTCATTAGAGCCTGAATGTCCGAGGAAATGTGTTGAAAATTTCAGCAATCTTGCTGGTCAATTGTTAAGGAGATACCATGAGTGCACTGCGTAAGGTTTTGGTGGTTGATGATGATGCCGTGGTTGGCAAGAGTTTCAACCGCGTCCTGTCGGAGAAAAATGGCTATATCGTCACCACGGTCGAGAATGCCCATGAGGCGCTAAAGCAAATCCGCGAGCAGTCGTTCGATGTCGTTTTCACCGACATCAAGATGCCCGGTATGGACGGTGTCGAGTTGGCGGAAAAGGTCAGGGCCAGCCAGCCCTGGACGCCGGTGGTCATCATCACCGGCTACGGCACGACTGACAATGAAGTCAGGGCCAAGGCCGCTGGCGTCACGGAGTTCATGCGCAAGCCGCTGTCGCCCGAAATGATCGAGGAAAGTGCAGCGCACGCGCTGACACCGGCAGCGGTGCCGGAAATGGCGGCAGCGCCGGTCGAGCAGGTGCAGGCAAAGGAAAGCCGGGTCAAGAATATCGCCCTGTTCCTGGCTGCTCCGTTCATCGGTCTGGCTTATGCGGTGATGCTGCCCGTAGTCGGCATGGTGATGCTGGCCAAGCTTGGTACCCAAGCCTTCAAGGCAAGAAATCAAAAAAAATAAAGCCTTGAGCTACATCACGAATCTGCCAAACAATTACCTTGACGAGAAAACGCAGACGCCATCAGGGATGACAATCGTCCCTGATGGTTTTTTGCCGTTAAGAACCCATAAGAGGGGAACCTGAATGAATAGCTCCTGCGCTGCGGGCACCATGATCCTGTCATCACGTCCAAAGAGTTTTGTATTGGCAGGCATGCTTGCACTTGCCCTGTCCTTTGTCGGCCTGACTGCCCGCGCGGCAGAAGGCGAAATGTCCAAAGAGAGCACAGCCTGCCTGTCCTGTCACGACAAGCAGGGCTTGACCAAAACACTCGATAGCGGGGAAGTTTTGTCATTGAGCATCTCGACCACGGCCTATACCGAGTCAATGCACAAGAAGGCCGATTGCGAGGACTGCCACTCGAACCTTGATTCGAAAACACACGGCAAGGTCAAGAGCGCCATCAAGAGCAAGCGCGAATTCACATTAGGCATGCGCGAATCCTGCCGCGACTGCCACAAGAAAAAAGCCACCGAATACGATGACAGCGTTCATGCAGCACTGATCAAGGCCGGCAACAAAAAAGCGCCGCTGTGTTCAGACTGCCACAACCCCCACACCGTGCGTTCGACCAAGATCGTGACACCAATCGCCGAAACGCCCTGCGCCAAATGCCACGAAGCCATCTTCAAGGCCTATTCAAAAGACGTCCATGGTCATGAGCGCATCGCCAAGGGTATCAGCGCCCCGCTGTGCGCCGGTTGCCACCAGGCACACGCAGTCAAGGCGGCATCGATGGGCGAGGGCGTCAAGGATGCCTGTCTGGCCTGCCACAAAGAGGCTGTCAATCAGCACAAGGACTGGTTGCCCAACACCGCACGACACTTTGACGCCATCTCCTGCCCTGTCTGTCATGCGCCGGACGCGAAGCGCCGCGTTAACCTCAGACTCTACGACAGCACGGCAAAGCGCCAGGTTGCAGAAAAAACCGGCGTGCCAAAATTTGAAAACCGGGCCGATGCCGGCGACAGCAAGGCCATGGGCCTGGATGAACGGGCGCTGTGGAGCCTGCTGAAGGAATTCAATCAGGATGGCGGCGACGGCAAGATGCTGCTGCGCGGCCGACTTGAAGTCAGCTCTGGCGTCGAAGCCCACCAGTTGGCCGAGAAATCAAAAGCGATCAAGGACTGCGACACCTGCCACAGGCAGGGCGCTGCAGCCTTCCAAAGCGTGACCCTGACGATCGCCGGCCCGGACGGCCGCCCCCTGCGCCATGGTGTGCAAAATGAAGTGCTCAATTCCCTGACTTCGATGGAATCGGTACGCGGTTTCTATGCCATCGGCAGCACCCGCATCAAGTTGCTGGACTACCTGTTGGTGCTGGTCGTGTTCGGTGCCCTGAGCGTGCCACTGGCCCATATGACGGTCAAGCGACTGTTCAAGGGAGTGCGCGAAAAACTCGAGGCTGAACGGCTCGCCGCCGCTCAGGATGCTAATAAACAGGCTTCAACCGGCAATCGTCATGATGACGACGCCTCAAAATAGCAGGAAACCGCCATGGAAAAGCTTTATATCCACCCCCTCCCGGTCAGGCTCTGGCACTGGACCAATGCCTTCGGTTTCGTGTTGCTGATTGCAACCGGCTTGCAGATAAGGTACCTTGACCTGTTTCACTTGCTGCCGTTTCGGACCGCAGTCGTTGTTCATAACTGGATTGGGTTCATCCTGATCGCCAACTTCTTTGTCTGGCTCGGCTATTACCTGTCCAGCGACAAGATCAAGGTCTATCACCCCGAACTGAGCCCAAAGAAGTACTTCCAAGCAAGCTTTCGTCAGATCCAGTTCTACGGATACGGTATCTTCCGCGGTGACCCGAACCCGCACCATCCGAGCGCTTACAAGAAGTTCAACGCCCTGCAAAGCATGCTGTACCAGATCATCATGATGCTGTTAGTGCCAATCATGTTCTTCACCGGACTGCTGCTGTGGGATGTGGGCCGCTTCTCTTCAATCGTCGAGATGCTAGGCGGTGTGCGCGTGGTAGACACGGTGCATGTGCTGCTGTTCATCGTGTTCTGCGGCTTCATCGTCGTGCACGTCTATCTGGCCAGCCTGGGCCACACCGCCTCAGCTCACTTCAAAGCCATGATCACCGGCTACGAAGAAGTTGAGGACGAACCCAAGCACTTAGAATAAAAAAAAGAGGCTTCGGCCTCTTTTTTTTTGCGCCATTCTTTCAGGACGGCTCGGCTTCGTCGGGGTCGTATTCGGTGTCACGCACCCGAATGTTGTACTTCTTCATCAGCGCCTGAAAATTCGAGCGTTGCATGCCGGTTTCTTCTGCACTCTTGGTCACGTTCGACGCATTGCGCTTGAGCGTCTCCTGAATAAACAGTTTCTCGACGTCCTCGACCGACTTCTCGCGTGCAATCTTCTTCAGGCGCTTGAGGTCCTCGCCCGTTCTGGGCACTTCCAGGTCTGAGCGCGGCGTGGTATCGATGATGTTGACCAGATGCGCCTGGTGGATGGCCTTGTCGGACGCCAGGATGATGGCCCGGTGCATGGTGTTTTCAAGCTCGCGCACATTGCCGGGCCAGTCGTAGTTGACCAGCGTGCTCATGGCAGCCTCCGAAATCTCCGGCACCGGTTTTTCCATCTCCGCGCAGAATGCCTTCAAGAAATGGAATGCGAGCGCCGGAATATCATCGCGCCGCTCGCGCAGGGCCGGCGCCTGGATCGGGAAGACGTTGATGCGGTAGTACAGATCTTCGCGGAAGGTCCCTTCGGCGACCATCGCCTTGAGATCCTTGTTGGTTGCCGTCACCAGTCGGACGTTGGTCTTCTGGGTCACGGTGCTGCCAACCGGCCGGAATTCTCGCTCCTGGATCACACGCAGCAACTTGGCCTGCGTTGACAGCGGGATATTGCCGAACTCGTCAAGAAAGAGCGTGCCATTGTTGGCGACCTCGAACATGCCACGCTTGTTGGCCACGGCTCCGGTAAAAGAGCCCTTGGTATGGCCAAACAGTTCACTCTCCAAAAGGTTCTCGCTCAGCGTGTTGCAGTCGACCGTGACAAAGGGCTGGTCCTTGCGCAAGCTGTTGTAGTGAATGGCACGGGCGATCATTTCCTTGCCGGTGCCACTCTCCCCGGTGACCAGGACGGTCGTATTGGTTGGCGCGCACTTGGCGATCAAGGCGAACACCGCCTGCATCGGCGCGCTGGAGCCGATGATGTTTTCAAAGCGGTATTTGGAGCCGACCTCGGTTTTGAGATTGCGGTTCTCCTGCAGCAGCCGGCGGCGCTCCAAAGCGCGGTCCACAACATGCTTGAGTTCATCGGGGTCAAAGGGTTTGGACAGATAGTCAAAGGCGCCCAGTTTCATGGCCTTGACCGCAGTCTGAATCTGCGACAGGCCGGTCACCATGATCACGTCAACATCAGGATGGCGCTCCTTGACCTGCTGCAGGACCTCCAGACCATCGATGCCGGGCATCATGATGTCGAGCACCAGCAAGTCGTACTCGCTCTCGTCAACCTTGCGCAGGGCCTCCATGCCGTCCTGCGTCGAGTCGACCGAATATAACTGCTTGTCGCTCAGGATGCGCCGACAGCTCCGAATGACAATTTCCTCGTCATCAACGATCAGGACTCTGGCACTCATTGTTTGCTCTCATCTGCATTGGGTAAAGTTTCGTTTGAAGGCGGCGTCACCGGCAGGACAACGCGGAACGTGGTGCCGACGCCGACCACGCTCTCAACGCTGATCCTGCCACCGTGCGCTTTGACAATGCCATAACTGACCGACAAGCCCAATCCCGTTCCCTTACCAACCTCTTTGGAGGTGAAGAACGGGTCAAAAATCCGCTGCAGGTTGGCCTGAGGAATGCCACAACCGGTATCGGTCACAAGCACCTCCACCATCGGCTCAAGCGCAGCGTCAGCCTTGGCGGTGGGCGCAAGCGCGCGGCTTTGCACCGTGACCTGCCCCTTGCCCTCGATCGCCTGCTGGGCATTGACCAGCAAGTTCAGGATGACCTGTTTGACCAGGTCGGCATCGCCCCAGGCCTGCGGCAGTGCCGGGTCAAGTTCGGTGGTGATTTCGACCTGTTGCAGCGACGCGGGCCGCTCGACAAAGCGCACCGTGTCCTCAATCACCTGGTTCAGGTTATAAAACCCTTTGACCGGCACTTTTTCGCGCGCGAAATCGAGCAGGCGCTTGATGATGCTGGCGCAACGCTTGGTCTCGCGAATCACCAGATCCAGATCCTCGGCGTCCTCGCTGCCCTCCGGCGCTTTCTTGCGCATCAACGAGGTAAAGGTCAGCACACCCGTGAGCGGATTGTTCAACTCATGCGCAATGCCGGAGGCCAGCACGCCGATCGACGCCAGTTTTTCACCCTGCGCCACCTCGGCCTTGGCCGCCAGCAATTCTTTGGTTCGATCCGCAACCTTGGTTTCCAGAGTCTGCACCAACTGCTCCATGGCGTGTCGCGACTCACCCAGCGCTGTGGTCATCTGATTGAAAGAGCCGGCAACGCGGCCAAATTCATCGTTGCTGCGCACCGGAATGGCGTGACCGAGTTCGCCCGAACTCACCTTGTCTGCCCCCGTGGCCAGATCCTTCAAGGGCAGGTAGATCAGGCGCTGCAGCAGGAAGCCGATGGTGAGCGCGAAAAGGATGATGAAACCAATCGACATGCCGATCACGTAAATGGCATGGGTGCGCAGCGACTGATCCATCTCGTCGAGGGAATAGGCGACATCGACAATACCCAGCACCGACTGGTTGGCCCGATGCTCGTGGCAGGAGGCTGAGGAACAGGATGCCTCGTTGCGTATCGCGTGCATGGACCCGAGCACCCGGTGCCCGCCGGTGGTTTCGACAATCTTCCAGCGTTTGTCGTCCGGCACCCGCTGCAAGGGCTGACTGGTCTGATGGCAGCTGATGCAGGAGTCGTCTTTCTGGTCAACCGAGTAGCCAACCTCGGCCTTGTGATTGGAATGAATGATCGTGCCGTCCTTGCTGATGACACGGATGCGCTCAATGCCTTTTTGCTTGCCAATGTCCTCAATGATCTTTTCCACGATGTCGCGCTTGTTGACCAGCATCGTGTAGCGCGTACTGGCGACCACCATTTCAGAAATTTGGGTGACATGGCGGGCCACCACACTTTGCATGTCTTCCTGGCGTTGCTTGAGGATCAGCAGCGTGAAAAGAACCATCGCCGTCGACAAAACGATGATCAAAGACAGACTGATTTTGAGCTTGAGACTATTTTTTGGCATTTGGCGAGTCAACCCAGACTGCACTGCGCAGATTATGACATCGCCTTGGCGCTGGACTGGCCTCAACAGCCTCAGTTTGCACTGGATTGCGGTGCCATGCGCAAGGGAATCGTCACGGGTCCGTCGTTAACCAGATGGACCTGCATGGCAGCACCGAACTGCCCGGTCTGCACCTCGCCATGCAAGTGCCTGGCCTGCGCCACAAAATAGTCGTACAGACGGCGGCCCTCATCCGGCGCGGCGGCCGCTGTAAAACTTGGCCGATTGCCAGCAGACGCATCCGCTGCCAGTGTGAACTGACTCACCACCAGCAAGCCCCCAGCAGCGCCTTGGCCGTCGATGTCCTGCAGGCTGCGGTTCATCTTGCCGTGCGCATCGCAAAAGATACGCAGTTTGATGATCTTGGCCAACATCTTGTCGCTCTGGACCTCGCTATCACCACGCTCGGCGCACAGCAGCACCAGCAGCCCGGTGCCGATCTCACCCACGACCTGGGCATCAATCAGCACGCGCGCCTGCGTGACCCGTTGCAGCAGCGCAATCATGCGGGACCCCGGACTGAGGTCATAACAGATCCCGCGGATCGTCAAAATGCGCTTCGACGTCGCTGGGCAGGAGCTGGATCGTGGCGCGCAGACCTGGCACCGCGCGCATCAGCGCCTGTTCGACACTGGTGCGCACCGCAGCGGCCCGCCCCAGCGACCAATTTGCCGGCATATGCATGTGCAAATCAACAAAGCGCCGCTGCCCGGAGCGGCGTGTGTTTACATGATCGAAGCGAATGGTGTCATGGTCAAAAACTGCCAGTGTTTTCTGGATCTCGCGCAACACATCAGGCTCCACCGCTTCGTCCATCAGACCCTGCGACGAACGCCACATCAGATGCGCGCCTTCCCAGAGAATGTTCAGCGCAACACCAATCGCCACCACCGGATCAAGCCAGAGCCAGCCAGTCATGGCCACGGCGGCAATGCCCACGACAACGCCAACCGAAGTCCAGACATCCGTCACCAGGTGCCGGGCATCGGCGTCCAATGCGATCGAGCGATGCGTTTTGGCAGCACTGAACATAACCCAGGCCAGCAGGCCATTGAGCGCCGAACTGATCACGGACAAGGCCAAGCCCCAACCAACTTCCTGAATCGGCTGCGGGTCCAGTAACCGGTGGCCAGCGGCCCAGACAATGCCCGCAGCGGCGGCAATGATTAGGACCCCCTCGAAGCCGCTTGAAAAATACTCGGCCTTGTGGTGGCCGTAGGGGTGCTCCTCATCCGCCGGTCGCTGCGCGATGGTCACCATCATCAATGCAAAAATCGCGCTAGCCAGGTTCACCAGCGACTCCATCGCGTCCGACAGCAAGCCAACTGAGTCCGTGATATACCAAGCCAGAGTCTTGAGCGTGATGGTGATGAGAGCCACCATGATCGACGCCCACAGCAGGCGCGGCGGCGTCAGAACACGCGCTGGCAACAAACGCAGCATACCGGGTTAGCCCAGCGTGACCCGGGCAAACTTACGCTTGCCAACCTGCAGCACATAACAGCCGGCGCCAAGCTTGAGGCCTTTGTCGCTGATGACGCTGGAATCGATGCGCACGCCGCCGCCATCGACCAGACGGTTACCCTCGCCCGTCGATGCGGCCAGCCCGGCCATTTTGAGCAAGGCACCGATACCCAGCGGCACACCGCCTTCCCCTAACAAAACTGAAACTTCGGCAATCTCGTCGGGCACGCCACCCCGACTGCGATTGATAAAGTCCTGCTCAGCCGCGTCCGCCGCCGCCGCTGAGTGAAAGCGCGCGGCAATTTCCTTGGCTAGCGCCACTTTGGCTTCTTTCGGATTGGCGCCAGCCTCGACGTCAGCCTTCAGGGCCGCAATATGGGCTTCACTCTTGAAACTCAGCAAGGTGTACCAGCGCCACATCAGCGTATCCGAGATACTCAGCACCTTGGCAAACATGGTGTTGGCGTCTTCGGAAATCCCGATGTAGTTATTCTTGCTTTTGGACATCTTTTCGACCCCGTCCAGCCCTTCAAGCAGCGGCATGGTCAGGATGCACTGAGGCTCCTGGCCGTATTCGGCCTGCAGGTGCCGTCCCATCAGCAGATTGAACTTCTGGTCGGTGCCGCCGAGTTCCAAGTCGCTCCTGAGCGCCACGCTGTCATAGCCCTGCATCAGCGGGTACAAGAACTCATGCACGCTGATCGACTGGCCGGCCTTGAAACGATCATGGAAATCATTGCGCTCCATCATGCGCGCCACCGTGTAGCGTGCGGCCAATTCGATCATGCCGCGCGAACCCAGGGTATCGCCCCACTCGCTGTTGTAGCGAATCTCGGTTTTCGACGGATCGAGCACCATGGAGGCCTGGCGGTAGTAAGTCTGCGCGTTGACCTCGATCTGCTCGCGCGTCAGCGGCGGGCGCGTGCTGTTGCGCCCGGATGGGTCACCAATCAGAGTGGTGAAGTCGCCGATCAGGAAGATGACCGTATGGCCCAGGTCCTGCAGTTGACGCATCTTGTTGAGCACCACGGTGTGCCCGATGTGGATATCCGGCGCGGTAGGGTCCAGCCCCAGTTTGATGCGCAGCGGCGTACCGATGGCCTCCGAGCGCGCCAACTTGCGGACCCAGTCATCCTGCGGAATCAGCTCTTCACAGCCCCGCAACGAGACGGCCAGCGCCTCCCGAACACGGTCGGTTACAGGAAACTCGGGAGCCAAGGCTTGATTCATAAGGGTTTTTCTCTATGGGACGGGATGCGACGAAGTTATACTCTGCTACTTCTCAAGCGGCCGATTTTAATTCGAGCGTCTGAGCAATCTCTTTGTCTGTTCGGTTGACCACTAATCAACCCTCATCTGGAAGCTATTTTTTGACCAACAGCCTTGTTGCCGCCGGAAACGCGTTACTCGCTTTCTCCCGCCGCACCATTAAACAATATCCCCAGCAAATCAGCGCCGTCATCGCCGCTGTCATGCTGGGTGCCGGCGGCGGTGCTCTTGCCGTAGCCGCGCTGGCGCCCGATGCGTCGGATTTACCGGTGCATCAGGTTCTGGAGGCGGTCACCGCCTCCACCGTGACGATGCCCGCTGATCTAGACGTCCAGTCCTTCAAGCTGTTCCGCTCCGACATCACACGCTCGACCGACACCGCCGACACCTTGCTCAGCCGCCTGGGCGTGGATGACGCGTCGGCCGCCGCATTTCTGCGCACTGACGCAATCGCCCGTTTGCTGCTTGGACGCAGCGGCCGCAGCGTCACCATAGAAACCGGTAGCAACAACAGCCTGCACAAACTCAGCGCTCGCTGGACTGCAGACAACGACGGCAACTTCAAACGCCTGATCATAGAGAAGACTGCGCAAGGTTTTCAATCACGCCTTGAGACCGCACCCTTGACGGCATCGAACCGGCTTGCCAGCGGCACCATCCAGACCTCGCTGTTCGCTGCCACCGACGAAGCCAAAATCCCGGATGCCGTTGCCACTCAGCTAGCCGAGATCTTCGCCAGCAATATCGACTTCCACCGCGCGTTGCGCAAGGGTGATCGCTTTTCGGTCGTCTATGAAACCCTTGAAGGCGACGGCGAACCGCTGCGCGCCGGACGCGTGCTGAGCGCCGAATTCGTCAATGGCGGCAAAGCCTTCCAAGCTATGTGGTTCCAGGAGCCGCTGGCAGGCGCCGCCGCCACAACCACGGCCCAGTCCGGCAACAAGGGCGGTTACTACACGCTCGATGGTCAAAGCCTGCGCCGCGCCTTCCTGGCCTCGCCGATGGAATTTTCCAGAATCACCAGCGGCTTCAAGATGCGCATGCATCCGATCCTGCAGACCCTGCGCGCCCATCAGGGCGTCGACTACGGCGCACCAACCGGAACAGCGGTCCGTAGCGTGGGCGACGGCGTGGTTGAGTTCGCCGGTGTTCAAAACGGCTACGGTAACGTAATCATCCTGAAGCATCGCAACAACTACAACACGGTGTACGCCCACCTGAGCCGCATCAATGTGCGCAAAGGCCAGAGCGTGAACCAGGGTCAGAATATCGGCGCCGTAGGTGCGACCGGCTGGGCCACCGGCCCTCATCTGCATTTTGAATTCCGCGTTAACGGCGTCTACCGTGACCCAATCACCATCGCCCGTCAGAGCGAGTCGGTGCCGGTTTCAGCCGGTGCCAAACCGATTTTCAGCAAGCTCGCCGCTGAGAATCGCGTCGCCCTCGCCGCCGCCGCCCTGGTGCAGCAGACCAGCGCCCAATAGTCCGTCGGGTAAAAGGCACGACACACGTGTCTGAGCTCTATCTCGGCCTGATGTCCGGCACCTCCCTCGCCGGCGTAGACGGGGTCCTGGCAGATTTGTCCACCACACCGCTGACAGTACTGTCCCACGCCAGCGCCCCTCTGTCGGCGCCCCTGACGCAGGAACTGCTGGCGCTCAACAGTCCGGGCGGCGTCAATGAGTTGCATCGCGGCGCACTGGCCGCCAATGCCCTGGTGCATATCTACGCGCAAGTGGTTGCTCACCTGCTTGAAAAGTCTGGAGTCGCCAAGGCAGCCGTCAACGCTATCGGTGCGCACGGCCAAACCGTGCGGCACCGACCCCAATTCTTCGACGGCACGGGCTATAGCCTGCAACTCAACAATCCGGCACTGCTGGCGGAACTGACAGGCATCACCACGGTCGCGGACTTTCGCAGTCGCGATGTCGCCGCCGGTGGCCAGGGTGCGCCACTGGTGCCGGCCTTTCACCAATCGGTATTTGGGCGGCCAGGGTACACTGTGGCAACGCTCAACATCGGCGGCATTTCGAACCTCACGGTACTGGGCCCTGCGATGGCCGATGATGTGTTGGGCTTCGATTGCGGCCCCGGCAATGCTTTGATGGACGCCTGGTGTCAGCGCCACCTCGGAGCGCCCTTTGACGCCGACGGAGCCTGGGCCGCAGCAGGGCAGGTATCGGTCGAACTTTTGGCAAGCCTGCTGGCCGAGCCCTACTTTGCCGTCGCGGCGCCGAAGAGCACCGGGCGCGACCTCTTCAACGCGGAGTGGCTGGCCGCCAAACTTGAAAACTTCCAGTCACTGGAGCCGGTCGATGTACAGGCGACCTTGACGGAACTAACCGCCAGCAGTTGCACCGCCAGCCTGAATCGCTACGGCATGCAGAGTCAGAAACTGATCGTATGTGGCGGCGGTGCCTTCAATGCTGAACTGATGCGCCGGTTGCAGGCCCATCTGCCCGGTGTGCGGGTCAATTCCTCGCAGGCCCATGGCCTGCCGCCCTTGCAGGTGGAAGCTACGGCATTCGCCTGGCTGGCAAGGCAAGCTTTATTGCGCCAGACCGGTAGCCTGAAAAAAGTAACGGGCGCCAAAGGCGCCCGCATACTCGGTGCAATCTACCCCGCCTGACGTCAGGCGCGGGTCTTGCACCTCGACTCAGATCAGGAGAAACTCGAACCACAACCGCAGGTTGTGGTGGCATTCGGGTTCTTGATGACAAACTGCGCACCCTGCAGATCTTCCTTGTAGTCGATCTCGGCACCAACCAGGTACTGGTAACTCATGGCATCGATCAACAAAGAGACGCCGTTCTTGGTCATGGTCGTGTCGTCTTCATTGGTGATTTCATCGAAGGTGAAACCATACTGAAACCCCGAGCAGCCGCCACCTTGCACGAAAACGCGCAACTTCAGGTCGGGGTTACCCTCTTCGGCAATCAGGTCCGCCACTTTCGCGGCCGCACTGTCCGTGAAGATGATGGGATCGGGCATTTCAGTCACAACGGACTCTGCAACAGCACTCATGGCTACTCCTGGATGTTTGGAAACAAAGCTGGCTCCGGTGCGGTAGCTGCGGCCTGTCTCCTGCGTTTTCAATATCAATAACGTAATACTACAGCAATTCGCTCAGGAATTCAGCAAAATAGCATTTGCCGCTGATGCTGTGGGGGCTTTGCCTTGCCTTCCCGCCCAAAATGCAAACAGCCACCGGAACCTGCATCCCGATGGCCGTTGTCTGGCAGCAAGGGCCAGCGCAATTTCTGGCGAAATTAGCGCTTGCTGAACTGCTTGCGACGACGCGCGCCGTGGAAGCCGACCTTCTTGCGTTCGACTTCGCGGGCATCGCGGGTCACGAAACCGGCTTTACTCAGCTCGGACTTGAGCGTTGCATCGTAGTCAATCAGGGCACGCGTAATGCCGTGGCGCACAGCGCCAGCCTGACCGGACTCACCACCACCAGCGACATTGACCATAATGTCAAACGTCTGGGCGTGGTTCGTCAAAAACAGCGGCTGCTTGCAGATCATGATCGAGGTTTGACGACCGAAGAATTTTTCGATGTCTTTGCCGTTCACGACGATTTGGCCGGAGCCCTTTTTCAGGAAAACACGGGCGACGCTGGATTTGCGACGGCCGGTACCATTGTTCCATTCACCAATCATTCAAGGCTCCTTAAAGTTCCAACACTTTGGGTTGCTGGGCAGTGTGCGGGTGCTCAGCACCACCGTACACCTTGAGCTTCTTGATCATGGCGTAGCCAAGCGGGCCCTTGGGCAGCATGCCCTTGACGGCTTTTTCCAAAGCGCGGCCCGGATGCTTGGCTTGCATGTCACGGAAGTTGGTGGCAGTAATCCCGCCGGGGTAACCCGAATGACGGTAGTACACCTTGTCAATCGACTTGGCGCCGGTGACGCGCAACTGGGCTGCATTGATGATGACAATGAAGTCACCGGTATCGACGTGAGGCGTATAAATGGCCTTGTGTTTGCCGCGCAAACGGAGAGCAACTTCGCTGGCTACTCGTCCGAGGACCTTGTCGGTCGCGTCAATCACAAACCACTCGTGCACCACGTCAGCGGGTTTTGCGCTGAAAGTTTTGGTCATGAGTTTTCTCTTTTACGAGGGTTTGGCGGGCTCTTTTCCACGGTCGGCGTTCCTCTAACGGGAATCTCTTAGGTGGGGACAGGCTTCGCCGCGGAGCCACAAAAGCGCTGCGAAGCCGAGCATTATACGAAATTTCGGCTACGGCATCCGTGCGGCCTGAGCGCAATCAACCCGACCCCTGGCGCAAGAGAAAGCGCGAAGCCGGATTTTGGCGGTTACCATGCTGGGATGTTCAGTTACCGCCACGCCTTCCACGCCGGCAACCACGCCGATGTGCTCAAACACACGGTGTTGATTGCTATTCTGCGTCATCTGCGACAAAAAGATACGGCGCTCACCGTGTTCGACACCCACGCCGGGGCCGGTTTGTACCGGCTTGATGGCGACTATGCCGAGACCAGCGGCGAAGCCGCCAACGGCCTTTTGCGCCTGCTGGCCGAAAAAGACAAGCTCCTGGGCGCTGCCGCCAAGGCGCAGCCCGGCGCCAAGCCGACAGCAGCGTCCAAGGCCTTCGCCGCCGGTCTGGCGCCACTGCTGCAGGATTATCTGGAACTGGTCGCCGGTTTCAACAAGATGGACAGCCACCGCATCTATCCCGGCTCGCCCTTCATCATCCAGAGTCTGCTGGGCGAGCGCGACAAGCTCAAGCTGTTCGAGTTGCACCCGACCGACGCCAAAACGCTGTCGGCCAATATTGCCCAACTGGAAGCCGGGCGCCAGGTGGCGGTGCTATGCGAGGACGGGTTCGAAGGCGTGAAAAAATTCCTGCCACCACCGTCGCGCCGCGCCCTGCTGCTGTGCGACCCGAGCTACGAGATCAAGACCGACTATGCCCGCGTGGTGGCAATGATCGCGGATTCAATGCTGCGCTTTGCCACCGGCACCTATGTTGTCTGGTACCCCCTGATTCCGCGACCTGAAGCGCACGACGTGCCGCGCAAGCTCAAAACCCTGGCGACCAAAGCAGGTAAAAGCTGGCTCAACGCAACGCTAACCGTGAAGTCCAGCAAGTTGACTGCGGATGAAGCCGGTGAGGTGATCCGCCCGGGCCTGCCCGCCAGCGGCATGTTCATCATCAATCCGCCGCATACGCTCAAGGCCGCGCTCCAGTTGGCGCTGCCCCAATTGGTCAGCCTGCTGGAGCAGGACCCGCATGCGGCCTTCACGGTCGACTCCGGGGGTTGAGTGACTGACTGACGAGTCCAGCATCACGAAGGGAGAAGAAACATGAACACCACCAAGAGGGTATCGCATGGCTAAGGGAATGATTCTGGCGGCCGGCCAGGGCACAAGGGTACGCCCGCTGACGCGCGACCTGCCAAAACCGATGGTGCCGATCCTGGGCAAACCGGTGATGGAGTACCTGATTGAACATCTGGCGCGCCACGGCATCACCGAGATCATGGTCAACGTCGCCTGGCATCATCAGAAAATTGAGGAGTATTTTGGCGACGGCCGACGCTGGGGCGTGCAGATTGGCTACGCCTACGAAGGCATCCGCGACCACGGCGACATCCTGCCGCGCCCGATGGGCTCAGCCGGCGGCATGCGCCGCATCCAGGACTTCGGTGGCTTCTTCGATGAAACCACGCTCGTGCTGTGCGGCGACGCGCTGATCGACCTCGACATCACGGCAGCGCTTGCCGAGCACAAGGCCAAAGGCGCGATCGCCAGCGTTGTGGCACTCGACGTGCCCCTGGCCGATGTGCAGAATTACGGCATCGTGGTGGCCGCAGCCGATGGCCAGATCGAGTCCTTTCAGGAAAAGCCCAGCCCGGCCGAGGCCAAATCCACCCTGGCCAGTACCGGCATCTACATCTTCGAGCCCGCCATTCTGGGCCTGGTGCCCCCGAACACGGTTTACGACATTGGTTCGCAACTGTTCCCGCAACTGGTGGCGCAAAAGCTGCCCTTCTTCGTGCAGAACCGCCCGTTCAACTGGATCGACATCGGCCGCGTCAGCGACTACTGGTCCGTGCTGCAGCGCGTACTGCGCGGCGAAGTGGCGGAAATGAAAATTCCGGGACGCCAGGTCAAGCCCGGCGTCTGGGTCGGCCTCAACACCTCGATTCCATGGGACAAGGTCAAGATTGAAGGGCCGGTCTACATCGGCTCGAGCGTGCGCATCGAGCCCGGCGCCAGCATCACCGGGCCGGCCTGGATCGGGCACGGCAGCCACATCCGCACTGGGGCCAAGGTGGTGCGAAGCATCCTGTTCGAGTACACGCGCATCGCCGCCGACATGCGATTCTCTGAAATGATTGTCTCGCCCGAATACTGCGTCGATCGCAATGGAGAAACTCTGTACCGGGGCGACGACACGGCGCAGCTGCGCTGGGGCGATGCCCGCGCCTGAAGTCGTCGCTTCTGGCAGCGCGCGAGGCAGGACGGCATCGTCCGTCGTTACAACAACGTACGGACAGCAGCGGATTTACAAGGCGCGCTGAATGATGATCTTCTGCACGTCGCTTGTGCCTTCGTAGATCTGGCAGACCCTCACGTCACGGTAGATTCGCTCCACCGGAAAGTCGCTTACATAGCCGTAGCCGCCCAGCGTCTGGATCGCAACGCTACAAACCTGCTCGGCCATCTCGCTGGCAAAGAGTTTGGCCATGGCAGCTTCCTTCAGGCAGGGTCGACCCGCGTCGCGCAATGATGCGGCGTGCCAGATCAGTTGGCGCGCTGCCTCGATCCTTGTCGCGCACTCGGCCAGGCGAAACCCAACCGCCTGGTGGTTGAAGATGGCCGTGCCAAAACTCTCGCGCTCCTTGGCGTAGCCGATGGCGCAGTGCAGCGCGCTGCGCGCCATGCCGACGCTTTGCGCCGCGATGCCGATGCGCCCGCCCTCGAGGCCACCGAGGGCGATGCCGTAACCCGCGCCTTCGGCGCCAATCAGGTTCTCTTCCGGAATGCGGCAGTTGTCGAAGTTGATCTGCGCCGTGTCGCTGGAATGCTGTCCAAGCTTGTCCTCAATGCGCGCAACCACGTAACCGGGCGCGCTGGTGGGGACCAGGAAGGCGCTCATGCCGCGCTTGCCGGCGCCCTTGTCGGTTACCGCAATCACAATCGCCACATCGCCGTACTTGCCGCTGGTGATGAACTGCTTGACACCGTTTAGCACATAGCTGTCGCCATCCTTCACGGCCGTGGTGCGCAGCGCTGACGCGTCCGACCCCACATGCGGCTCGGTCAGACAAAACGCACCCAGCATCTTGCCCTGCGCCAGCGGTTCCAGCCACTGGCGCTTTTGCGCGAGGTTGCCGTAGCGCATCAGGATCGCATTGACCGGGCAATTGGTCACGGAAATTGCGGTGCTGGTGCCGCCGTCGCCAGCGGCGATTTCCTCGAGCACCAGCGCCAGCGTCAGGTAGTCCAGGTTGGCACCGCCAAATTCCTCGGGCACACAAATACCGTAGGCGCCCAAAGCCGCCAACCCTTGGTGCGCCTCCTTGGGAAAGCAATGCTCTTTGTCCCAGCGCGCGGCGTTCGGCCACAGTTCAGCTTGGGCAAACGCGCGCACTGCGTCACGAATCATTTCTTGATCTTGGGTCAATAACATGAGGCACTCTCTCCAACGTTTATCAAACAACTTGCATTCATTTGTCATTGCGGACCTGATCCGCAATCCATGCCTCGCGTGGCACTGTCAGAAGGCATGGATCCCGGGTCAAGCCCGGGATGACAAACCGGGCATGACATCAGAGCATTTCAAGCGCCACAGCCGTGCCTTCCCCACCACCGATGCACAGCGTGGCAACACCTTTTTTCAGGCCGCGCGCTTGCAGCGCGTACATCAGCGTCACCATGATGCGTGCGCCGGACGCACCAATCGGATGGCCCAGCGCGCACGCGCCACCGTTGACGTTGACGATGTCGTGGCTTAAACCGAGGTCGCTCATCAAGGCCATCGGCACCACAGCGAAGGCTTCGTTGACTTCCCACAGATCAACGTCCTTGACGCTCCAGCCGGCCTTGTCCAACGCCTTCTTCACGGCGCCAACCGGGGCTGTGGCGAACCAGTTCGGCTCCTGCGCGTGCACCGCGTGGCTGACGATGCGTGCCAGTGGCTTGAGGCCGAGTTTGGCAGCGGTCGAGGCGCGCATCAGCACCATGGCAGCCGCGCCATCGTTGATACTGGAACTGCTGGCAGCGGTGATGGTGCCGTCTTTCTTGAAAGCGGGTTTGAGCGCCGGAATCTTTTCCAGCTTGACCTTGCCCGGACCTTCGTCGATAGAAATCACCACATCACCGGCGCGTCCCTTGACCGTGACCGGCGTGATCTCGGCGGCAAAGGCGCCTGATTTGGTCGCGGCCTGGGCGCGCTGCACGCTGGCAATGGCGAAAGCGTCCTGCTGCTCACGCGTAAAACTGTACTTGGCGGCGCAGTCTTCGCCGAAGGTGCCCATGGAACGACCGGCTTCGTAGGCGTCTTCCAGACCGTCGAGCATCATGTGGTCAAAAATGCGGTCGTGGCCGATGCGGTAGCCACCACGCGCCTTGGTCAGCAGATAGGGCGCATTGGTCATGCTCTCCATGCCGCCGGCCACCACCACATCAACGCTGCCGGCCAGCAGCATGTCGTGGCCGAACATGGCCGCGCGCATGCCCGAGCCACACATCTTGGACAGCGTCACAGCGCCGGCGCTGATCGGCAAACCTCCCTTGAACGCAGCCTGACGCGCCGGTGCCTGACCCTGCCCGGCCATCAGACAGTTGCCGAACAAAACCTCATCGACCTGCTCGCCGCTCACGCCGGCGCGTTGCACGGCAGCCTTGATGGCGGCACCGCCGAGGTCATGCGCGGCCAGTGCGGAAAAGTCGCCTTGGAAGCTGCCCATGGGGGTACGGGCGGCGCCAACAATAACAATGGAATCGGTCATGGTGTAGATCTCCTGTGAAGTAAAAAACTATTTGTCCTGCTCGGGGTGAAAACGCTGGTCGCGGTCGTAGGGAAAAACATCGAACACGTGCCCCTCCAGAATACGCTCTTTCTGTCCCTGCCAGAACGCCACATCCAGCAAATCGGCATGGTGATTCATGAAGACCTCGCGCACCGTCGGGTTGCCCAGCAAAAACGGCGCGAAGGTTTCAGGAAACACGTCCCTGGCGCCAACGCTGTACCAGACCTCGCCCGACATCTCCTCTTCCGCATTGCGCGGCGCCGGCACGCGGCGGAAGTTGCAATCGGTGATGTACTCGATCTCGTCGTAGTCATAAAAGACCACCTTGCCGTGGCGCGTCACGCCAAAATTCTTCCACAGCATGTCGCCGGGAAAGATGTTGGCCGCCACCAGATCCTTGATGGCGTTGCCGTACTCGACCACGACGCGTTCGATCTGCTCATGCGCGAACACCGCCGCACCATGTGGATTGGGGTCGGCCCCGCCAGCGTCGAACGCTTCCTGCAAGTAGATGTTGAGCGGAATCATGCGCCGCTCAATGTAGACGTGTTTAACGAGGACTTCGACGCAACCGTCACCGTCGCGGTCGCCGATCTCAAGTTGGCTTGGTGCGAACTGCTCAAGCTCGGCGATCAGTTCATCCTCAAAACGCTCGCGCGGAAAACCCACGCCGCTGTACTCCAGCGTGTCGGCCATGCGTCCGACCCGGTCGTGCTGCTTGACCAGCAGATACTTGCCCTTGATCTTCTCGCGCGTGGTGTCCTTCTGCGGTGGATAAAAGTCCTTGATGACCTTGAATACATAGGGAAAGGACGGCAGGTCAAACACCAGCATCACCATGCCCTTGATACCGGGCGCGATGCGGAATTTGTCCGACGAGTGACGCAGGTGATGCAGAAAATCGCGGTAGAACAGCGTCTTGCCCTGCTTGGCCAGTCCGAGCGCGTTGTAAATCTCGTTGCGCGGCTTGCGCGGCATCATGCTGTGCAGGTACTGCACATAGGCCGACGGGATCTCCATCTCGACCATGAAGTAGGCGCGGGCAAAGCTGAACAGCATCAGCAGTTCGTCCTCGCCAAACAGGGCGGCATCGATCACCAGTTTGCCGGCACGGCTGTGCAGCAGCGGCAGCGCGAACGGGAACTCATTGAAGCCGTTGATCAGCTTGCCGACGACGTAACAACCTTTGTTGCGAAAGAACAGGCTGGTCAGCACCTGAATCTGGAAATTGGCGCGCAGCTTGGCGTCACCCAGGCGCACCAGCATGGCGGCCTGCACCAGTGCGGCGTCCGCCAGCAGTTGCTCGAACGGCAGGCGCAGGTCAAAGTCCTTGAGGATTTGCACCAGCACTTCGCGCACATTGCCAGTGCCCGGGTAATAGGAGCGGTAGGTCAGGCGCGATTCGGGCTCACCGTTTTCGATGTACTCGGTGCTGACGGCCGGGCGCACGAAGATGAAATCGTTCTGGAAATAGCTCCGATGCAGGATCTTGGTTGTGACCGAGTTGAAGAAGGTCTCGGCCAGTTCCGGCTGATGGTGATTGACCAGCAGGCCGATGTAATGCAGCTTGACCTGCTGCCAAATGTCCATGGCCTGCTCACCGGCTTTGAATTCGCGCTCGAGCCGGTTCGAGCATTCACGCACGCGCAGGTCGTAGAACTCGATGCGCTCACGCTGGGCGCGCTGCTGGCCGTGCCAGTCGGCGGTCTCGAAACGATGCTTGGCGCGCGCCGACTCGGTGCGAAACAGCCGGTAGTGCCGATTGAAGCCATCCAGCATGGCCTTGGCAATGGCGTAGGCCAGCGTGGAGTCAAGGCGTTGCGGAAACACGAAGGCCTAGTCCGCCGAAGGCAGGGCGATCCCCCGCGGGTAGCGTTTGAGTGCGTTGCGAAAAACCCCCACCACGTCCTGCGGTCCCTGCATGCTGACCTGCATGTCCTTGACCAGACCGTCCGCCAGCCCGTAGCACCAGCCGTGCACGGCCACTTTCTGGCCGCGTTGCCAGGCGTCCTGCAGCACATTGGACATGGCGACGTTGCCGACCTGCTCGATCACGTTCATCTCGCACAGCACGTCTTCCTGCTCAGCTGGCGTCAAGTGCTCGATGCGCCGACGGTGCCGCAGTTTCACGTCGTGCACATGGCGCAGCCAATTGTCGGCCAGACCGACACGCGTGCCGCGTAAGGCCGCCAGCACGCCGCCGCAGCCGTAATGGCCCACCACCATGATGTGCTCAACCTTGAGGTGGTCCACCGCAAACTGGATTACCGAAAGGGCGTTGAGGTCGGAGTGCACCACCACATTGGCCACGTTGCGATGCACAAAGACCTCGCCCGGATCAAGCCCGGTGATCTCGTTGGCCGGCACGCGGCTGTCGGAGCAGCCAATCCAGAGGTATTTGGGTGTCTGCTGCTGCGCCAGCAGGCTGAAGAAGCCGGGACGCTCGCGCTCCATGCGGGCCGCCCAGACGCGGTTGTTGTCGAGCAAGTGCTGCAGGGATTGGGGCATGGGGCTATCTTAAACAATTGTGACGGGCATTAGCGGCAAGAACCTTAATGTGAAACAATGCACCCGGGGTCCACAAGGCTGTTCACGTTCGATTGTTAGAATGATTTTCGAGCACCACGTATCACGAGCCTAGATGGAAACAGCCAACCCAACACCCCAGCCCATCGGCGCCTTGTTACTGCAACGTGGACTGATCAACGCCAAAGACATTGACAAAGCGCTGGCCTTTCAGCAGCAATTCAAAGGCCGCTTTGGGGCCATCCTGGTGCGCATCGGTGCCATTTCCGAAGACGCCCTGCTGCCCGTCCTGGCTGAGCAACTCCATCTGCACCTGGTCGACAGCAAGGAATTGCCCGCACACGCGCAAGCCATCCTGGAAACCATGCAATTGAGCGGGCTTTCTCCGGCTTGGTTTCAGGATCAGGGTGTGGTCGTCTGGGAAGGAGCAGAAGGCCTTATCCGTTGCGCCTCGCGCAACCCGATCGACAGTAATCTGCAGGAAACCCTGTCTGCGGCGTACCCATCACACACACTGTCGTGGGAACTGGCGCGTACCCAGGATATTGCCAGCTTGATCAAACTGATTCAGACCGAATCGCAAGGTGAGCCGCACGATGAGATCGCGCATTTGCGCGAGTTGGCCGAAGAAGCGCCGGTCGTCGAACTGGTCAACAACCTGCTCTCACAGGCCACGGACGAAGGCTCATCCGACATTCATCTCGAACCCGAGGAACGCCAGTTCCTGGTGCGCTATCGCATTGATGGCGTCTTGCACCTGCGCATGACACTGCCACGTGAGCGCTTTGACGCGGTTGCCTCGCGCATCAAACTCATTTCAGGCATGGACATCGCAGAGCGGCGCTTGCCACAGGATGGGCGCATCTCCACCCGCGCCAGCGGCATAGAAATGGACATTCGCGTGTCCTGCGTGCCCGGCGTGAACGGCGAATCAATCGTCATGCGGCTCCTGCCCAAAGAGCGCACCGACCTCAGCCTCGACGCCATGGGCATGGAGCCCGATCACCTGAAGCAATTCATCCGTTGGGTGAATGAGCCGCATGGCGTGCTGCTGGTCACGGGGCCGACCGGCTCCGGCAAGAGCACAACCTTGTACGCCGGACTGGAAAAGGCAAATGACCGCTCACGCAAGATCATTACGGTGGAAGACCCGGTCGAGTACAAGATGACTGGCGTCACCCAGATTCAGACACAGAGTGACATCGGCTACACCTTTGCCCGGGCCTTGCGCGCCATTTTGCGGCAGGATCCGGACATCATCATGATTGGCGAAATCCGCGATCTGGAAACTGCCGAGATCGCCGTCCAATCCGCGCTCACCGGGCACATGGTCTTGTCCACCTTGCATACCAACGATTCATTAAGCGCCTTTACCCGTTTGCTCGACATGGGCGTGGAGCCCTTTCTCATCGCCTCGGCAGTCCGTGCTGTGCAAGCGCAGCGCTTGGTGCGCAAACTCTGCGACAAGTGCGCCACAGGCGTCACCCCGGCCCCGAGCCTGAGCGCTGCAGCCGAAAGAATCAGGGCCAGAACACCGGTGCTGTTTGACGGCCAGGCACGCTGGCGCATCGCGCACGGTTGCGGCGCATGCCGCGGCAGCGGTTACCGGGGCAGACTGGGCATCTTTGAATTTCTCGAAGTCACGGTCGAAATACAAGACGCCATCATGCGCCAGGAGACGGCCGCCGAAATGCTGAAGATTGCCCAGGCACAAGGCTATCGCAGCCTTCGCGAGGATGGGCTCATCAAGGCCTGGCGCGGCTTGACGAGCACCGATGAAGTGTTGCGGGTGACCGGCCTGAGTGAATCTGCGGATGTTCTCTTATGAATTTTCAGTATCAGGCTGCCAACGCGCAAGGACAACTACTCAACGGTCAGATCGATGCCGTGGACGAGCGTGAAGCGATGCGCCTGCTACAACAGCAAAACCTGATCCCGATCTCCATTTCTTCCGCCAAGACGCTTGCAGCAAACGGCCCGGCCAGCAGCAGGAAGGCCAGCATGCAGGACAAGACGCTGGCGATACAGGAACTCACCACCCTGCTCAATGCGGGGGTCCCGCTGGCCGAATCGGTCGACTCCATCAGTTCGGCCCATGCCGGCACAGCCATCGGCACTGCATTTGCCAAAACGTTGAGCGCGTTACGCAGCGGTGAACGGTTTGCCGAGGCGCTGCGCCTGGCTGAGCTCGATCTTCCGGTCTATCTATACCAGTTGGTCGCGGCCGGCGAACTGACCGGCAAGCTCGGTCACTCGCTACAAACCGCCGTCACGCAGATGGAATATGAAAACCGCATGCGCCAAGAAATGCGCAACGCGCTGACCTACCCCGCCATACTCGTCGTGTCCGGGATCGCCGCAACTCTGCTGGTGTTCATCGTTGTCGTGCCCAAATTTGCCAATCTGCTCAAGGGCAATGCGGCCAACGTTCCCTGGCTCTCTAGATGGGTCATCGGCACCGGTATGTTCGTGCAGGCCAACCTGCTATGGGTTGGCCTAGGCGCCCTGGCGCTTGTCATGGGCACAGTCGCAGCACTGCGCAACCCGGTGATGCGAGGCCGCGCCTTCGAGGCCTTGGTACGCCTGCCCCTGCTAGGGCGCTGGATTATCGAGACCGAGATCGGTCGCTGGGCATCGATGCTGGGCGCTCTGCTTGAAAATCGCGTTGCCATCATGACCGCCATGGAGTTGGCGCTGGGCGGTGTCAGAATTTCCGCGCTGCGCAACAGCCTGCAACAGGTGCTGCGCGAAGTCCGAGGCGGGGCCCGACTGGCCGACGCGCTGGCTACCAACCGTGCGCTTGAAGCCACCGGCATCAACCTGATTCGCGTCGGCGAACGCTCGGGGGAACTCGCCCCCATGCTGCGCGCCTTGTCCACCCTGTACGAAAATGCGGGCCGCGATAGAATGAAACGATTCCTGCTATTGCTTGAACCCATTGCAATTCTGTTGATTGGCAGCGTCATCGGTGTCATCATGGTCGCCATCATGCTTGCTGTGACCAGCATGAACGACAGCGTTTCCTAACCATGAAACTCATGAAAAACTCATCGCATTCGTACCGTGGTTTTACCCTCATTGAGATGCTGGTGGTGCTGGTCATCATTGGCATGCTGGCCGGCCTGGTCGGACCTAAGTTATTCGGCCGCGTAGACAGTTCCAAGGTCAAGACAGCCGAGATACAAATCAAGATGTTCAAAGGCTCGATTGAGACCTTTCGCCTCGATGTCGGGAGACTTCCGACGCAGGCTGAAGGACTGGCGGTCCTGAACCAGGCGCCAACTGACGAAATGGCGCGCACCCGTTGGCGTGGCCCCTACCTTGATCAAGACGTTCCGCTCGACCCCTGGGGTAACCACTACCTGTACAGCCTGCCAGGAGCCAATGGACAACCGTTCGCACTCTATTCACTTGGTGCGGACGGCAAGCGCGGCGGCGAAGGTACGGATGCAGACATCGGACTGTTGCCACCCTCGCAGTAGCAACACAGAATCATGCAAAAATTCGGTAGAGGTTTCACCCTCGTCGAAATTTTGGTCGTGTTGGTCATTGTCGGGCTGCTCGCCGGAGTGGCTTTGCCGCGCTTCTATACCCTGTCCCGACGTTTTGAAATGGCCACCCAACGCGACAGCCTGCTGAGCGAGATCGGCAATTTGGGCTACCGCGCCTACATTAGGGGGAAAGGCACTGTGCTCGGCTCGTTGCCGGCATCCAACACCGTCCCAGCCCCGATCAGGTTGCCGTCAGGCTGGCGCATTGAGGTGCGTCAGCCGATCCACTATGACTTTAACGGCATTTGCAGCGGTGGCTCCATCACCCTGCGAGGGCCAGATGAATTTCGCGAAAATCTGCAATTGACGCCGCCGCTATGCAAACCCGCCACCGATCCGGGTGCTCCGTGAAGCTAGGCCCGCGCCACCAACAGCGGGGCTTCACCCTGATCGAGGCCATCGTCTCGCTGGTGCTGATTTCAACCACCGGCATGGCCTTGTTCAGCTGGATCAACAGCAACATCATCACCCTCGGCCGCGTGCAGGAAAGTAATGCTGAAAACGCCGCCACCCTGAATGCGCTGGAATACATGCACAACATCAACCCGATGACCTCTCCGCAAGGGCAAGTCGATCTGGGTGCGTACCGCATCTCCTGGAAAGCCGAGGCGAGCACCGAACTGCACGACGGAGCCGACTACCCATATGGGATCAGCCCTTACCAGTTAGGTGTATACCAGACAAAAGTAACCCTGCAAAAATCAGACGGACAACTCTGGTTTGCGTTCAGCTTGCAGCAAGTTGGTTTTAAGAGAGTGCGAGACATATCGCAGCCGCTCTGAGTAACGATGACAGGCCAGTTTTCCCGCCAATCTGCCCAAGGGCCAAGACAGATCGGATTTACCCTGATCGAAGTGCTGGTCGTGCTGATCCTTTTCAGCCTGATCGGTGGCGTATTGTTTCAGGCACTTGAACGCACCTATCGCTTGGAAGAGCGCTTCGGAACTGAGCTATTCAATGTTCAACAAGGGCAGATGGTCACTGAATGGTACCGCCAGACAGTGCAGGGGCTCTATCCAGATAGTCCGGGGGGACACAATCTGTTTCGCGGCACCGATCGAGAATTTTCCGGTTTGAGCAGCAACCCGCTCAGCAACGAGTATGGTGCCCCGACCCCGATCAGCTGGAAAATCCGGAGCAATCAACAAACGGGCGGCACCGAACTTGTCTATTTGGAAGGCAAACAAATATCCTCGATCTTGGCTTGGCACGGAATAAACGCAAAATTCATCTATTTTGATGAAAAACAAACCCCTCACGAAAGATGGCCGCCAGCGCTCGGGCTATTCCCCCAACTTCCATCGCAAATTCAGCTGCTGGTCAAGGGCTCCGGTGAGCACAGCGTCATCATCGCCTCACCGAGGGGGCCAGCTCAATCTTTGCCACGCCTGCAGGATCAATGAATAAGGTCACTTCGTCTGCGGTGCGACCGGACCGACAACATGGCTTTGTCCTCGTCATGACACTCTGGGTCCTGGTTATCGTGGCCATCGCCACAGCTTACTTTTCCGAGCGCGTGACCCAAGCGGTGGAACTCGCGCAGCAGTCCCGGCAAAACACCAGCGCCATGGTAGGCATGGCCAGCACCCGGGCCGAAATACTTTACCGCCTCGGCACCACCTCGCTGACCGAATATGGGCTGGGACGAGGTAATGCCGCCATAGGACTTGACAACCGTCCCTATCGAGGCTTGGGCGGTTCCCTGCTGCGTCTGCAGGACAGTCGTGGGTTGCTCAATTTAAACCATGCCGAGGATGATACGCTGCAACGTTTCCTTGGTTTAATTGGCATCCCGGCAGAACAGCGTGGCCACATGATTGACACCTTGCGCGACTACACCCAGGCCAGCAAACTGCACCGACTCAACGGTGCCGGCGACGAAGACTATGCGACCCAGAATCTCGCCCTTCCGAGCCATCAAAATCTAATCACCCCCTGGGAAGCTAGACGCATCATTGGATGGCGCGATGCGTCGCCGCTCTGGCAAAACGCACGCCTGGTTGAACTAAGCGCTACCGGTGTTTCTATGGGTCTCAACCCCAACACCGCACCTGCCGAGGTTCTGTCAACACTGCCGGGAGCTACTGCAGAGAAGACACAACTCGTCATAGCCAGGCGTACGTTGACCCCCATCACCGATGTGCGCGAACTTGCTGAACTGTTAGGCCTCCCTGCACAGCAGATAGCGGATCAAATTGGTGTTATACCGAGCAACTCCATTCGCATTACACAATCCACAGCCGGAGTTTCCTGGTCTGTTCAGTACAACATCACCTTGACCCCCAAAGGCAGTGATACGCCGTGGAGAATCGACTATCAAAGCCGCGTAAGCACCAATCAGGCCGACGGCGCGCAGACCAGTCCGATTGACCTCCCACCTCGATCCAAGGCGCCGCCTGAAGCTTTGCCGTTGTGAAAGTCCACTAGAATTAGCTTCACGAATGCTATCTCTTGCTCTCTTTGGTTTGTGAAGTAATGTATATGCGATTTGCGTCAGCCAAATAACACCACCCTTCCACCAATGATTCTTCGCTTACCGGCCCGTCGTTTTTTGCAAAGCACTGAAAAGACCGAAACACCTGAAGCACGTTTTGGCACCTTGCAGTGGGTTTTGACACGAGCCATGTACCGTTTCAAAATTTTCGACCTGGCTCAAGTTCCCGCAAAAAATAGAATGCAAGCACTGGGCTTGGAACTGGCGCAGTGGACACCCTTTTCCCATAGTGACTACTACGTAGGTTGGCATGGCCCAAAGGCTTTGGTTTGGGGATGGGACGCAGAGAAAGTCAGAACGGCAATTGCTGCGCAGGGACTAAAGCTAAAAAGTGCGCAAGTCTTGCCTGAGACTGTTTTGAGGGCCCCCCTTTCGGACGGCCTGTGCTTGATAACTTGCCAAGAGGGCTATGAAGGACAGTTTTGGCTCGAGGGTCACATCGAGCGCAGCCGCTGGTGGCCACAGCCTCCGTCCCCGGATGAGTGGCTAATGTTTCAGCGTGATGCCGCCATTGCGCCCAACCAACAACAACGGCAACCGCCTGTAGCGCGGTCAGCCCCATTGGATGCAAAGCCGTGGATCACAGGGGCTGGTGCGACGAGCGACCCGGCAATTCAAGTGGGGCGTGTCATTGTCGCGTTATGCGCCCTCTTGCTGCTGCTGCCCACGTACTGGTATGGATTTGGTTTGTACAAAGTACGTCTCAGCACTGCGCAAATTCAGGAACAACGGGTCCAAATGGAGCTTGAAACAGCACCAATTGCCAAAGCACGTGGCCAGGCATTGGACTACCTCGCCCGGATCAACACCTTGCGCGGCATTGCACCTTACCCGGGACAACTGAGCTTGATGGCAAAAATTGCGCAAGCGCTACCCGCAGACAATTCGTACATCAAGGACTGGGATTTCCAGCAGGGGCAGCTCAAAGTCACTGTTACCTCGAAGACCGATATTTCCACCACCCAGCTCATAAGCATGATGCAACAGGCAAATTCGTTCCGCAACGTCAAGGCTTTGCCCGGGCAGGATCCCAAAAACGTCATGTTTCAGATGGATGTGATCGGCAAATAGACATGTTCGACGACTTACTCAACGAATTGCGCAGCAACCCAAGGTTACGCTCGGGTATCGCCTTGATCATCGGCATATTTTGGTTGTATGGCCTTCTTGTGCTGAACGAAACCTTGCATGAAGAAAACCAACGAAACCAAGCGGCAACGCAGACTCGGGCGCGCCTACAGGCACTGTTGGCACAGCCGGAGTGGCAATCACGGGCGATGGCGGCCCAGGCCACGGCGGTGCAACTGGAGGGGCGGCTGTGGCAAGCGCCCACGACCGGGTTGGCACAAGCAGCCTTTCAGGATTGGCTCAGCGCCACAATGATCCAGGCTGGCATTGCACGCCCACAAATAGCTGTCACAGTCGCCGATGAAATCGCTCCTGTAGCATCCAGTCAAGGCGCCAATGTCGCCGGATCAACTCCACCAGGATTGTGGAAAGTTACTGCCAAACTGGGTTTTGAATCCAATGCTCCGGCGTTGCTGAACTTCTTGAATCTGCTTGAAAACAATGAAAAACAAATTGTGGTCGCCACCCTCAATGTGCGCAAGGAACCCGCGCCACGTGTTGAAATGGAACTTAGTGGCTATTTCCAAAGGCAGGACGCCTCGGTGCGGACAAGCGAAACAGCAAGGCAGAACAACCTGCCGGCTACGAGATAATCATGCGCTTTGTTCAAGATAACCTTTACCCCTTATTGGCCACCCTGGCTTTAACATTTGCAATTGTTTTCTGGTTTGGGGCTCCGAACCCGCCCCCGATAAAAGCACAGACTTTGATCGCTGAGCCCTGGAGCCTGCCTAAGGAGGCTGAACACGATGCCAAGAAACCTCTCGATGTCATCAATGCACGCAATTTGTGGGGCATCGTAGCGACAAATGCACCAAAGGAGCCCGAATGGCATGTGCTAGGCATTGTCCGAAGCGGGTTAGATCGGTTCATCTTGCTGGCCTTTGAAGGCAAACCGATTGAGATGCTCAAAGCCGGCGATGCGCTGCCCGATGGCGTAAAAATCATGCAAATAGAGAAAGACCGTTTTTTCGTGATGACACCAGACAAGAAAAAACTCGCCTTTGGAATTTACAAAAATGAACCTGCAAAATAGCGTACCTTGCCTGCTGGCGTTGTCCAGCCTGCTGCTGGGCGCTTGTGTCGCCAACCCTCCGATCCTGCCCGAGCCGTTGGTTAAGGTGCGGGTCGATGCGCGTGTTGAGGCAGCAGGACAAAGCCTGGGATCTCGCAGTCAAGACGATGACAGGGGAACTCTATCAACCACCATTGAAAGCACCCCAAAGCCACCGGCTGCAGGCAAACTAAGCACCGTGAAAGACGAAGTGCCAAAGGGTGCAGGCACTGAAGAGGCCAACATCACCGTCGCATTTGACCAGATGCCCTTGCCCAACTTTGTGCAAGCCGTCTATGGCTTGATTCTGAAGAAAACCTACAGCATGGACCCGCAAGTTGCTGGCCGCAAAGATCTGGTAACACTGCGTGCCGCGCAACTGCAAACCCCGGCTCAGATTGAAAACGCGGCACGTCTGCTGCTCAAGACTTATGGCGTGGCAGTCAACGATTTGGGTGCGGGTAACTATCGTATCACCCCCGACAATGTCCAAACCGGCTATGCGCCAGAAATTCTGCGGGGTCGCGCCTTGCCCGAAGTGCCGTTGCCGTTACGCCCAATCTACCAGCTGATCGAAATGCAAGCGTTGCGCAGCAGCGAAGTTGCGGGGTGGCTGACGAAAATATTCAGCAGCAAAGTAAACATTGTTGACGACTTCAGCCACAACACCTTGATCATAAGCGGTCAGTCCGATGATGTGAGCGCGGTGTTGGCGGCGATCCATGTCCTTGACCAGCCGTTGATGAAAGGCCGCCAGAGTCAACGCATCAATCCGGTATTCTGGTCTGCTGAAGAGCTTGGCAAAAGACTCAATGAAGTCCTCACCACTGAAGGCTATGCGGTCTCCAGTGCAGCGCTCGGGTCGGCATCGTTTCCGGTCAATCTGCTTCCCATTCAGGGCATCAATGCCCTCATCGTTTTTGCCGCCGACCCGGCGTTGATGCAACACATCATCGACTGGGCCCAGAAGCTCGACAAGCCCAACAACAGCCCGGCCTCGGAGGGAGGCTACTTCACCTACCGGGCGCGTCAGACCAATGCCGAAGATCTGGCCAAAACTATGCAAGCCGTGTTCGGCGAAATGCAGGCAGCAAGACCGGCCACTGGTGCGGCAACGGCCGGCACGGTGGCTGCAGGTGCTCCAACTGCGGTCAAGTCATCGCGTGTTGTCGTCAATGCCCCAACCAACACCCTCATCTTTCAGGGTGACACCAAAAATCAGAGTCAACTGTTCAATCTACTGCAGGAATTGGACAAGCCCGCCAAAGCCGCCCTGATCGAGGTAACAGTGGCTGAAGTCACGCTGGACGATACCAATCAGCTTGGCGTCGAATGGGCATTCGGCGCATCCGGCGCCAACTATGTCGGTGGCACGCTGGCCGGGGTAACGCTGGGCAACGGCGGCTTGGCGGTGGCTGGCCTGGGCATCGGCACCGGTGGGCTTACTGTGGCCAAGCTGAGCAGCGCCGGCGACCTGCGCGCCATGCTCAATTTGATGGCTACCAGTAGTAAGGCCAATGTGCTGTCGAGCCCTCGCATTCTGGCGCGCAATGGCGAAACAGCGACCATTCAGGTCGGCTCGGAGATTCCCACTATTACCCAACAGCAAACCACGGCGGCCACTGGCGGTACCGGTGTATTGCAGTCCATTCAGTACCGCAATACCGGCGTCATCCTCAAAGTAAAACCCATCATTTATGCAGGCGACCGAATTGATCTCGAGGTAACCCAGGAAGTCAGCGACAGCACCCGGGTTGGCGTGGCGGGCTCCCCCATTATCGACACACGCAAGGTGGAGACCCACCTGTCGCTAAAAGACGGCACCCCTGTCTTGCTCGGTGGACTTATTTCGCAGAACAACAGTCGCTCTGAAACCGGCGTGCCACTGCTCAAGGACATTCCCGGCTTCGGGCAACTGTTTCGCACCAATACTGACATTAATCGCAAGACCGAGTTACTAGTGTTGATCACTCCCTACATCGTCGCCGACGATCACGACGCCCAGGAGATCACCAACGCCTTTCGTAACCAGCTTGGAGACTGGGCCAAACCCAAGGCGGACGCAACACCATTAACCCACTAGACAACACGATTCGCGATATCTTTCGCAGATGCATGCGCTGAGCCACCCAGCATGACCCCAAGCTGGCGAAATGTGCCTGCCAGCCTGCCGCAACCGTGCCGGGTCGTATCCGAACTGGTCAAGCAGCGCCTTAAATCGGGCACCGAGTTGTTTTTCTGGCGCAACAACATTGGACAGGAAGTTGCCATTGCCATGGAGCCCGCCGGGACCTTCAGGCCATCGAGATCAAGTCTGGCCGCACCTTCACTACCGATTGGCCTCAAGGCATGCGCAAATGGACCGCGCTGCCCGGCCCAAGCGTTACCGTCCATGTCCATTTTTGGCAGTCTTGGCGCTATGAGCGCCATGGCAGCGCCGTATTGCGCTGGGGAGTTCTCGCTGGGCGCCATTGACAACGGCTGAAGTGTCCAACACTCGAAATGCGCTATGCCTTCAATGGCATTCTGCGCTTATCTGGCGGTTGATGCAGCCTGTTCTAATCGCAGCCTGCCGATCAAACCACTGCCGCTCCTTGAAGGCGCTGCGGTCAACCAGTGCCTGGTACGCTTAGTCCCGGCTTTCCATCTATCGCAGGCAGCTTGCAGGCCAACCTCCAGCGGCGTTCAATCGGCAAGCATCGCACCTGGCGCCCCTGAGGTCACCGTCCGGCGAGCAAGCGCCATGCTCAACCGCTGGCAAACCCTTGGCACAACCACCAAATGTTGTAAAAATAGCAAAAAAGAGTCTCCCATTCATTGACCCTGAGAGTTTGCTTGCTATACTGGCCCGGTCTTTCGAAAGACAGCATGGCAAACCGACACAACCAAGTTGTTCGGCGGCTTGTAATGTAGTTCGGGATATAGTTTGATCGACTATCACTTTTACATAGAATGGGTTTGTATGAAAATTAACAAGTTTGCTTTCAATCTGTCGGTTCTCGCTGCTGCTGCCTTGCTCGCATCGGGCGCACAAGCGAACGGAGCAATTACTCCGAATGCTGCTGGTGCGACAGCCACCACCTACGCTGCAGAAGCGATCGGTGCTGCTACCGCAGTAACCTTGCCCAACATTGTGTACACAATGGGCGTCGCTCGTGCAGCGGCTGGTCAAGATATGACCATCATTTACGACCTGCCAGCAGGAGCCACTTTCAACACGACACCTGCCGCCCCCACTTTTACGAAGGTTTCTGGCGGTGGGGTTCCTGTACCCGTAATTACATTGAAGCGTGGCGGTGCAGGTTCTAGCCAAGTGGTTTATTCGGTGTCAATCGATCCCGTCGCTGCGGCAAACTCCGTGAATGCAACGGACACGTTCACTTTGGTTGCACCAGCTGTAAAACTTGGTGCAACAAGTGTCGGATTGGGTGCCCTGACCCTCAATGTAACTGTGGTGGATCAGGTTGAGACTGCTTGCGTTGATAACGCTGGCACGACTTCAACTTGCTTTGTTACTTCCAAGCCTGCGACATTGACGAATGTCGCTAATTTTTATGACACAGTTGCTGGAGCTGTTGGCGTTGCCACCGACACCGCTACAAAAACTGATGTGAATGCACCCGTGCCATTGGCTGGTTTTGTACTTGCTGGAGATGACACCGCGACTGTTGCCAAAGCGACCGTTCAAATCAGGAACACACTGGCTGGCTATAAGAATGCAGCAAATACCGCAGATTACACCCTGGGCGCATCTGATCTGATCTCTGTGACTGTGACCGATCCTACAGGCTTCTTGGGTTTGGCCGCCAATGGTTTGGGTTATGCCTTGTCCTCAGCGCTGGTGTTTGCCCCGTCTGGAACAACTGCCACCATCGCTACCATTCCCGGTAATGATGCAAACCTGTCAGCGAACCGCTTGTTCTCGTTCACGTCCGATGCAGTCACTCCAATGGGCGTAGCTCGCACTCTGTCTATCGCTGGGTCTGTGACGCCTGCAGTGGGTGCAGCCCACAACTTCACCGGCAACAGCACTTGGTGGACATGGGGTAGCAATGGCACCATTCTGGAAACGCCTATGGCTGCCTACACCACGGGTTACAACAACCGTTTCGTGTTCATGAACTACGGCACAACCGCCGTAACTTACTCCACCGCCTGCCTGGTTGAAGCAGGAAAAACCGCTGTTAGCGGAACTGGCGCCACCGGTACGTTGCTGGCTGGTAAGCAAACCGTCGTTCTCGCTGCAGACGTGTGCACTATCACGGGAACTGCTACTGCGACCGGCAATGCAGCTACTCGCGCTGGCGTTCGTTTCACGATCAATGCGCCTAGTGCCATTGTGAAGGGCGTATACAACAGTGTGAACAATACAACCGGTGCTATCGACTCCATCGAACTGGTGCGTCCCACAACCAACGCAAACCAGTTCTAATCTAGTTCGCGTTGATCTCACAAAAGGGGGCTTCGGCCCCCTTTTGCATGGGGGTTTTTGTTAAAAAGTAAGAGATTGCATGATGATTGTTAAGGCATTTGGGGCTGTTTTACTGGTTCTGGCAGTATTGAGCGGATGCACATCCGTCAAGCCCACCGCTTCAGCGCCACAGGACGGGCAAATTGAGATTGCGTCAATTGATGTTTCTGCATTGCAGGCAGCGGCCAATCAAGGTGATTTGGACGCGCAATTTGCGCTTGCGCAGGCATATGAGGTCGGCAATTTGGGATTGCCACTGGACCAGGACAAAGCCTTCCATTGGTATGGAAAAGCCGCCCATGCAGGGTATGTACCGGCACAGTTTTTTTACGGCGCGATGCACGCCAGTTCCCGCGGGACGCCTTTAGATATCCCTGGCGCGATTCGCTGGTACCGCAAAGCTGCCGAGCAAAATTATCCTGATGCACTCTATCCCATGGGCTATGCCTATGAGTTGGGTCTGGGAGGTCTTACTGTCGACTGGAGTCAGGCACTGTACTGGTATCAAAAGTCGGCCGATGCAGGTAGCGTGTTCGCGTACCAAAGATTGGCAAAGGCTTATCGTAACGGTGAGTTTGGTCTGACGCCAGACGAGGCGCAAGCACTGCTTTTTGATGCAAAGACAAAGTTGAATCGTGGCGAAGAACTGGTATCCATGCCCGTAGGGCAACAAAAGTAACTCAGAGATCGGGCTCCATGACTTGAGAGGCGCAGATGTACTCCGACCACATGCCGTGCATAGCACTTTCAAAGGCATTGGCAAATCGCGGCGCATCGCACAATGGCGACGCCAGTAGGTTTTGGCGTAAATTCTCTCTTAGCGAACTCAGCTGCTGTAGATTGCCGATCCGCTCTTTGACGCGCGTTACATAGTCCGCCTTGTCGGTCGCGATCCAATCCTGCAATCCCGCATTCACAAGAATCCCTACCCCCTGTCGCGACAAAAAAGTCTGCCCGGCCAGAGTGAGCACTGGCACCCCCATCCAGAGGCTCTCCACCGTGATGGTCCCGCCGGGGTAGGGAAATGGATCCAGTTGAATATCCACATGGTGATAGGCAGACAAGTACGCATCCCGTGGGGCTGCGCCTTCCATGGTGATTCGGTCTTCACCTACTCCGTACACGCCAAAACGCCGAATCAGATCAACCCGGGCGTTCAGGTGATCGAGTTGCTTCGTCTTGAAGAGGATTCGGCAAGAAGGCACAGCGTTCATTAACTGTGCCCACACAGAGATCACTTGATCATTCACTTTGGACAAGTTGTTGAAGCAACCGAATGTAATGAAACCATTTGCCAAGGCAGGCAATGGTGAGACGGGGATGTTCAGATCAGGCGCTGCAAAGCAAAGCCGTGTTTCAGGAAGTCTCCAGATTTTCTCCGTAAAGTACTGCTCCTCGGACTTGGGCAGTGTCCATGGATCGGCCAATAGATAGTCCATGGCGCTCAATCCGGTTGACGCAAAGTAGCCAAGCCAGCTCACCTGAACAGGTGCCGCCTTCCACGCGAAAACGGGCAGGCGATTCAAGGCGGTATGCCCCGAGAGGTCAATTAGAATATTGATTCTATCGCTGTTGATCAGTGCCGCCAGCTCGGAATCAGTCATCTCATTGGCCGCAGTCCATTGCCTAAACGCTGGCTGAAGGCGCGCGGTGAGCGCGTCATGGACGTGATGCGTGCTGTATGCGAATAGGTCCAACTGCGAGTGCGTGTTAGCTTTCAATGCGCGTACCACGGCTTCCAAAAAATAGCCCACCGGGTGCTGCCTCAAATCTGGGGAAACGAATCCCACACGCAAACGCCGCACACCAGCGAAGTCTTCGCGCCGATGCGTAAAAGGGCGAACAACGCGCTCCACCAAGGCTCCATAACGCTTGGCCTCCTCAAATATGACAGTCGAATCATGGGCAAGATAATTGTGAATCCACACAATATTGCTTTGGACTGCGGCCAAGTCGGGCCGATGCGACAATGATATTTGGAAGCAAACTAAAGCCTCTTCCATCCTCCCCAGATCAAGAAGTACCGACCCCAAGTTGCTGTGTGCTTCTGCGAAATCCGATTTGATCTGCACCGCAAGGCGATAACTTGCAATGGCTTCGTTCGGCCGTCCAGCATTGCGTAGCGCCACACCTAGCGTGTTGTGCACTTCGGGATCGAAGGGCAGACACTGAGCAGCCCTTTGAAGCGCCAATAAAGCATTCTTGCCCTGTAAATGCAAGGACGCTCCCAGAAATTTCCAAACTATTCCGGCGTCTGGAAATGTCCGGATTAAATGTAGTGCACGCGCTTCCAACTCCAAGTATTTGCGTGCACCAAACAACGCTGCCAGCGCGTGCATGTCAGAGACAGCCAATAAGGCTGGCGCAACGACAGCCTCTTCAACCTGAACAGCGCAGCATTTTTTCCATTTCTTGCCGCTGCCACAAGGGCAAGGATCATTTCTTCCGACTCTCAACTTCAGTACACCTGTATTTGTCAATGAAAGCAGCATGTCCGAAGCGAAATCCTCACAAGAAAATTGCGCAACTTAGCCTGTAATATGATGTACGACAGTCTACCGCAAGCGCAAGCTCAGGCGCCCAATGCCCTGCCAACTACTAGTCAGAAAAGCCGAATGAACAACCAACCCATAAGAAGAATCAGCCGCAACGACAGTTGCTTATGTGGAAGCGGAAAAAAATACAAACACTGCTGTTTGATTAAGCAGCCCACTCCTGTCAACAACTTGAAGCCAAATGGGTTCGATGTGGCAGCTGCCATTCAAGCCGCGCTCCATCATCACCGCGCTGGAGATTTGAACAAGGCAGCGGCAATCTACAGTCAAGTGCTACAGGCCGATTCAGGCCAGGCAGAGGCCCTTCATTTGTTGGGACTCATACACCATCAACAGGGAAATAACATCACTGCGGTCGGTTTAATACGCCAAGCATTAGCCCGAAACGCATCTGACCCTCTAATTTACAATAACCTTGGCGTCGCACAATTTGCACTGGGCAGCGTCGATGAAGCGATCGCCAATTACCAGCACGCATTAGCGCTCCAACCTGGTTACATCGACGCACATAACAATTTAGGCGCAGCACTCAAACTTCAAGGCAAGTTGGAAGAATCTGAAAAATGTTTTCAGCAGGTGTTAACCCTGAATCCAAATTTACCACAAGGCTATAGCAACTTGGGCTCTGTGCAACAAGCTCAGGGCAAGCTGAACGAAGCAATAACCAGTTATCACAAGGCCATAGCGTTGAAACCTGATTTTGCTGAGGCGCACGCAAACTTGGCTAGCGCCCTCCAAGCACAGGGGCAATTGGAAGCAGCAGTTGAAAGTTGTTTGAACGCGTTGAGATGCGGGCCAAATTATTCAAGGGGTTACTGCAATCTAGGCGTCGCCTTACAGGCGCAAGGTAAGCTTGAACAAGCAATCCCCAACTATAGAAAGGCGATAGCTCTTGCACCGAATGAATTCGAAACACACAACAATTTGGGATCAGCACTTCAAGGTGTGGGCCAACTGCAAGAAGCAATTGACTGTTACCAAAAGGCGCTGGAAATAAAACCTGATTACACTGAGGCTTTCTGCAACTTGGGTGCTGCATTCCAAGCTCAAGGCAAGCAAGTCGAGGCAATTGCTTGTTTTCAAAGTGCGCTACTGCACACCCCTAACCACCCGGATGCCTGTTTTAACCTTGCAACGGCACTTCAAACCCAAGGCAGACTGGAGGAGGCATCTCATTATTACCATCAAGCCAGTGCGGCAGGTTTTGGTGCTGTGGCGCGCATTTTGTGCGATTTGATGCTTGCGCCCATTATGGGACCTTGGGAAGAAGTTCGTGCGAGTCGGGCAAAATTCGAAAGCAACTTAGACCGTCTTCTCGCTGAGAGTGTGTCCATTGAAGATCCAGTTAAGGATGGGTGCCTCACGAATTTCTATGCGGCAAATCACGGCTTCAACGATAAGGACATACAACAGAAGATCGCACATTTTTATGAAAAGGCGAGCCCTTCTTTGCTCTATTCGGCACGACATTGCGATCAACCGCGATCGACTGGAAAGTCTATTCGGATAGGCTTCTACTCCAAACACATTTACATGCACTCCGTTTCGATCTGCTTCAATAAAGTAGTAGAACATTTATCGCAGCAAGATGGATTCGAAGTAATGCTGATTTCGAATCATGATGCATCGCATGCTGCCGTCAGCAGGTTGTATTCAAATTTCAAGGGGGAACATGTTCAAGTACCTTATCAACTTGAAGCAGCACGCAATAAAATCGCCTTGCTCGAGTTGGATATTTTTGTATATCTCGACATCGGCATGGAACCACTAAGCTACTTCCTTGCATTCTCTCGCCTGGCCCCCATTCAATGCGTTTTGCCAGGACACCCGGTGACAACAGGCATAAAAAATGTGGATTATTACTTGTCATATGACTTGGCCGAATCGCCCGATGCACAAGACCACTACAGCGAGAAACTATTACGCTTGCCCATAGGTGCATTTTATTTTGAACGCCCTACACTTCCTCTAACTTTCAAAACGAAACAGGATTTCGGGCTTCCAAATAATAGGCGGATCTATTTGTGTCCCATGAAATTGCAGAAAATTCATCCGGATTTTGATGAGGCCATGACCCGAATTTTGGAACTCGACCCCGAGGGACTCATAGTTTTATTTGAAGATCACCAGCACACCGCGTGGAAGGAATTACTAGAGCAACGCTTCAACAAAACTGTACCGACAACTGTTCGGGATAGGATCTGGTTCCTACCATGGATAAATGATCGAGAAGATTTCCTCAGTATCAATCAACTTTCGGATGTGGTTCTTGATCCCTTTCATTTTGGCATAGGATCTACGGCTATTTCTGTCTTCTCCGTCGGGACCCCCATTGTTACAAAGCCGAGCCAATACTTACGCGGGCGCATTGGACTTTTCTACAGCAAACTACTCGATACGATGGAGTGTGTCGAAAACAGTACTGAGGACTACGCTCGAAAGGCTGTAGCCATTGCAACCGATGGCGTCCTGCGTCAAAAGATCAAATCAAAATTGTTAAGCAACAGTGGCAACGTATTTGAAAATCAGCAGGCCCTGTCGGACGTCTCTGCACTCTTTCGAACACTATCCGCACCTGCCGAAGGAACAATTGCATGAAAGTGCGCGCCCAGAATACTGCGATTTATGTAACCCAGCCGCAGCTACCACCGCTGGCGGAGTTCATACCCTATCTGGAGCAGATCTGGGCCAACAAGACGCTGACCAATTGTGGGCCATTTCACCAGCAATTGGAGCAGGCGCTGTGCGAGTACTTAGGCGTGAAGCACCTCGCGCTGTTTGCCAACGGCACGCTGGCACTGGTCACTGCGCTGCAGTGCCTGCGCATTACCGGGGAGGTGATTACCACGCCATATTCGTTTGTGGCCACAGCGCACTCTCTGCTGTGGAACGGCATCAAGCCGGTGTTTGTGGACATAGACCCCCACAGCCTGAACCTAGACCCGGACCGCATAGAGGCGGCCATTACACCGCAGACCACGGCCATCATGCCAGTGCACTGCTATGGTCAGTCATGCGATGTAGCGCGCATCCAGAAGATTGCCGACAGCTACGGGCTGAAGGTAATTTACGACGCGGCCCATGCTTTTGGGGTGCACTGCCACGGTGGCAGTGTGCTGAACCATGGCGACCTGTCGGTGCTGAGTTTTCACGCCACCAAGGTCTTCAACACCTTCGAGGGCGGCGCGATTGTGTGCGCCGACGCCAAGACCAAGCAGCACATCGACCACCTAAAGAACTTTGGCTTTGTGGACGAGGTGACGGTGATAGCGCCAGGCATCAACGGCAAGATGAGCGAGATTAACGCGGCCTTTGGCGTGCTGCAACTCAAAGGAATAGACAAGGCGCTGGACAAGCGGCGTTGCATAGACGCGCGCTACCGGGCGGCCTTGCAGGGTGTAACAGGCATCCGTTGCCTGGACTACGGCACAGGCAGCAAGCCCAACCATTCGTACTTTCCCATTTTGGTGGGGTCAGAGTATCCGCTGGAGCGTGACGCTCTGTACGAAAAGCTCAAGGACAACGGTTTTCATGGCCGGCGGTATTTTTACCCGCTGATCAGCGAGTTCCCGATGTATCGAGGATTAGCATCTGCCGCCCCGGCCAATCTGCCTGTGGCCACCCGCGTGGCGCGGGAAGTCATTTGCCTGCCCATTTACCCGGATCTGGCCTGGGAGCAGGTGGACGCCATCGCCGATTTAATTGCTCACCCTAAAGTTCCATGACTACGCTGGCGGTGATGCAGCCGTATTTCTTGCCCTACATCGGCTACTGGCAGTTGATGCGTGCGGTCGACCGGTTTGTGGTGTACGACGACGTGAACTACATCAAGGGCGGCTGGATCAATCGCAACCGCATTCTGGTGCAGGGTGCGCCTGCTTTCATCACGGTGCCTTTGGTTGAGTCGTCGCCCAACAAGCGTATCCACGCACTGGAGATGCAGCCCGCCGTCTGGCGCGACAAACTTGTGCGAACGGTGGCGCAGAACTATGCCAACGCGGCATGCTTCGACGAGGTATTTCCTGTAGTGGAGGGCTTGATCCGATTGGACGAGAACAACCTTGCGGCCTACCTGACGCAGCAGTTGCAGGTGCTGGCCCGGTTCATGGGCATCGCGACCGAGATAGTCGTGTGCAGCCGGCGCGGCTACGACAATGCGCAGTTGGCTGGGCAGGAGCGGGTAATAGACATGTGCCAGCAAGAAAGGGCCGATGTGTATATCAACGCCCAGGGCGGGCAATCGCTGTATGGGGCGCAAGCGTTTGCGGTGGCGGGCATCAGGCTGAGATTTCTCGCGATGCGCCCCGTGTCGTATCGGCAAAAGCGCCCCGATTTTATTCCGTACCTGTCGATCCTGGACGCGCTGATGGCAGTGGGTGCGGCGGGCATCCAGGAGCACCTAGATGCGTTTGAGTGGGTAGGCAAAACAGTTTCTGGAGAGGTGGACACATGAGCAACGGGCAAACGGCGGACTACTGGGCACTCTACTGGCGCAACCGCGATCGCCTGAAATCGGACGACCCGCATTTCCAGGTGGGCCGTACGGTGGGCGGGGTGCCGATTGATGCCCAGAATTGGGAATTTCATTTGGGTGAAATTGAGAGTGCTTTGAGTCTGCAGCCACATGACACGCTGCTGGACCTGTGCGCTGGCAACGGCATGATTTCCATGCCGCTGTCGTTGAAGTGCAAGGCCACCACGGTGGTAGACATATCCGAAGCACTGCTGCAAAACATTGATGTCCAAGAATACCCAACAATTGAAGTGCTGGTGGGCGACTTAAGAAGTATTGCGCTGCCGCCACAGTCTTTTTCCAAAGGGCTGATGTACGGTGCGTTGCAGTATTTCAACGAGCGGGAAACCATAGGCGTGTTCGAAACCATTTACAACGCACTGATGCCACGGGGTGAGTATTTGATTGGCGACATACCGGACATAGACCGCCTGTTTCAGTTTTACCGAAAACCCGAGTGGGTGCGGGTGTACTTTGATTCGATCAAGGCCGGCACGCCTGCAGTCGGGCACTGGTTCAAACAAGAGGTGCTCATGTCCCTAGCACATCATGTCGGCTTTGGTAGCGCCAAAGTGATCTACCAGCACCCGAACCTGCTGAACAGCCACTATCGTTTCGATCTTCTACTTACCAAGTAGCGATGTAACTCCACTTCTACCGCTTTATATAGTTCTTAATGTCGAAAGTGTGTTTGCTGTAGATATCTTGCAACACAGGAACTAAGCTTGGTCTGATTGCTTGCCCGTCACCTTCGAAGACTCTCTTCTCAAGATGTGCAGCGTCAGACGCACCAAAAAAAATGTTGGCCCCCAGATGACGAAGAACGACATTTGCAGTCTGAATCGGCTCATCACGTATAGCATCAAAATGCAAAACAAGCAGCCGACTTGACGGGAAAAGGCTCATCCAATTTTGCAAACAAGTTTCAAAGTCCCCCCTTGCCCTTGAGCCTTTGGACATGAAGTGATCAATAAACCATTGGTCAGATGCTTCATCCATGGTCATTTCAGCACGGGCTAATGCCATCTTTGCAGAAGACCAAGCGCGGTCAATCGGGTTACGTACCAAATAGACTAACTTGAGGTGTGGTAACACCTGATGAATGTTCCGGATGACATCCGGCCTAAGAATGGCGTATGAGGGGGTTATATCTCCATTAATTTTCTGGTCATCCGAAAACAGCCCACAATACCACTGCACTGTACGGTCACCCGGACGGTCCCAAAAGTGGACTTCTTTGCCCCCAGGAAACGCAAATTGTGGGTGCCTAGACAGAGCCTCATACAGCCATGTTGTTCCGCACTTTTGCGCGCCTATGCAAAGAAAATTCAGCATGAGAAATTATTCAAAAATCACTTCGGGAATACAAGCGAAATCAACCACGCCGGTTAAATATCCGGCTGTATCGCTCACAACACGAAAACAGAACGCATCAATCACACGGTGTAAGTGCCTGAGCTCACCTTCGATTTCCCCTGAAACACCGGAATTCAAAAAATACATGCCCGCATTCAGTCGGCAATTAAACTGGTACTCAACCCGCACGCAATCACCCTGCTCCACTATGACAATTCCGTTGGTCAGGGATCGATCTGACGTGGCGCCACCTAACTCCACTCCGGACGTGGTTTTGATCAACATGCCGAAGCGAACGTTGGTGACACGTTGGGCAAAGTTTACGGTATAGACGTAACGGTAGGTGTTGCCCCGCACTAGGTTGTTGACCGGTTCACCCGCCAACGTCAGAACCATGGGCGACTCGATGCGGGCGCCTATGGCTTCGTACTCGATCGTGCTACTTGGCTTAAGGTTGGGGTCATAGCTTTCAAAGATTTCTTTCTTGATGGGCAAGGCTTCGGGCTCGGACACATTCTCTGAAATCGCTGTGTTTAGATGTGTATTGGCTTCCCCCTGCTGAATTTGCGTTCGCACAGCTTCGCGCAGGTGGGCCGGTGCATACAGCAGTTTTTGATAACGCGAGACAATTTGCTTGGGCGGTCCAATCGCCAGTTTTTCGCCCGCATCGAGCAGCACAGCGCGGTCGCACAGCTCGACGATGGTGCCGCCTGAGTGGGAGACAAACAAGATGGTAGCGCCCTTGGCGCGAATGGTTTCGATGCGGGAAAAGCATTTGCGTTGAAAAAGCTCGTCGCCAACAGACAGCGCCTCATCCACGATCAGGATATCCGGTTGCACGTTGATGGCCACGGCAAAGGCGAGTCGGACCATCATCCCGCTGGAGTAGGTCTTGACCGGTTGCTCAATGAAAGCGCCAATGTCGGCAAAGGCAGCGACTTCGTCAAAGCGGGCGTTAATTTCTTCTGTGCTCAGGCCCAAAACCGATGCATTCAGGTAAACATTCTCGCGCCCGGTAAATTCAGGGTTGAAGCCGGCTCCCAGTTCGAGCAGAGCGGCGACGCGCCCGGTACATTGAATGCTGCCGCTGGTAGGGCTCAGTGTGCCGCAGATCATTTGCAGCAGGGTCGATTTACCACTGCCATTGCGACCAACAATACCGACCGTCTCACCTTTTTTGACCACAAAGGAAACGTCTTGCAGCGCCCAGAATTCCCGGAAATATTGTTTTTTCCCCTGTCCAACAAGGCGTTGTATGGGCGGCAGAACAAATTGCTTGAGCCGGCTTCGCGGCGTGTCATAGATCTCGTAGCGCTTGCTGAGGTGGCTCACCTCAATGGCGATGGCGTTAGAGGACATCAGCAAAGCCTTTTCTGGTTTTCTGAAACCAGGCGTAGCCACCCCAGGCGACCAACGTGGCAAGCACTGTGTAGATGCCCAGGCCCAGCCAGTCCGGTTGATGCCCCCAGATCAGAACTTGACGCGTTTGCTCAATGATGAAGGTCAGCGGGTTGGCCATGATGTAGGGGCGAAAATCTTCAGGGACAGCCGTTATGGGATAGAAGACAGGCGCAAGAAACATCAGGCCGGTAGTGACGATGCCCACAAACTGCCCTACGTCCCGCAGAAACACCCCCAATGAGGCCAGCATCCAGGCCAAACCGGTGCTGAGAATGATCAAGGGCGCCAGCACGAGCGGCGCAAAGATAAGCGTCCAGTGCAGGTAGCCATTGAAGAGCGCAAAGGCCGCCAGTAGCACGCCCAGGCTGACAAGGCTGTGAAACAGTGCTACTCCCACGGCGATCACAGGCAGCACTTCAAGCGGGAATACTACTTTCTTGACGTAGTTGACGTTGCCGAGGATCAAACTGGGAGCGCGATTGAGCACATCGCTGAATAGGCTCATCACCAGCATGCCGACAAAAAGCAGCACAGCAAACTGCGTCTTGCTGTCGTCGCCTCCGGCGCCACCCCAACGAGACTTGAAGATCACCGAAAAAACGAACGTGTAGACCACGAGCATGAACACCGGGTTGAAAAAGGACCAGGCCAAGCCCATGGCCGAACCTTTGTAGCGGCCCACCACATCGCGCTTGGTCATCTGCACTATGAGTTGACGGTTGCGCCACAGACTTTGGCCCAGTGCCACCAGGGAGGTGGGTTGGGGGGCGTGGGGGTTGACGGTTGTTATGGGGGTGGTCATGCAAAGTGCTGCGCTGGTTCGAGTGATCCTTCGTGCGGACAGCCTGCAAAATTGTACTCAGAGGTTTTATCAATGCGGGGGCGTCGGAAGAATTGAAGCATGGTTGTAGCGCTTACCGAATTGACTTGGTCAGCATTTTCCAGATCTGGCCTGATGCCGCGACTCGCGTTCCTCGGGAAGCCTTGCGCTTGCGCCACATCCCTGGTAGCCCCAGCAGCGCATCGCGCTTGGCGCGGAGAATCAGGCGGCCACGACCACGGGAGGCAAAAACGCCGATCATCACCAGGTTCATCGCCAGATGCAGGGGCAGGAGCAACCAGAATAGTGGCGCGGGCATGTTCTTGACAAAACACCAGACCAAATTACGGTGCCCATGGTAAACCGCAAAATCACTTTGTCCGCCACCACTGGTGGCTGCGCCAACATGACGCACCACTGCGCCCGGTACCAGCAGGCTGCGGTATCCCAGCAATCGCAATCGAAAACCCAAATCGACGTCTTCTACGTAGCAGAAGAAATCTTCGTCGAACCCACCCACATCCAGCAATGCATCCCTGCGGTACAGTGCGGCAGCAGCACATGGGGCAAAGACCTCACGCAGCGTATTGCTTGCTGCCGCAACGGGTTTGCCATAGCCGTGGCGCCAGACCAACCCACTGATGTGGTAAACATCTCCATCGCCGTCGAGCAGACTTTCATTGCTGGCCATCAGCTGGCGACTACCGAACGCTGCGTAAGCAGTGTTCTGCCGGGCTGCTGCCAGCAGTGTGGCCAACCAATCGGGCTCCGCGAAGACATCAGGGTTAAGCAGAACGATCCAGTCGGCATCGTGTGCTTCCTTGATAGCCCAGTTGTTTGCCGCGGCAAAACCGCGATTGGTAGCACTGCATTTCAATTGAATGCGGGGATGCAATTCAAGAAAGTGCGCTGGCATGGGCTGCATACTCGCATTGTCAACAACAATGACCCTGAAATCCTGGCATGTTTGGCGTGTCAAAGCCTGCAGACACTGCTCAAGTAGCTGCCATGAATTCCAATTGACGATGACGATAGAGACACGAAATGACATGAGCCGGCGGGGGACTGCGCTATCGATATGACAGCCCCCCGCTTTGTTTAAATTTTGAGTGTTGTGAGCAGTTCTGCAACCGAGGCAGCAAGAGATCGGTTGCTACAGTCCAGTGTAACGTCAGCTTGCTCCGGAACTTCGTAGGGGCTGTTGATTCCTGTCATATTTGGCAACTGTCCATTGCGTGCCTTTCGATATAGCCCTTTGGCGTCCCGCTTCTCGCACACCTCTAACGACGTGCTCACGTAGACCTCAACAAAGTTATCGGGACCAATCAGGTCCCTGGCCATTTGCCGTTCTCTCGTGAAGGGCGAGATGAATGCCGTCATCACAATCACCCCGGCATCCATCATCAGTTTGGCAACCTCGGCAATGCGTCGGATGTTTTCCACCCGATCCGCATCGGTAAAGCCCAGGTCCTTGTTCAGGCCCTGGCGGATGTTGTCGCCGTCCAGAACATAAGTGCGCCGACCCCGTGCGTACAGCGCCACTTCCAGCGCATTGGCGAGGGTGGATTTCCCGGAGCCGGACAGGCCGGTGAACCAGATGACCCGGCCCGGGTGACCGTTAAGCTTTTCACGCTCCATCCGCGTGATGGACAGTGCTTGCTTGTGGACGTTTTGCGAACGACGCAGGCTGTGACGAATCATGCCGGCAGCCACCGTGGCATGACTAAGGCGGTCAATCAGAATGAAACCGCCGAGCGTGCGGGAGCTTTGGTAGTTGTCAACTACCAGCGGTTTGCTGGTGGCGATGTTGCAGACGCTGATGTCGTTGAGAGCTAACTTGGTGCTGGCTTCGTGGGCCAGTGTGTTGATGTCGATGCGGTGCTTGATGTTGGTGATGGACGCGCCCGCCCATTGTGTTGCCAGTTTGATGTCGTAGCTGCGGCCAACAAGACCAGCCTCTTCGCTCATCCACACCAGCACGCATTCAAACTGGTCACTGGTCTCCAGCGGGCTTTGACTCAGGGAGATGACGTCGCCGCGTGAAGCGTCAATTTCCTTGTCCAGTGTGAGGGTTACTGCGTCGCCGGCACAGGCTTGTGAAAGCGAACCGTTCATGGTGACGATGTCAGCAACCTTCGCGCACTGGCCCGTGGCGGTGACACGAATTGGGTCGCCCACTTTGACACGACCTTCCGCGATCGTGCCGCTCAGGCCGCGAAATCCGGCGTCAGGCCGATTCACCCATTGCACCGGAAAGACCAAGCGCTCTGAAGTCTGCCGCTCTACCGGAAGCGTCTCCAGATACCCCATCAGGGTCGGACCGCTATACCAGGCGGTATTGACTGAGCGCCGGGTGATGTTGTCGCCTTTGAGCGCACTGAGCGGTATAGCGGTCACATTGGAAAAACCCAGCGTTTGCGCGAATTGTGCGAAGCACTCCTTGATGCGCTCGAAGACACTTGCATCAAAGCCCACCAGATCCATCTTGTTGACAGCCAAAACAACCTGGCGAATGCCCATTAGTGAAACCAGATAGGCGTGCCGCCGGGTTTGTGTAAGCACACCCAACCGCGCATCCACCAGCAAGAGGGCGGCCTCAGCGGTGGAAGCACCCGTCACCATGTTGCGCGTGTACTGTTCATGCCCCGGCGTGTCGGCCACAATGAATTTGCGCTTGCTGGTGGCGAAGAAGCGATAGGCCACGTCGATGGTGATGCCCTGCTCGCGCTCAGCCGCGAGACCGTCGACGAGCAATGCAAAATCAATGTCGTCGCCTTGCGTGCCGTATTTTTTGGATTCGATCTTGAGAGTGGCGATTTGGTCGTCGAACAACTGTTGCGAATCCCAGAGCAAGCGACCAATCAGCGTGCTCTTGCCGTCATCAACGCTGCCGCAGGTGATGAAACGCAGCAGGTCCTGGCCCTGTTGCTGTTGAAGAAAGGCCTCGATGCTGGTTGGTCGAGCCACCGCCGGTCTGTGGCTCTCCAAATCTGAAGTGAGCTTGGGCTTGCGCGACATCAGAAATAGCCCTCCTGTTTTTTCTTTTCCATACTCGCAGTGGAATCGGAATCGATGGCCCGGCCTTGCCGCTCGGTACTGCGGGCATGAATGAGTTCAATAATGATCTCCGGGACATTGCTGGCTTGCGATTCCACAGCACCGGTCAAGGGGTAGCAGCCAAGTGTGCGAAACCGCACTTGCCGGGCCTGGATTTCTTCGCCGGGTAGCAGACGCATGCGGGCATCGTCAACCAGCAACATCATGCCATCGCGAACCACCACCGGTCGCTCCTTGGCAAAGTAGAGCGGCACGACCGGAATACTCTCCTGGTGGATGTATTGCCAGATATCGATTTCCGTCCAGTTGGAAAGTGGAAAGACCCGGATGCTCTGACCTTTGCTTTTGCGGGTGTTGTAGAGATTCCAGAGTTCGGGACGCTGGTTCTTTGGATCCCAGTGGTGGCTCGCGGTGCGGAATGAGAAGATGCGCTCCTTGGCGCGGGATTTTTCTTCGTCACGCCGGGCGCCGCCAAATGCAACATCGAATTTGTAGTGGTTCAGCGCCTGTTTAAGTCCTTCGGTCTTGGTGATGTCAGTGTGCAAGGCCGAACCGTGGTCGAACGGATTGATGTCTTTGGCGATGGCGTCAGGGTTGGTATGCACCAGCAATTTCATGCCGCTGTGACGCACCATAAGATCACGAAAGAGATACATCTCCTGAAATTTCCAACGCGTATCCACATGCAGCAGAGGAAATGGCGGGCGTGCTGGAAAAAAAGCTTTGCGCGCCAGATGCAACATGACGGCGCTGTCTTTGCCGACCGAATACAGCATGACGGGGTTCTCGGACTCGGCGACGGCTTCTCGAAGAATGTGAATGCTTTCGGCCTCCAGTCGTTTGAGATGGGGGGTGTGGGTCGCGCCGCCAGAGCCCGCACGGGTAACTGCTTGTTCGTCAAGCACAGGTGGGTAGCTCAACAGGTTAAACCCTATCTCGGCGATGGCAGACGCATGTCGGACCAGGCTGACCAGGCGGCCATGAGGGAAGGCAGCTATGGGCTTGCTGATGTGCGCCTGGAGCAGCGTTAAGGCCGTCTGCAGGCTTTTTTGCGTGTCCGTGGAGGCTTCCAGCGGCACCCAGTAACGCGCCCCCCGCGCATCATTGGCGTGAAGGCAATCGTTACCGCCCGGCAACAGACAAAGCTGCACATACACCACCAGCAGTCGATTCTTGCGGGCTTGTTGGGCTTGCCAAGTAAGCACGCAGGGTATCGGCTTGCGACCAAATTCGTCCTCCAGATCTTCCAATTTCAACGCAGCAGGCAGAATGGCGAGTTCATGCAGACGCCGTTCGGCTGTGCGCTTGGTAGCGGCTTGCCCAAGCTTGTTTAGATGCTGGAAAGCACGCTCCGTGTCCCAGACCACCGGCGCATCCAAACCATGAAGTTCAGAACTTTTTAGAGTCATTGTCTTGTCGCAATTTGCAATATGTCGGAAAATTGTAATCTAAAAAATTAATTGGTCCATTTTATTTGGCTATTTATGAGTATATGATTGATTGCGACACAAGGCATTGGCGATTTATTGCTGGGGAGTGATGTGATCGATAGCAGTTACACCGTTGCCGACGATGCCCATTAAGGTAACCGTCCAAATGGGCCGCGGCGTCTCAATAACGGAAACTCTCAAAGACTCACCCCGGCCGTTGTTTCTTCCAACCCAACCTAGTTCACAGGAGCAATCAAATGACAATCGATCGCCGTACCACCCTCTCCGGTCTTGCCGCCGGCGCAATGGGCCTGATGGTTCCGCTTATCTCCAACGCACAGGCCGGAGGCACACTCGACCAGATCAAGCAGCGCGGCACTCTGCGCGTGGGCGTGACGCAGGCGCCGCCGTGGTTTTCCAAAGACCCGAAGAACGGCGAATGGTCGTCAGGTGTTGGCGTTTCGCTGGGCAAGGCGATGGCCGCAGCGCTCGCCGTCAAGTTCGAACCGATCGAGGTGACTTGGGGCACAGCGATTGCCGCACTGCAGAGCAACAAGATCGACATCATGTACATGATGGACGCCACGCCCGAGCGCGCCCAAGCCGTAGACTTTCCGCAGGCTCCGCTGTTGTACTACTCATTGGCGGTACTGGCGCGCGACGACTTGGCCGCCGCCAAATGGTCCGACCTGAACCAGCCGAGCGTGCGCATCGCCGTGCCGCAAGCCAGCAGCATGGACAAATTCCTTTCAGAAAACGTGTCAAAAGCGACGATCCAACGCTTCCCGGGCAACCCGGAGGCCATTGCCGCGTTTCAAGCGGGCCGGGCAGACGCAGTTTGCCTGTTTCATCCACCGCTGTTGGCCGCACGCCAGAAGCTTGGCACAGGCAAGATCGTGGTGCCCACGCCAGCACAATCACAGGCTTCCAGCGCGGCCGTGCGCAAGGAAGACAAGGCCTTTCTGGCCTTTGTGGACAAGGCCCTGGCCACCCACTACAAGAGCGGGCAGACGCAGAAGTGGTACGACGAGTTTCTGCTTGGATTCGGGCTGGACCCCAAGGCGTCACCGCCGGTGATGAAAGAAATGCTCTGATAAATCTGTAGTGACGGATCGCCCTTGTACCACTGGGACTTCGCACCTGTTCTGTCCAACTCGGGCTTTTTGGCCCAGGGACTGGCCAACACGCTAAAGGTGACTGGCACGGCGCTTGCCTTTGGCGTGCCGCTGGGCTTGGGGTTAGCTCTTTTGCGGCTCTCAACCCGGCGATACCTGTCGTGGCCGGCGGGTCTCATCATTGAGTTCTTTCGTACCACGCCGCCGCTGGTGCAATTGTTCTGGTTCTTCTTTGCCCTGCCGATCTTAATAAGGGTGGAGATGACACCGTTTGTGGCGGCAGCGCTGACATTTTCCATACAGTCGTCTGCCTTCTTTGCCGAGGTGTTTCGGGGCGGCATCGCATCGATCGACCGCGGCCAGTGGGAGGCGGCGCGCGCGATTGGCATGACACATTCGCAGTCGATGCGCCGCATCATCCTGCCGCAGGCCGTCAAGCGGATGATTCCGGCCTTCATGGAGCGGTCGATCGAATTGATGAAGACGACCACGCTGGTGGCCACCGTGTCTTATGCGGACCTGCTGTTTCAGGCCAACGAGTTGGCGCAAAAAACTTTTCGGCCGCTGGAAGTGTTTACCGTCACGGCGTTGATCTATTTTGTTTTCATCTCGATCACGAGCCTGCTGGCGCACCGACTTGAGCGCCGGCTTGCCGTCAGTGGCGAGAGCACCGTCCACTAAGGCGCGCAGATGGCCTACCGCTGGGACTTTACTTCTGTCTTTTCCAACACGGACGCGCTAATCGCGGGCGTGGCGGGAACCTTGAGGATTTTTGCGATCTGCCTGGTGCTGGGCCTGGGCCTGGGTCTGCTGCTGGGACTGGCGCGTTATTCGAAGCGCAGGGTGTTTTACCTGCCTGCAAGCCTTTTTGTCGAGTTCTTTCGAAATACACCGGTGCTGGTGCAGATTCTGTGGTTCTACTTTGCGCTGCCGATGCTGGTGCCGTTCGAGATCAGCCCGCTGATGGCTGCGGCCCTTGGAATATCACTCAACTCGGGGGCATTTTCCGGGGAGATTTTCCGTGCTGGAATCCAATCCATCGAGCGCGGCCAATGGGAGGCAGCGCACGCGATTGGCATGAGCAGCGCGCAAGCAATGCGCCGCATCATCCTGCCGCAGGCTGTCAAACGCATGCTTCCGGCGCTGACGAACCGCTGCATCGAGATCTTTAAAATGTCTACGCTCGCGTCCGCCGTGGCTTATGTGGAATTGCTGCAGCAGGGCAAACTGATTGCCTCAATCAACTACAACCCGATCGAGACCTACACCGTAATCGCCTTGATCTTCTTTGCCGTGCTGTACCCGCTGGTGCAGGCCACTTATGTGCTCGAGCGCAAGCTGCGCCAGTCTGACTGAAATGCCCATGACAAATACCATCGCGCCCTTGCTCCGCGTGACCGGCCTGCGCAAAAACTTTGGCCCGCTGGATGTTCTCAAAGGGATCAACCTCGATGTGGCGCCAGGTGAGTGCATCGCTATTTTGGGCGCGTCCGGTTCGGGCAAGAGCACGCTCTTGCGCTGCCTCAATTTCATGGAACTACCAAGCGCCGGATGCGTCGAACTGGCTGGGCAGGCGCTTGGCTCGGCGCGAAAGCGTGGGACCAACACCGAGCGTATCTACACCGAGGCCGAATTGACAAGCGTGCGCCAGCGCGTAGGCATGGTGTTTCAGCAGTTCAACCTGTTCCCCCATATGACCGCCCTTCAAAATGTGATGGAAGGACTCCGCACGGTGCGCGGCATGGCGCGGGACAAGGCACGTGAGTTGGCTACCGCGCAACTGGCTCGTGTTGGGCTCGCGGACAAGGCGCTGACTTATCCCGCACGACTTTCAGGCGGGCAAAAGCAACGCGTAGCCATCGCCCGCGCACTGGCAATGGAGCCCCAACTCCTGCTGTTCGATGAACCGACCTCTGCGCTGGACCCGGAACTGGTTGGCGAAGTCCTGAGCGTAATCCGCGCGCTGGCTCAGGAAGGCCGTACGATGTTGCTGGTGACGCACGAGGTCGGCTTTGCTTACCACTTTGCCAGCCGGGTGCTCTTTATTGCCGACGGCGTCATTCATGAATCGGGTACGCCAGACGAAGTCCTCAAGCATCCGCGCCAAGTGCGTACGCAAGCCTTTCTCGCAAGTCACAACGAGTTCAGTTTCTAGCTATTTCAGGAACATCTAACCATGATTGCATTCACGTCCGAGAGCGCACAGGGCTATGTTGCGGATGCCCGCAATGACGCTGTGCTGATCTATGTCAACGGCGAGTTTTTTTTCCGCAATGAAGCAAAGGTTTCAATTTTTGACAGCGGCTTTGTACTGGGTGACGGCGTCTGGGAGGGCCTGCGTTTGGTGCGGGGGCATCTGATCAGCCTGGAAGCACATTTGGACCGACTATTTGAGGGGGCCGCGTCGATTGCGCTGGACATCGGCATGAACCGTGACCAAGTTCGAAGTGCAATACTTGCTACGCTGGAGCGCAACGGAATGACAGACGGCGCTCATGTGCGCCTAATGGTGACGCGTGGCATCAAGAAAACGGTGAACCAGGACCCGCGCTTTGTGATTGGCGGTGCGACCGTGGTGATCGTCGCTGAGTTCAAGATACCCAAGCCCGAAACCCGGGCGCGTGGTCTGGCGCTGCTGACCTCAACCTTTCGGACTAGCAACCCCGACGTGTTTGACCTGCGACTGAACTCACACAGCCGACTGAATCTGATCCAATCGCTGATTCAAGCAATCAATATGGGTGCCGACGAGGCGCTGATGCTCGACTCGCGTGGCTTTGTGGCGAGCTGCAACTCAACCAACTTCTTCATCGTGCGTCGAGGGGAACTCTGGACTTCAACCGGCCTGTACAACTTTAAGGGCATCACACAGCAAAAGGTTATCGACGTCTGGCGCGCACAAGGGCGCGAGGCGCGCGAGTGCGACTTCACTCTGGCACAGGTCTACACAGCTGACGAGGCCTTCGTCACCGGAACCCTGGGCGGGGTCACACCGGTCACTAAGATTGACGGCCGTGCGATTGGCGACGGCAAACCGGGTCCCATGACAGCCGAGGTGAGTGCCTTCTATCTACAGTCAAATTAATTGGGGGTACCAGGCCACGCTGCAGGGCCACGACGTGCGTTACGTGGAGGCCGACAGCGTGTTTGCGCATTACTGTCTGGCCAGCCCGGTTGAGCAGGCCAAATTGCTCAAGGGCATGCGGGAATCAAAATGCTGATTTGGCATCGGGATCTCCTAACTTTCCACCGAAATTATCATCCGAAAAAATTGGTTACGTCAGAGAGGCGCTTCACAATGGCCGTTGCTCTGGTTTCTGCCAAACCGGCCGCCACATACAGCAGATTACAGCCCACACCGGCAGCAATACCGGCCTCAATGTCAGTTTCTTTATCTCCAACCAAGATTGAGCTTGCAAGATCAAGCTGAAATTCAGCTTTTGCCTGCTGAAGCATTCCAGGTCCAGGCTTTCGATTAGGAGTATTCATCTTGTACTTCCCGATACCGTAATCAGGATGGAAAGGGCAATAATAGACCTTGGCGATATCGACATCCTGACGAAGGAATGTTTGACACATCCAATCGGTCAGTTCAAGAAATTCCTGCTCGGTGTAATACCCGCGACCAATACCCGCCTGATTGGTTATGACAAAGATCAAATAGCCGTGCCGCTTGGCTACTTTACATAATTCAAAGATGCCATCAATGAATTCAAAGTTATCCGGTTTGAAAACATAGGCGTGATCGACGTTGATCACGCCGTCTCGGTCCAAAAAGAGAGCTTTTGGACGGGTCACTTCCAAATACCAGCGAATTCGGTTTGCGCACGACTGTAATCCTCGGGAATTCCGATATCAATAAAATGACCATTGGTCACGAATAGATCAAACTGCCGCCTAGCCACAACCTTGCTCAAAAAATCCGACTCCAATGAAAATGGCTCATTCAACTCAAAATCTTGCAACATATCGGTTGGGAATACATAGCAACCAGCATTAATCAGGCCCGCCCCGCTCATGCCTTTCTCGGCGAATCCAACAACGAGTCCCCGTTCGAGGTTGACGTCCAATCTTCCGTAACGCGCGGTATCGGTCAGCTCACGCGCAACGATAATCGGAGCGCGCCGTTTCTGCCAGTGACTTTCCAGGTTTGAAATTTCAAGATCAAGGTAAGTATCTCCATTGAACACAAACACATGATCAGCAGTGCATTGCGTCAGGGCCAGTCGCAGCGCCCCGCCGGTGCCTAAGGGCTCTGGTTCTATTTGATAAACCAGTTCAAGGCCCGCATACCTCGGACCAAAATATGACACTACCTTATCCGCCATGTAACCCAGCGAAAGCACCACGCGATGGAATCCCTTCTTGGCCAGCGATTTAAGCAGAATCTCCAGGAAAGGACGCCCGGCAACAGGAGCCATGGGTTTGGGCCATTCCGGAACAACATGACGCAACCGGGTGCCCAACCCTCCCGCCAAAACTATTGCCTCCATGAATTCATGCCTTGAATATTGCGTTCTCGACCAATCCACAAAGTATGTGACCGATAACGAGATGACCTTCCTGTATCTTGGGTGTATCGGAAGATGGAACTTCCAGAATATGATCGCATCTTTCCTGCATGCTTCCGCGTCGACTGCCAGTCAGCCCAATGCAAATAAGTCCGCGAGTACGGGCCTCTTCAAATGCACGCAAGATATTTGGCGACTTGCCAGAGGTCGAGTAGCCAATGAAAACATCCCCCTTTTGGCCGAGTGCCTGTACTTGCCGCGAAAAAAGCTTCTCGTACCCATAGTCATTACCAATCGCTGTCAGTATGGAGGTGTCTGTCGTCAGCGCAATGGCCGGAAGTCCTGGCCGGTCAAATGCAAAGCGACTGACAAATTCTCCTGCAATATGTTGTGCATCAGCAGCACTGCCTCCGTTACCAGCTAGCAATAGTTTGCCCCCCTGCTGAAGGCTGTCAATGCATGCCTGTGCCGCTACACCAATTTTGACAAGTAACGCCTCGTCGGTTTGCATGCTTGACATCACGCGACTTGCCTCTGAAATTTGAGAAAAAATATAAGCCTTCATGAAATTCTCCAGGCCTGAGTGCCATGCTTTGTGAAGTGGCAGTTGCTAACTTGTCCCTTGAATTTATCAAGGGTGCGAATCACCTCCATACGACGCTCAGTTGGCACAAAAAACATCATGAAACCGCCGCCACCCGCCCCAGACACCTTGCCTGACAATGCACCAGCGTTGACTGCAGCATCGTAAATCTCGTCAATATACGGATTCGATACTGTCTTGGCCGAGCGCTTCTTGCTATCCCATCCTTGCCTCATTGAGTCAACAATGCCACCAAAATCTCCTTTGAGTAGACATTCCTTCATCACCAAAGCTTCGCGCTTGATGCCATGCATCGCTTCCATGGCATCAACCGAGCCGGAAGTAATGTTACTGCTTTGATCTGCGATGATCCTGGCAGACTCCCGCGACACCCCGGTATAAAACAGAACCAATGATGCTTCAAGTTCACAAATGATCCAGCTTTTGATGCGCAGTGGATTGATCACCGCTCGCTCATTCGCGTAAAACTCCATGAAATTGAACCCACCAAAGGTCGCAGAATACTGATCCTGCCGACCTCCTTGCAAACCACAATCAACACGTTCAATGTTAAATGCCAAGTGGGCAATGGTGTAATCATCCAATGGAAGATTCAGCAATTCAGCGAATGCGCGAATCATTACAACCACTAGCGTTGATGAAGAACCCAGCCCAGACCCCGCAGGCGCATCACAAAAAGTACTCAACTCGAGCGGAATCGGTCGCCCCCCGTTGTAATGCTCGATCATGTGCTTGTAGACGGCCTTGTGAAGATCGAGCTTGCCGTTCAGCGTCAAAGGGTCTGAAACAACTTTGACCTTTTCCAATTGCTGATCTGTTGCAATGAAGCGCAATGTCGAATCATCCAGCGTCTTGATTACCGCATATGCGTAACGATCTAGTGTGGCGTTAAGAACATACCCGCCATGAATATCACAGTATGGAGCGACATCTGTGCCGCCACCAGCAAGTCCAAGTCTGAGAGGTGCCCTAGCCCGAACGATCGTACCCATATGTCAACGAGTCAAAAAGCCCTGGCCCGACCTGACGCGCTCGCGCCAATACTCAAGCAGGTCGCGCATGGTCTTATCAAACTTGATTGTGGGCTCCCAACCCGTAACCGCCCTGAATTTTGCAGTGTTCGGCACTTGCAGATCAGCATCTATGGGGCGAAGGCGCTCGGGGTCCGTTTCAACCTGAATATTCTTAACTGTGGACATCGCCACCAAAGTATTCAAGACGTCAGCAATGGTGCACGTGTAAGTGCCCCCGATGTTGTAGTAAGCGCCCGGAACCGGGTTGACCGTCACTAACATATGGTACGCCCTGACGGCATCGCGAACATCTGCAAACGTGCGCAAGGAATCAAGATTGCCCGTCTTCACGACGGGAGGTATGAGCCCCGCCTCAATCATTGCAATCTGTTTTGCGAATGTAGACTCAGCAAATACATCGCCCCGGCGCGGTCCGGTGTGCGTAAACATGCGGGTCGTCATCACGGTCATGCCATAGGCCTCTGCGTAATAGCGACCAAGCAAATCAGTGCCCACCTTGGAAATTGCATAAGGCGAGGCCGGATGGAAGGTACACTCCTCATCAATCGGGAGTTTCTCCTTCGGCACGCGCCCAAAAACCTCAGAGGATGCGCACACATGGACGACCGCCTCCACGCTATTCTTTCGCAATGCCTCCAAAACATTCGCCGTACCCTGCACATTCGTCTCAAGGGTATCCAGCGGGGAATCAAAACTGGTTTTTGGATAGCTTTGTGCTGCAAGATGGAAAACAAAATCCGGTTGCGCCTTTCGCACAGCCTCGTGAATTGACAAGTAGTCACGCAAATCGCCATAAACCAAATGAACGCGATCACTCGAATTTATGCGCGGTAACAAATGAGATATGTTATCCAACGGACTGCGCCAGCGGCATAGCCCGTAGATATCCCAATCGGTATGCTCGAGTAGATAATCAGTCAGGTGAGAACCCACCATGCCCGTAATACCCGTGATAAGTGCTTTCTTTTTCATTTTTCAAATAATCTTTCTACGGCCTATTCTGAAACTTCGCCGCACACCGATTCCATTGGCAGCGGAACCCATTGTCTTTAACGGACTACAGCAACTATGAAATAAGATGATGTAACTGACCATCTACAACAACTTTCATTGCACGGAAAATCGCATTGCCACTTTCTTTCCAAGCTTTATTGCATTACTCTCTACCAACACCCAAGACAAGAACCCCATCGAAACAGCGATAAGTATAGATAGTATGCAATTCTCAACCCGACTCAATTGTGGAAGCCAGTGCGCAAGCGATTGCTGAATCGGAAACCCCCACAAAAAAACACCATACGAAATATCTATTGACGGTCGGAACCGAATTATCATGCGACTCGTTGCCGAATACATAATGCATGAAAAAACGGCTAAATAGAAAAAGAATCTCTCAAATATTGTTCCATGCAACAACAGAAACAGGAAAAAAAACCCGAAACAAACTTCAATGCAAATTCTGACTTTGTCTTTATGTAGCGCAATTAAAGCACCACATGCAAAGCAAAATGGCAAAATGAGAAATCTTCGTTCCCCCGTGGGAGAAACGAAAAAATAATTCTGACAGGAAGTAAAGAGTCTAGCACCACAAGTGCAATCAGAACGGTAGCCATCCGCTTTTCCAGCATCCCGATCATATATATCGCAGCAAGAAAACAATACGCATAAAATTCCACCACCAACGACCACAACGATGCGTTCACGTTGTTTTTATAGGGGTTATCGGCAAAAACACCTGGAAGATTGTAATACCCCAAGTCCTGAGTTCCCCAACTTTGCATCAAGAGTTGTCGCTTGATGTAAAGATATGTATTTGAATTACCAAAATAGTCACCAGTGGGTAAAGCTGTCGCCAAGGGTCCGAGTACAAAAGCGGATGCTAATAGCACAAACGCCAAGGCTGGAAATATGCGGAAAATTCTGGAAACCATGTACTCGATAATCGAACGTTTCTCAATAAGGCTATTTGTCACCAGCAGGCCACTCAAAAAGAAAAAGGCTTTCACAGCCATTCCTGCTGATGCATATCCAAACAGTGCAAGAGAAAAATCCCGTTCGCCTGAATCCGGAACAATCGAAAATGAATGCCCGTAGATAACCAATAATGCTGCAATCAGTCGCACAAGATCAAAGTTGTTCCTATTCCGTGCGAGAACCTCCGCGACAGACCGGTTCACCCGCATCTTTTGCACTTCGCTCAAGACCTATCTCCGCGCAATGCTGGAGTTGGCTGCATACCACTTATAGGTGCTTCGTATACCGTCTCGTAGTTTCATCTTTGGCTGGTAATCTACGCTGCGAAGTTTATCCAGATTATAGAAGCGAACAAGTTGACCATCTGGTTTGCTTGAGTCCCATTCAACTGGAACACCCGTTATGTCCTGAAGAGTCTCAACGATATCCCGAATAGGGTGACGCATGCCACTTCCCATGTTGACCGCACCCTCCAAATGCCGGAGGATTGCGACTAATGCCGTTGCGGTATCGTCAGAAAAGGTGAAATCACGAATCGCGACCCCACTACCCCACACTTTCACAGAATGCCCACCCTGCGCAGCTTGAAAAAATTTTGCCACCAGGGAGGGGATGACATGCCCCTCATCAACGTTAAAACTGTCATGCGGACCATAAAGGTTCCCACTTATTACAAAGGCTGATGATAGATTGTATTGCTCCTTGGCTGCACTAAGTTGTGCGAGCATCAACCGTTTGGAGTGGGCATAAGAATCTTCAGAGGCATGCGGCGGTCCACTCCAAACTTGATCCTCAAATAGTTCTTGCTGTCCCTTCAATTCAGGATAGACACAGCCCGAACCCATTGCAACAATTTTCTTCACCCCACTGCGGCGCGAGTGTTCTATGACATTGGTATTGATCAGTACATTATCGACAAGAATATCCGACTTGTAGCGCATATTACCACCAATGCCATGAACACGCGCAGCCAAATGAAACAAATATTCGGGCGCGACCTCTGCCATTAATCGTGAAACTGCGACACTGTCTCGCAAATCGCAGTCCCGACTGCCGACACTGGTAATATTACAAAAACCTTCTGCGGCTAAAGTCGAAGAGAGTGCCCGACCAACCAAACCAGTACCGCCCGTAATTAATATCCGAGAGGATGGATCAATCGTCATTCCATTTTTCATATATTCTTCAACGCCCGAGCGTGCCTATAACGTTCTTTAAATTTTCCGATAAGGGATCTGCTTTTTATCGTTGACAAAAAAATCAGCGCAAAAAATCCACATGTATCAATCCACGATACTTTGCAAAGTGCCTTTGCAACCTCCCACCAACTCGCCGGCTCATACAGGAAACGAATTACGTCCGGCCCCATTAACGGCGCAAACGCTGCGACAGACTGTCCACTATTACGAAATAGCCGGTATTTTGTAACGATAAACTCCGCTTGCGAGCGGGCTGATTTGACACGCACACGCGATGTAACTTCATGTTTACGAAAATTGTTCAGCGCCTCATGGCAGTAAATTACACGGCCAAGTTTCATCACTTCCCCCACAAATAACCAGTCCCCGGTAAGGCGGAGGCGTTTCAAAAACGGTCTGCAGGATTTCCTGAATGCGCCTGCCTTGAAAAGAGCCGAACTCATATTGGGCACGGTTTGGCCACGCAATTGAAAGTCAAGTAATTCGCTGCTGCCATTCGCAACAAAATCCTTGTCCCAACGATGATCCTTCCAAATGTCATGAAAGTAACTGTCAGTGTGACCTATTATTTTACTGTCTTCGTCAACTATATTTGACCCACTGTAGAATAACACTGCATCTGGTTCATTGGAAAAACTCGCAACAGCTTTCTCAAGAAAATTGGGCGCTGCAACATCGTCACTCTCGCATATCCATATATATTCACCTGTGGCCAGGTTGCATATTTTTTCCCAGGCTGCGAACGGTGTTCCAGAGTTATGGGTATTGCGCAAGTATTCAAACCGGTGGCGAAGCTTCAATTCACTAATGACGACATGCGAAGTATCGCTGGAGTGGTCATCAATGACAATCAAATCAAAATTCGTGTAGGTCTGAGTCATGATGGACTCGATGCGCTCGGTCAGATACCGACCGTGATTGTAGGAGGGCACCAGTACCGACACCTTAGGCGGCATTTTCTATCTCCGCTTGCTTCAGATCGTAGATTTCCCGAAGCGCGGGCCACTTCGACTGCCATGAATAATTTGCCAGACAAAGTTCTCGTGCTGCTTGACCCATTTGGTTATTCAACTCGAAATCGGTAAGCAGTCGAACGCAACGGTCGGCAAATAGTTCCGGTTCGTCTGCTACGAAGATATTTCGACCATCTTGATACGTCAGCCCCTTATGGGCTATTGTCGACGCAACGCTGGGCACACCAAGGATGGAATACTGATTTATCTTTCCGCGCAATCCTGATCCACTCAAGGCCGGCGCAACGCAGACGCCGGCCTCGGCTATCCATGGCGCGATCGCGGGAACTTCTCCGACAAATTCAATTGAATTGTCCTGATATTCATTGAAACCTGATAGATCTCCTCTACCCACAACGGTCAGACAATATCCCGGCACATGATCTTTGATAATATTATGGACATGGTTCAGATACCATCGCAATGCAACGATGTTGGTTTCCGATCCGAAATAAGCCACATAAAGTATGTTACAACGCCGTTCTTCTGATTTTTTGCAAACATAGCCTGGAGCAAGTGCGGCAGAAAATTCGAGTTGCGAAACTCCTGTATCGACACCGATAACCCGCCGAGAAGATGTTATGGCTCGCAAGAATGCGGCATCGGATCGTGAAACGCAAACCACTTTATCTGCCTTGAAAGAGAAAATTACTTCTTCGGCAGCAGAACGAATCAATGCGATCCTCTTGCGAAGAGTTGAGTCATTCGGGGCAGATCCATCGGTTTGAGATTTTGAAAATGCTACTTTCGCAAGCGATTCCATCGGTGTAAAAATTACCTTCGAACCGATCTGTCGAAAGGCATCAATTTGGTGTCCCGTTTGATGAAACTGTAAATCAATAACATCGTATCTTGCAGACGATCCCCGGATATTATTTAACACGTCGGGAGTGAGGTCCTCGGTCGGCGACAGGTAGACGTTATCAAATATATTGTAAATATCATCAAGCGACCAGTCTATAGTCGGCCGGTGGAAAGTCAGAATATCCAACTTGACATTTGGATATTGATCGCGAATCAAGGTATAAATATCAAGAATGCGCAATCCCCCGGCGTGCGCACGCGTTGGGCAGTAATGACTAACGAGCAGGATGTGAAAATTCACGTCCTGGTTTGGCGCAGTGGTGTCAACTTGATCTGCGACATTCGAGGGAACATTCAGTTGCAGATCAGAGGGATTTGCGGGTATGGGCGGATGGCTGGAAGGTGCAGCTCGACTGGTTTCATATAGCTTTCGGATCAGCCAGCGCAATGGTGACGTTAAACGCCATGATTTTGATCTATACACTGTCGCCAGTTCCATTCTAAGTTTTTCAACTTGATCATCCCTCTCTCGACGCAAATTCTCCGATAACTCTTGATAGTGTCGCGCCAGCGCTCCCCGGGAGTCTCGATCTACGATCAATGATTCGATTGTCTTGACCAAACCTTCGACAGACGCACCGCGTTCAGCGACCAGTTCAGTTAACCGCGCTACTTGAGAGTCCCGATCTGCCGCCACCAATTCAAGCGCCTTGTCCAGAGTCCGGACTTGTTCAGCCCGATCCATCGCAAGTTTGTCGAATTCCGCCTGCAGACGCCGCAGGGAAGCCTTCTGTGAATCACGGTCAACAACCAGGAATTCAAGTGCTTCACCCAATTTCCGAACCTGTTCAGATCGGTCCGTTGCAAGTTTTTCGAATTCTGCCTGCAGGCGCTGCAGACCAACTTTCTGTGAATCCCGGTCTACTACGAGCGATTCAATCGTCTGACCCAGATTTCCAACCAAAGCGTCGCGTTCCTCAAGATCTTTGCCAAAA